>JAWXTU010000014.1:0-33087 GCA_044433285.1 bacterium | reverse complement strand
ACTCACAAATGGCAATACACGCAATGATGTAGAGGTGGATATGCACGGTGAGGGTGCTGAGGTGTGGCTTGGCGGTATGTTGTTAGGCGACAAAGAGCAGAGATGTGAGAATTTTACTACCATACGTCATAAGGTATCGAACTGTCGTAGCGAGGAGTTATATAAATATATTGTAGATGATAAGGCTGTTGCAGGATTTAGTGGTAGAATATTAGTGGAGAAGGGTGCGCAAAAAACAGAGTCGCACCAAACCAATCGCAATATCTCACTCAGCAAAGAGGCTCGTATTTTGGGTCGTCCGCAATTGGAGATATATGCCGACGATGTAAAATGTGGTCATGGCGCTACTACTGGAATGCTCGATCAATCGGCTCTGTTTTATATGCAACAACGTGGTATTGCACTAAAAGAGGCTCGTTTGTTACTGTTGCAAGCCTTCTCGGCTGATGTGGTAGATAAAATACATATCGATGCTTTGCGTGATCGTTTATATCTGCTCATCGAGAGCCGATTGCGTGGTGAAGAGATGCGCTGTGCAGGGTGCAGAGAAAAATGTTCGTAAAGGGAATTTTTGTGGTCTCACATTATTAATTTAATTTTTCTTTGGGGAGGTTTTAGAAGTCCCCTTTAGTAAAAAAATGAAAAATATCGAAGAAATTAGAGCCGATTTTCCGATACTTACCACACAGATTTATGGTAAGTCGTTGGTCTATCTGGATAACGGTGCAACAACTCAAAAGCCTCAACAGGTTTTGGATTCAATTCAGCGCAGTTATACCACTCAAAACGGAAATATACATCGCGGAGCGCACTTTATGAGCAACAGAGCAACAGAGGCACACGAGGCAGCACGTGCACGAGTGGCTCAATTTATTGGTGCTGAGTCGCCAGATGAGATAATATTTACTCGTGGCACAACAGAGGGTGTCAACCTCGTGGCGCGCACTTGGGTAGATGCCAATTGTAGCGAGGGCGACGAAATTGTGATTACCACGATGGAGCACCACGCAAATATCGTGCCTTGGCAGATGGCGGCAGAACGATGTAATTTGAAGTTGAGAGTAGCTCCAATTAATGATAGAGGCGAATTGATAATGTCTGAATTTCAGGCGTTGCTTAATGATAAAACAAAATTGGTGGCGGTGGCGCACGTGAGTAATCTACTTGGCACTATCAACGATGTGGAGGTTATCGTGAAAATGGCGCACGCTGTAGGGGCAAAAGTGTTGATAGATGGTGCTCAATCAGTAGCCCATATCGCAGTTGATGTGCAGAGTTTAGATGCTGATTTCTACCTCTTTTCGGGTCATAAAATATATGCCCCAACTGGTATTGGTGTTTTGTATGGCAAACGAGAAATACTTGATGCTATGCCGCCATTTCATGGGGGAGGGGAGATGATTGAGAATGTTACGTTTGAAAAGACTACATATAATAAATTGCCATATAAATTTGAGGCAGGTACTCCAGATTATGTTGGTAGTGTGGCACTTGCAGCGGCATTAGACTATGTAGAGTCTATTGGTATTGATGAGATTGCAGCGTATGAGCATAAATTATTGGCATACGCAACAGAGAAGATGCTCACAATCGAGGGGCTACGTATCATTGGCACAGCTGCGCATAAAAGTGCGGTGATTTCGTTTGTGATAGATGGTGTGCACTCATTTGACATTGGTACGATGCTCGATAAGTTGGGCGTTGCAATTCGTACTGGGCACCATTGCGCCGAACCGCTTACACACCGTTTTGGTGTTTCGGGCACGGCACGTGTCTCATTTGCTTTTTATAATACGATAGAGGAGATAGACTATTTTATTGCATCATTGCAACGTGTATTAATGATATTAAGGTAGAAAAATATGAAAGATAATAGCAAGTATACGATTGATATCGAGGAGATATTAAAGGCAAGAGTAAAACGCAAATTGCCTGGTTTCGTGATCAGATTTTTAAAGCGTCGTATACATCAAGATGATGTAAACAATGTGATAATGAATGTGGAACACCCTCATGGTGTGAAATTTTTTGGCGAGACATTAGAGCAGCTGGATATTAAATATACTGTGCGAGGTGCGGAGAATCTCGATCCCTCAAATGTAGCTTTATTTGCTGCCAACCATCCACTTGGAGGTCCAGAGGCTTTGATTATCGGAGATGTGATGTATCAATATTTTGGCGAGAGTTTTAGAGTGCCAGTTAATTATATTTTGGCTCACCTCCCACCATTAGCAGAGTTTTTTGTGCCTGTAAATGCTATTAGTGCTCGTCAGAGTAGAGATATTAGTGAAAATATTACCAAGATGTTTAATAGCGATCATCAAGTGTTGGTATATCCTGCTGGTAAATGCGCTAGAAGAAAAGGTGGTAAGGTGTGCGAGATGGATTGGAAGAAGATGTTTATCACGCAAGCACGTAAATATCAACGTGATGTAGTGCCAGTACATATGTCGGGACGAAATTCTCGCCTGTTTTATTTCTTAACTCGATTGAGCGAAATATTACGTATGAAAGTAAACATAGGTATGTTTATGCTTGTAGATGAGCTGTTTAAACAAAAGTATAAAAGTTTTGTTATTACCTTTGGCGAACCAATTCCGTGGCAGACATTCGATAAGAGTAAAACTGATTTGGAGTGGGCAGAGTGGGTGAAACAAAAAGTAGCTAAATTAGAAGAGGGTAACGGAGAAAAATCAAATATGTAGATGTGGGGTTATAACAACCTCGATAATATAAATATAAGGGGATTTATGAAAACTCCCCTAGAAAGTATAATCTTTAAAAGATAAAAAAGTATGGAACCAATTATTGCACCTATAGCAACAGAGTTATTGAAAAGTGAGTTAACAGCAGAAAAACTTTTGCGTAAAACTAACAAAGCTGATAATGAAATTTATGTAGTGAATTATAAAAATGCACCTAACGTATTGCGTGAGATAGGTCGTTTGCGTGAGGAGTCTTTTCGTCCGCTTGATTGTGGTAGCGGTAAGGATTGTGATTTAGATTATTTTGATTTGGAAGATGACGCTTGTCAGCAACTGATAGTCTGGAATCCAGAAGAGGAAGATATCGTAGGGGGATATAGATTTACGATATGGGCAGATTCTAAAATTAAACCTAATGGACAGCCTAATGTTAATACTGCCCACCTTTTTAATTTTACGGAAGAGTTTGTAAAAGAGGAGTTTGCTCACGGATTAGAAATGGCTCGTGCTTTTGTGCAACCCAAATATCAAGGTAGACAGATGGGGCGCAAGAGTATTTTTGCTCTTGATAATTTGTGGGATGGTATAGGTGGATTATTAGCAAAAGATGCTAATCTTAAATTTATGATTGGTAAGGTATCTGTTTTTCCATCGAGTCCTGAAATTAGCAGAAATGCTGTAATCTATTATTTAGATAAATATTTTAAAGATCAAAAGGGGGGCTTGTCGCCTAAAGATGCTGTTTTGTGTACACCAGAACAAATTGCTGAGTATGAGGCAATTTTTGGACAAGGGACTGCAAAAGAGAATTATATTAAATTGAATACTTTTGTTAGGTCTCATAATGATGTAATTCCTCCACTAATTCACTCGTATATCGAACTTTCATCGTCGATGAAGACGTATGGAACAGCAATATTTGAAGACTTAGGAGGTTGTATTGATGTCTGTATAAAAATCACAGTTGCAGATATCTATCCAGAAAAATATGAGCGTTATATCAACTCTTATAACGCTTAAGAGGACTAAAAGAAATAGTCTATTTTATTAATTTAATTTTTTAATCGGAGAGTTTTTAGAAGTCCCCTTAAAGAAATAGCCTATTTTCTAAAAATTATAGTTGGGGATTAATATCCCCAACTAATTAAGATAATCTTAAAAGACTCTTTAACTAAACTTATTGTGTATGGAAAAAATTATACCCCAAGTATCTATTGAATTAATAAAATCTGAACTCACATCTGAGCGTTTTCTTCGCAGAACGAGTAAAGCTGATAACGAAATCTATATAATAAATGCTTTTAACGCACCTAATACGATGCGTGAAATTGCCCGTTTGCGCGAAGAGGCGTTTCGTGATGCTGGAGGTGGCACAGGGAAAGAGTTGGATATTGATGAGTTTGATACAATGCCAGAGCCGTGTCAGCAACTGATTGTTTGGTCGCCTGATACCAACGAAATTATTGGTGGTTATAGATTTATTTTAGGCGAAAATGTTAAATATGGCGATGATGGACAGCCTCTGTTAGCTACAAGTCATCTATTTCATTTCTCGCAGAAGTTTATTGATGAGTATATGCTTTACACATTGGAGTTAGGACGTTCGTTTGTTAATGTAAAGTTTCAACACCAATCAGAGTCTGGCGTAAAATCGCTTTACGCTCTTGATAATTTGTGGGACGGACTAGGTGCGCTTACCGTTATGTATCCGCAGATTAAATATTTCTTTGGCAAGGTTACAATGTATCCATCATTTGGATATAAAGGTAGAGATATGATTTTGTATTTTATGAATAAACATTACAAGGATAATGATAATCTTGTTGTGCCGCATAAAAAATTGAAGTTAAAGACTAGTATTCAGATGCTAAAAGAGATATTTATCAATGCCTCATCGATAAAAGAGAGTTATAAAATTTTGAATGGTGAGGTTCGTAGTCTTGGGCAAAATATACCACCTCTAGTTAATGCTTATATGAACCTCTCGCCATCTATGATAGTGTTTGGTACTGCTATAAATGATGAATTTGGAGATGTAGAGGAGACTGGTATTTTGATTACGGTTAATGATATATATAAGGAGAAGCGCGAGAGATATATAGAGCATAGTGCCGCTGAGATGAAAAAGAATTTTGATTTAAATAGATTTGGAATTTCGTAACCAGTTTTTATTGAAGATTCTTATTACTAATCAAGACAAATATTTATTATAGTGTTATACATTTTAATAGCTTTAATAGTCATCTTATTGGGTGTAGTGGCGGTAGTTGTGCGAAAGGCAAACCGCACAGCACCAGAAACTCCTCCAGTTGTTGTTGAAGATGACTGTTGTGGCGAACACGCAGTGTGTGAACGAGATACTCTCCTCAGCAGTACAGATGATGTTATCTATTTCGATGATGAGGAGTTAGATGTGTTATCGGGAAAATCACCGGATGAATTTACACCAGATGAGATTGATTTAATAGAGGATATATTCTATTCGTTAAAAGAACAGGATGTATCGGGCTGGGTGCGCAGTTTGCAATTAAGAAATATCTATCTGCCAGAATATATATGCGAACAGGCTCTATTTATCGTAAAAGAGCGCAGAGAGACTACCCTCGAGAATTGGCAGCAGTCACATAATTGATTAGACTAGCTGATTTTTTTTAAGCTGCTATTGCTTATAAATCTTATCAATATAGTTAATGCTATAGCAAATCCGCCGATAGCGATGTACCAAGAGTTGAAGTCTCCTAATGTGTTGAGGTCGATGGAACACAGATTGTTATAGCTGATAAACGCTACAATAGTCGCTACGGCATTGTTGACGAAGTGAGCTAATATTGCACTCCACAATGAGCCAGTTGAAGCGTATAAATATCCAATACCTGCACCCATTATCATTCGGGGTATAAATCCGTAAAATTCCATATGAATTGCAGAGAAGATAATTGCAGAAATCCATACCGCTGTGTGGGTGCCAACAGATTTATTTAGGATACGTTGTATCCACCCACGAAACATAATCTCCTCAGTGATAGCAGGTATTACGGCAATTATAAATAGGTTGATACCCAATCTGCCATATGATGATGTATTTAATATCTTCTCTAATACTAGTGTGTTGGCTTGTGCCATCTCATTTAGCATAGCTTCTAGAGCTGATAGCGATTCAGGGAATTTGATTAGCGCATTAAGTTCGCCAAAGAATGTTATTACAGGAATTGCTGCAACGGCAAAAAGTGTTATTACTAAAACCTGTTTTATATCGATAGGCTTGTTGATATCTACCTGTTTCAGAGGGTTACGACGCTCAGTTACCCAGATGCTCAATAGTGCTGCCCCTCCAAATAATAGAATTGATTGTATAGATTGCGCGAATATTAGCCCATTGTAACTATTCAAATCAAATTCTGGTATTAGTATAGCTATTGCGCCAAATGTAATTATTAATAGTAGGAATATACCAATAATAATGCCGAATGATATAAGTAGGTTTTTCATAAATTTTGAGGGTTTTGGTTAAGAAATTCTCATTAGGAGAATCTTAATTATTTTTTAGATTAGTCTGGTAGTCGAGCGATTATAGTTTCATTACCACGTGTGTGTTCGCCAATTTCCACAAAAATTTCTGACCCTTCTGGGATAAATAGGTCTACACGACTACCAAATTTTATGAAACCTAGATGTTCGTTTATGCTGCATTTGTGGTTTGGAGCAGCGTATGTAACAATTCTGCGAGCTAATGCACCTGCAATTTGTCGCATAAGCATCTGTTGCCCTTTTTCGCTCTCAATCACAACAGTAGAACGTTCGTTTTCGTGCGATGATTTTGGATAAAATGCACCAATGTGTCTGCCGCTATGATGTTTGACATATTTAACCAACCCTGAGATAGGATACCAGTTGGCGTGAACAGAAAATACACTCATAAATATTGATATCTGTATCATTCTGCGTCCCTCGAAATACTCCCACTCCTCGGCAGGTTCCACTACCACTACTCGTCCATCGGCAGGTGCGATAATTAGGCTGTCGTCTTCTATCTCTACTTCACGTTCTGGATTGCGGAAGAAATATACAAAGAAAGCAAATAGTAGTGTAGATACTACCATATTGGCGAAAAACATAGTGCTTCGTGGAGCTTGTGTGTATACAACAATGTTGATTGTAAGCAGAATGGTGATAAGAGTTAGTAGGATAGCATATCCCTCTTTGTGTACCTTTAATCGACGTCGTTTCATATCTAAGATTCTGTTTTAATTGTTTATTCTAAAATTATTAAGTATAAGTAAAATGTAATCATTGGCGATGCAAGTAGCAGACTGTCAAATCTATCTAACCACCCTCCGTGTCCTGGAATGCTGCGTCCAGAGTCTTTTACATCTAATGTTCTTTTCATTTGCGACTCTATCAAATCGCCAAATGTACCGAAAATCACTACAATCTCTGTGAATATCATCCACTCCCAGAAGCTAAGTGTAGGGGTAGCTATTGATGATAAGTCTATAAAAAATAGGTGAGGGTTAGAGTCAATAAACGATATGAGCATACCCATAAGTAGTGCACCAATATTACCCCCAATAAACCCTTCCCAAGATTTTTTAGGTGAGATGCGTTTGAATAGTGGATGTTTGCCAAATAGCGAGCCAAACATATATGCGCAAGAGTCGTTAGTCCAGATAATTAAAAATAGAGCCAACACCAATATCGGTGTGTGTCCGCCTTTGAAAAATAGGGTGTTGCTTAACAGTGCAAGAGGCAGTGCTACATATACCTGTCCGAATGCAAGATTCGACCAATTGTATATCACATCGCTATTTTTGCGGTATAGTCCATAAATGACTAGACCGCAAACATATAATCCGTATGTAATCCAGCATATTGCCACAATAGGTTCTGACCATTGTCCAGATGTTTTAAAGAAATATGCAATAAATAACAGTGCCCCTGCAACCGCTGAGCACCAAGGTGGATTGTATACTTTTTCACGCTTTGTTAAAATGTGAAACTCACGTGTGGTTAAATATGTAATTATTAAGAATACAACCCCAAAACTCCAATCGTTCCACATTATGGATGTGAGAATAATTGCTACTAATAGTATGCCAGTTATGGTACGTGTATATAAATTTTTGTAATCCATATCTCTATTTTGTTTCGTTCGTTGGTTGATTTACCTCCCCACTTTTTCCATCTTCTACAACAACGGTGTCAATATTATTTTCAATTATTTTATCCTCTGTCGGTTTAGCATCGTTTTCTGCCATAATCTCGTCGGCACGAGATATCCAAGCTCTTTTGCCAAATACGGCTTCAAGGTCTTCAGAGAATAGCACCTCTTTTTCCATTAAGATTTCAGCAATTTTGTTGTGCCCCTCAGTGTGAGTGCGTAAAATATCTTTTGCACGTTCGTACTGTTCGTTGATAATTGCAAGTACTTCAGTATCAATTATTCTAGCAGTCTCTTCAGAGTATGGTTTGCTAAAACCATATTCGTTGCGACCAGTTGAGTCGTAGAATGATATATTTTTCAATTTATCGCTCATACCAAAATATGTAACCATAGCATATGCACGACGTGTTGCCTGTTCCAAGTCAGAAATAGCACCAGTATCGAGTATGCCAAAAAATAGTTCTTCGGCAGCGCGACCACCCATCAGCGCACAAATCTTATCAAGTATATGTTGTTGCGATGTAAGTTGGCGTTCTTCAGGTAGATACCATGCAGCTCCTAGAGCTTGACCGCGCGGTACGATTGTTACCTTTACAAGAGGGTCAGCATATTGTAAATGCCAACTTATCGTGGCGTGTCCAGCCTCGTGGTATGCTATATTACGTTTCTCTTCGTTTGTGATGATTTTTGTCTTCTTTTCAAGTCCACCAATGATGCGGTCTACGGCATCTAAGAAATCTTGTTTTCCAACAAATTTATTCTCTTTGCGAGCGGCGATAAGAGCCGATTCATTACATACATTTGCTATGTCAGCACCCGAAAAACCAGGAGTTTGGCGCGATAAGAATTCAATATCTACCGTTTCGTCTGTTTTTAGAGGTTTTAGGTGTACCTGAAAAATCTCTTTACGTTCATGTACATCAGGTAGTTCCACCTGTATCTGACGGTCAAAACGTCCTGCACGCATCAACGCTTTATCCAAAATCTCGGCGCGGTTAGTAGCTGCAAGGATTATCACTCCAGAGTTAGAACCGAAACCGTCCATCTCTGTAAGTAGTTGATTAAGCGTATTTTCGCGTTCGTCGTTGCTGTTGAAATTTGAGTTTTTGCCACGAGCTCTACCGATAGCATCTATCTCATCGATAAATACAATACATGGAGCTTTCTCTTTTGCTTGGCGGAATAGGTCGCGCACACGTGATGCCCCTACACCCACAAACATTTCTACGAAGTCAGACCCCGAAAGCGAGAAGAAAGGCACATCTGCCTCACCTGCTACAGCCTTAGCTAATAGGGTTTTACCAGTTCCGGGAGGTCCTACAAGCAGTGCGCCCTTAGGTATCTTACCGCCCAATGAGGTATATCTGTCTGGTTTGCGCAAGAAATGCACAATCTCTTCCACCTCTTGTTTTGCACCTTGCAGTCCAGCCACATCGGCAAAAGTGATACGGTTTTTGGTAGAGTTTTTATCGAAAACTTGTGCACGAGATTTACCTACATTAAATACACCGCCGCCTCCGCCAGCACCACCGCCCATCATTTTGCGGTTCATATATACAAAGAAACCTATCAATAATAATAGAGGCAGAACAGTGAAGAGAATCATGTCAAAATAATCCTTTCCCTCTTTGTATGTAACCTTGCCAGTGTATATTTTATTTTTTTGGTACTGCGAGAGGTTTTTTGAAAACTCATCAATCGATGGCACCAATGCCTCGATAATAACATATTCAGCCCCCTCTTTTGCCACAATTCCAGTAATATCTTTCGAACAATTTGGGTCGATTTTCGCTGAGGCACGTTGTTTGGCAATGGTTATTGATATCTCATCAACACAGCCATTATTCAATGCTTTTTCCAGTTGCGAGTATGCAACTTCATGCGTTGCGCCTGTATTATTCCCGAAAAAAGATAGTGATATGAAAAAGATGGCGATAGCAAGATAAATCCAATAGATATTGAATTTTGGTCTCATATTGCCACTTTTAGGCATCACCTTTTTAGGGTCTATTTTATTAGTTTTTTTCTTGTTTTCTGTCATAGTTCAATTTTTTTTTGGGGAGGTTTGATATAACCCCATTTTTAGAAAATCCCCTTAATTTAATAAAATTATAAGATATCTGGTATAGCTGTTATTTTAGCATCTTCCCAGAGGTGTTCTATATCATAAAATTCGCGTGCCTCTTGTTGGAATATATGCACGATGATATGTCCGTAGTCAAGCGCAATCCATACAGAGTTGTCAAATCCATCAGATGCAATTGGTTTCATACCGGCATGGTTACGCATGTAATCTTTGGCTGCTGTAGCCACACTAAAAACGTGAGTGTTCGAATCACCTTGCGCTATCACAAAGTATTGACATGGCGCATCGAGTTCGCTCATATCTACTATTACAATATTTCTTGCTTTCTTTTCTTGTAGTCCTTCAACAATGTTTGCTAGAGTTTTTTTTGTCTCTCCCATCTAAATTTATTTTTTATAATATTATTAATTCGCTGGCATATAGCCATACTATATATCTACCTAATTTACCTAAAAACATACTAATCAGCACAATCCACCATCTGCATCTAAAAAATCCTGCTGCCACGGCAATTATATCACCCACGCCAGGTAAGAAAGAGAAAAATGCCAACCAATCACCATATTTATGGAACTTACCCATATATCTGTCGATTTTCTCCTTTTTAATCTTCAGCCATTTTTCCACCCACTCTAGTTTGCCCAGATGTCCAATCCAATAGCAAGTCATACCCCCAATGGTGTTCCCAATTGTAGCCCATACTACTAATAGAGTAGGATTTAGTCCTGCATAAAATAGCCCTGTAAATACAGCCTCACTACTAAACGGTACTACTGTAGCAGCCAAAAACGAACTGATAAATAGTCCAAAGTAGCCGAGTGATTCTAGCCATTCCATATTTTATCCTACACTACCTTCTAGTGATATCTGCAGGAGTTTTTGAGCCTCTACAGCAAATTCCATTGGCAACTTGTTTATCACCTCTTTTGCATATCCACCAATAATAATGCCAACAGCATCTTCGGCACTAATACCGCGTTGTGCGCAGTAAAACAGTTGATCTTCAGATATTTTTGATGTTGTAGCCTCGTGTTCTACTATAGCTGTTGGATTTTTTATATCTACATACGGAAACGTGTGTGCCCCGCAGCTTGAGCCGAGCAGTAGCGAGTCGCATTGCGAGTGGTTGCGTGCTTCGTGTGCGTTTGGTGCCACTTTTACCAATCCACGATATGAGTTTTGACTGTCGCCTGCTGATATACCTTTGCTCACAATTCGCGAACGAGTATTTGCTCCCAGATGTATCATCTTTGTGCCAGTATCGGCTTGTTGTTTGTTGTTGGTAAGAGCCACCGAGTAAAATTCGCCAGTTGAGTTGTCGCCTTTGAGAATACACGATGGATATTTCCATGTGATGGCAGATCCAGTCTCTACCTGAGTCCAAGATATTTTTGAGTTGTTACCTTTGCAAATTGCACGTTTTGTAACAAAATTATAGATACCACCTTTGCCATCTTTATCTCCTGGGTACCAGTTTTGTACCGTTGAATATTTCACCTCTGCATTATTCATCACCACAATCTCCACTATCGCTGCATGTAGTTGATTTTCATCACGTTGAGGAGCAGTACACCCCTCGAGATATGATACATATGCGTTGTCGTCTGCCACGATTAGAGTTCTCTCAAACTGACCGGTATTTGCTGCATTGATACGGAAATATGTTGATAATTCCATCGGACAGCGCACCCCTTTAGGGATATAAACAAATGATCCGTCGGAGAATACCGCGCAGTTTAGAGCTGCAAAATAGTTGTCGGAATATGGAACAACCGAACCGAGATACTCCTTCACCAAATCTGGATATTCTTGTACTGCCTCGCTGAACGAGCAGAAAATTATACCCTTTTCTGCAAGATTTTCGCGGAAGGTAGTTTTTACAGATACTGAGTCCATTACAGCATCTACAGCTATACCGCTCAATGCTTTTTGTTCCTCAATCGGGATACCTAACTTGTTGAATGTATCGAGGATTTCAGGGTCTACCTCGTCGAGCGATGCAGGTGCATTTTTGCGTGGGGCAGCGTAGTAAGATATTGCTTGGTAGTCAATCTCTGGGATATTTAACAGAGCCCAATCTGGCATAGGCATCGTAAGCCAATGGCGATAGGCTTTTAAACGGAAATTTAGTAACCATTCTGGTTCGTTTTTCTTAGCAGAAATTAATCGGACTACCTCTTCTGATAGACCTATTGGTATAGTCTCGGTGTGAATATCTGTTGTAAAACCATATTCATACTCTTTTTGGGCTACCTGTTTTATTAATTGATTTGCTTCTTGTTGAGGCATATATTTGTTTTTATGTTTCTTATTAACAGATATTTATCTGTTGGTTTGTGCTTTCGTTTTATTGCAAAAGTACAAATAAAATTAGGTTACAAAGTTAATACAAATATCGCTAATAAGCAAATAAAATATTGTTTGTCAATATATTTATCTGCCTATTTAACTAATTTTATATTTTAGGGTGTGGAAGATTTAACGTATAGGTTTGATTACTACACGATTACCTAATGAAGAGTGTACCTGTTTTTTTAGGTAGAGTAGAGTCTGTTTTTGTTGGATTAACTCCATAATTTCAGCATCATTTTTAGCCTCTTGAGCTTGGCGAATTTTCAAATCAAGTTGTTGTTCTTGGTGCAAAATTATTGCTGCTTTGTACTCGTTTATTACTGTACAAATCTCTTTGCCTAAGGTGTTTATCCTTTCAGATTCTATTTTGTGATTGTGCTCCTCGATGGCTTTGGTATCGTTGGGGTTGCCAATATAATCATTAACTTTGGTGTGGATTTTTGACAACTCATATCTATCCGATAGTAGTTCCGCAGCCAGTTTAGATACCTCTGGGTCGGGGTGGTTCGAGAAGATGAGGGGCGAGATTTTATCTTGCTCTTCTATCTCCTCTATTGTTTGAATAATCTTTTGGTGTGTAATGCTTTTGAAGAGTTTTCCATCTTCGCGAGTGTCGGCAATTGACTCCAAAATGAATTGATTAACAGTTGTGTTTATAGTCTCATTTTCATCGTTTTCTTCTGTAAAAATCACCTCGTTGCCGTGTCTAATTATATAGCGCAAAATCTCCTGTTCTTGTTTCAAGAACGGATTTTTGTTGTCGGTATAAGTCAAATTTACATCAGGGGTAGATTGCTGTTCAGCACTCTCTTGTCGATAGGACGGAGTAGTTGTTTGAGCTGGTCGTGCAGTAGATTGTGCTAGTTGTTTACTGTGCTGGCTACGTAGATTTTTTTGTATTTCGCTTAATACAATATTCTCTTCTATATCAAGTAGTTTTGAACACTCTTTGATATACACCGAACGAGTAATTTGGTCGGGTATAAGCGATATAGAGCGCACCACTTCAGTGATGAGTTCAGCCCGTTTTATAGGGTCGTTGCCAGCCCCTTCGAGTAGTAATTTTATCTTAAATCGGATAAAATCCACTTGGTTTTCATTGATGAAATCTACAAAATCTACTGCACTGTGAGATTGAGCATATGAGTCGGGGTCTTCTCCCTCGGGAAGTAGCACCACATTCACGTTCATACCCTGTTCCAGTAGCAGGTCGATACCTCTAAGAGATGCCTTTATACCAGCGTTATCGCCATCATAAATTACTGTGATATTTGGAGTGAAACGGCGTATGAGTTTTATCTGCCCTTGAGTAAGGGCAGTGCCAGACGAGGCTACAGTATTAGCCACGCCAGATTGGTGCATACTTATCACATCTGTGTAGCCCTCGACCAGAAAACAGCGGTTGTATTTTACGATGGAGTGTTTGGCAAAATAGATGCCGTATAACTCGTTGCTTTTGTGGTAGATATCGCTCTCGGGCGAATTTACATATTTGGCAGTTTTATCGTTTTTCTCTAAAATCCTACCTCCAAAGGCTACAATTTTGCCCGATAGAGTGTGTACCGGAAATATCACGCGACCACGAAATCTGTCGTACCAAGTGCCATTATCGCGTCGTGCACCCAATCCGCATTTCTCTATATATTCGGCTTTGTATCCGCTAGATAGAGCTTTTGACGACATAGAATCAGGTTGATTGAGGCAGTATCCGAGTCCAAATTTTTCGATAGTTTCGTCGGTGAAACCGCGACTTTTAAAGTATCCCAACCCAATTGAACGACCTAGATCGGTATTGTTCATCTGCTCTACAAAATAACGTTGTGCCCAAATATTTAAGGTGAACATACCCTCTCTGTCAGATTGAGTTTGTTGCTCTTCGGCAGTTAATTCTTTCTCTTGAATAGGGATGTTATATTTTTTTGCAAGATAGCGCAGAGCACCAGGGTAGTCGAGTTGCTCGTGCTCCATTATGAAATTGACCGCGCCCCCAGCTTTTCCGCATCCAAAACATTTGAATATACCTTTGGCAGGCGATACCGTAAACGACCCCGTTTTTTCGTCGTGAAAAGGGCAAAGTCCCAGATAATTTACACCACGACGACGTAGGGAAACGAAGTCTCCTACCACATCAACTATCTGTGCTGTATCTATAATTTGGGCTACTGTTTGCGAGTCTATCATAGGATGAAAAATTTAGAGTACGAAAGTACTACTAAAATTTGAATTTTCAAAATATTTTTTGTACTTTTACGTTTTTAATTTTTAAGGTGAAATTTTTATTATGAAACTAGCTGTTCGCAAACGGATTAGAGAGGCGAAAGTGCTCATTGGTACTGAGAAATTGGCAGAAATGTCAATAGGTGTCGAGCATAAAATAGAGGGGAATTTGCAATATCAAAATGCAGCAGTTGTGATGCTTTTTTCGCCATTATGGGACGAAGTAGATGTAAAACGACTCTTCGAGCGTGCGTTTGATGCTAAAAAACGAGTGATTTTACCTACTATTGTAAACGGAGATATTGTGCCTGTAGAATTAAAACCTGATACAGAATGGAGAGTCGGCAAATATAATATTGATGAACCGATGGCGGAGCCTTATGATGGTGAAATTGATTTGGTTATTGTACCAGGTGTTGCATTTGATGCAGATGGTAACCGTTTAGGACGAGGTAAAGGGTTCTATGATAGATTTTTGATAAATTATCCTAATGCGTATAAAATTGGAGTAGGGTTTGAATTTCAATTAGTTGATGAGATACCTACAGAACCATTTGATATTAAGATGGATGAAGTGATAGTAATTTGAGTTGCATGAAAAAAATATACTTCTTTTTTTTATTTTTATTTTGCGGTTTGACTAATACAATGGGTCAAGCAGGCTCAAGTGTGTTTGAATTTTTATCACTGCCAACTGGGGCACGTCTCGCTGCGTTTGGGGGTTACAACGTCTCGCTTTACGACGACGACCTCAATTTTGCATTCTCCAATCCTGCTCTTCTCTCTAGTAAATCACACAATTTTTTAGGACTAAATTATTCCAATCTATACAGTGATGTTAATTTAGGCTCGGCAATTTATGCCCGTTCTCTTACCGATAAAGATAATATAGCAGTAGGTATCAATTATGTAGATTATGGTACATTTTTAGAGACATCCGTAACTGATGAAATACTCGGCACATTTACAGCTAAAGATATGGCTCTCAGTCTTATGTATTCTCGTTGGCTCTCGCCAAGATGGAGTACAGGGGTTACATTAAAGCCTATTTATTCGGTCTATGAGAGGTATCAAAGTTTCGGACTTGCCTTTGATATGGGTATTTCGTATCACAACGAGGAGGCTTTTTTCTCGGCTGGACTTGTAGCGCGCAATATTGGTTATCAGTTCACAGGATATTATAGCATCGATGGTGTGCAGTATCGTGAGTCGTTGCCTTTTGATTTGCAATTTGGTGTTAGTCAAAAATTGCCAAAAGCCCCTATTCGATTCTCCCTCACCTTTCATAATATGCAGACATGGGATTTGAGTGCTTCATTGTCCGATTCGGCTTATGATCCAATGGACGGTAAATCTGATTGGCAAGTGGGAGTTGATATGTTTTTTAGACATACGGTTTGGAGTGTAGAGATATTGCCAACAGACTATCTATATTTTGTAGCGTCGTACAATCATCGCACAAATATGGAGATGGCGGTACAAGATACTCGTTCTGTGGCTGGTTGGTCGTTTGGTGGCGGACTGAAACTCTACAAATTTAATGTAGGATTTTCTATTGTGCCTTATCAATCTGGTAATTTGGCTTATAACGCCACATTTAGCACAAATCTTTCGTCGTTTGGTGTAAAATAAAAAGGTGCTTTTAAAATAGCCTCGAAAAATAAAAATATAGAATGAAAAAAATAGTTGTAGCTATAGATGGGTTTTCTTCGTGTGGCAAGAGTACTATGGCTAAGGAGTTGGCTCGTTATGCAGGATATAAATATGTAGATACTGGTGCAATGTATCGTGCCGTTGCTTTGTATGCCCTAAAAGGTGGGATTATGGAAGAGGCGACAATTGATGAGGCGCAATTGCAATTGGCGTTGAATGATATTTCTATCTCTTTTATTTTGGTTGATGGGGTACAACACGTAGTGCTCAATGGCAAAGATGTAGAGAGCGAAATTCGTACGCTTGAAGTGGCTAACGGTGCTAGTCGTGTGTCGGCAATTGGTTTTGTGCGCCGTGAGTTGGTACGTTTGCAGCAGGCGATGGGCACAGAAAAAGGTGTAGTGATGGATGGTAGAGATATTACAACTGTGGTATTCCCTGATGCGGAGTTGAAAGTGTTTGTTACCGCTGCCCCAGAGGTGCGTGCGCAACGCAGATTTGATGAATTAGTTGCCAAAGGACAATCAGAACCTTACGATCAGGTGCTTGCCAATGTTATCGAGCGCGACGATAGAGATAGTAACCGTGCCGAATCGCCACTGCGACAAACCCCCGATTCTAAACTGCTAGATAATAGCAATATGACACGCGAGGAGCAGATGGCTGTGATGCAACAGTGGTTCGATGCAGCGGTGATGTAGTTATATTGTTGGATAACTTGCTAGACGAAATTTAATAATAAATTCTGCTTAAAGTAGAAAATAAAACCCCCCTCTTCAATCTACCGAAGTAGTTGAAGAGGGGGGTTAAAATTATTATATCCTTATAACTCTTAGAGTTTTGGACCAGCTGCAACTAGAGCTTCACCAGCTTCGTTAGTTGTGAATTTGCTGAAGTTTTTGATGAAACGACCAGCAAGATCAGTAGCTTTTTCATTCCAAGTAGCCACGTCAGCATAAGTGTCGCGTGGGTCAAGGATGTTAGGATCAACGTTTGGCAATGCAGTTGGCACTTCAAGGTTGAACATAGGGATATATTTTGTAGGAGCTGTATCAATTGAGCCATCAAGGATAGCGTCGATAATACCACGAGTATCTTTGATAGTGATACGTTTGCCAGTACCATTCCAACCCGTGTTTACAAGATAAGCCTCAGCACCGTTAGCTTCCATTTTCTTAACTAGTTCTTGACCGTATTTAGTTGGGTGAAGAGTTAAGAAAGCAGCACCAAAACAAGCAGAGAAAGTAGGAGTTGGCTCAGTGATACCACGCTCAGTACCTGCAAGTTTAGCAGTAAATCCACTTAAGAAGTAGTATTGAGTTTGCTCTGGAGTAAGTTTAGATACTGGAGGCAATACACCAAATGCATCTGCAGTAAGGAAGATAACTTTCTTAGCCGGACCTGCCTTAGAGATTGGTTTAACGATATTGTTGATGTGATAGATTGGGTAAGAAACACGAGTGTTTTCAGTTACCGAACCATCGTTGAAGTCGATAGTACCATCTTCAGCCACTGTTACGTTTTCAAGAAGAGCATCACGTTTGATAGCACCCCAGATATCTGGTTCGTTTTCTTGAGATAGGTGGATAGTTTTTGCGTAGCAACCACCTTCGAAGTTGAATACACCCTCTTCGTCCCAACCGTGCTCGTCATCACCGATAAGTTGACGTTTTGGGTCAGTAGAAAGAGTAGTTTTACCTGTACCAGAAAGACCGAAGAAGATAGCAGTATCGCCAGCCTCACCTACGTTAGCAGAGCAGTGCATTGCAGCCATACCACGAAGAGGAAGAAGATAGTTCATATAAGCGAACATACCTTTTTTCATTTCGCCACCGTACCAAGAACCACCGATAAGTTGCATTTTCTCAGTTAGGTTGAATACTGTAAATGTTTTTGAGTTAAGACCTAGTTCAGCGTAGTTGTCGCCAGCGTCTGTTTTAGATGCGTTCATAACTACGAAATCTGGTTCGCCATAAGCTTCAAGTTCTTCAGCTGTTGGACGGATAAACATATTAGTTACGAAGTGAGCTTGCCATGCAACCTCCATGATGAAACGGATTTTGATACGAGAATTTTCGTTTGCGCCACAGAAAGTATCAACTACGAAAAGGCGTTTGCCTGATAGTTGAGTTGTAGCTATACCTTTCAATACGTCCCAAGTTGCAGGAGTGATAGGTTTGTTATCATTTTTATATTCCTCAGAAGTCCACCAGATAGTATCTCTAGTAGTATCGTCCATTACAAGAAATTTGTCTTTAGGTGAGCGACCAGTGTAAATACCAGTCATTACGTTTACTGCACCCATTTCTGTTACTTGACCTTTTTCAAAACCTTCTAATTCTGGTTTTGTCTCTTCAGCATACAATACATCATACGATGGGTTGTGGATAACCTCAACTGCATTGCTGATACCATACTTGGTTAAATCTAAATTTGCCATTTTTTTTTACCTTTAAAGAAATTAATATTTTTAAATTATTTATTCGTTATTTCAATGCAAAATCAATGGGATTTTCCCCTTATTTTTTTGCATTGCAAAGATACAATTTTTTTTTCAATCTGCAAAGAAAATCACATTAAAAAACCATAAAAGTTTTGTAATATTGTAGTTTTAATAGCTGTTTGTAAAAGTTAGATATTTTACAGCACAGTTGCAATAAAACTGTGCTATTTTATCTAAAGGGGACTTCTAAAAACTCCCCTCTAAAAATTGTTATTTGCTAGGCACAACAAGTTTGTAGCCTTTGCCATGTATGTTTATGATTTCGATATCTGGATCGTCTTTCAATAGTTTACGTAGTTTTGTGATGTAAACATCCATACTGCGAGCGTTGAAATAGTTGTCTTCTGCCCAGATAGTTTTAAGAGCATAGTTACGCTCAAGAATGTTGTTGCAATTTTGCACTAGAAGAGACAATAATTCGCTCTCTTTAGTTGTAAGTTTCACTTGGCGGTCAGCAGATGTTAGAGTCTGTTTTTGAGAATCGAACACTAAAGAACCAAGTTCAGTTTCGTTGCCTTTTTTGTTTTTCTTGCCACTAATTCTGCGCATAATAGCTTCGATACGAAGTAGCATCTCTTCCATTGAGAATGGTTTTGTGATATAATCGTCGGCACCAATTTTGAAACCTTCAAGAATATCATCTTTCAATGCTTTGGCAGTTAAGAAGATAATTGGAATAAAACCGTTGATTTTGCGGATGTCTTGTGCTAGAGAGAAGCCATCTTTTTTTGGCATCATTACGTCAAGAATGCACAAGTCAAAATTGTCGCTAGTGAAAGCTTGATATCCAGCTTCACCATCAGGCATTAATGTTACGTCTAAACCTTTAGCCTGTAGATACTCACGAAGTAACGCACCTAAGTTTTCATCGTCTTCGCACAAAAGAACTTTTAATGTTGTCATAATTTTTGTGTATTGTGAAGGGGTTGTTTCTAATTAAATAGGTAGTATCCCTTCTAGTTAATAATAATAATTTTCTATTTTTGTGTTGTTATTTAAATGTAAGTTGTACTAATAGGTATCGAGATGATAAATTCTGTACCCACGCCAAACTCCGAATTTACTGCTATTTTGCCTTTGTGATCATTGACAATTTTCTTTACATATGGCAGACCGAGACCGAACCCTTTTACGTCGTGTTTGTTGCCTGTAGGCACACGATAGAATTTGTCAAAGATATATTTTAGTTGGTCTTTCTTTATTCCCAGACCATTATCCTTTATTGAAATATTCAATTTAGTCTGGTCGTTCCACGTTTTTATCGTAAGGATTAGTGGCAACCCCTCTTTCGAGTATTTAATGGCGTTATCCATTAGGTTGTATATCACGTTGCTAAAGTGCATCTCATCTATCTCGGCAAACGCATTATACGCTTTTAGTTCTGGGATAATCTTGCCACCTTTTGCCGAAACCTTTAGCGAGAAAGTGTCTATAATATTTTCTATCACCTCATTTACATTATCCTCTCTAAATTTCAGCGATGCAGTATCTTTTTCAAACAGAGTCATCTGCAGCACCTTATCCACCAGTAGCGATAACCTTTTTGTCTCCTCCACAATCACCTTAGATGTACTATTTAATATAGTAGGTGATTTTGCTATTGCAGGGTCGGCAAGCATTTGCGATGCAAGAGAGATTGAAGAGATAGGTGTTTTCAGCTCGTGAGTCATATTACTAATGAAGTCATTCTTTATAGCGTGCAAATTACTTTGTCGCGAGATGTGATATACAGCAATGACATACATTATTAATAGACCAAAAGTCATTAATATAATAGGTAGTGTAGCTTTGGCGTTGTAAAATCCAGCGTTGTTTTTGTTTGGAAAATGTACATATAGATAATACTTTTTTCCAGAGTTGTCCTCTTGTCCAATTTGTTGTCTGTAGCTATCTCTTGTTATATCAAATTTTTTCTCGTTGTATGTATACTTCTCTTTGTTCCATCTGTCCGCAATAGCAAACGTAAACTCTTCATTGATGCCATTTTGAGCAAAAGCCTCTGCCAGTTCCTCTCTAATAAACATCGGGTCGAGTCGATTAGTGATAGCATCCTTGGTTGATATATTAATCATATTGGCTATGGTGGAGTTTACTAAATCTCTTATTGATATATATCTATCTTGATAATCATTTTGGTATATTAATATAGCCTGATTGATAGAGGTTTCTGATTCTGGTAGCAAAAGGGGTTTTCTTAATAGGTTAGGACCGACTAGCGTATCTTTATTGTTTGAAAATATATTTTGTTGTCTTACATACTCATTGATATAGTTGTAGTCTGATTTTAGTATATACTCTGTATTTTCCAGTATCTCATTTATTATATATGTAGTCTCAGCCTCTTTAACTGCATTTATAGCTGTGTTGATACTATGTTTCGCTGCATTGTCAAATTGCGTGCGTTGCAACTTGTTGTTATTATTGATATAATTAATCTCTATCGCAAATACTGCTGTAAATGCTGCAACGATAAAGAAAATCAAAATCCATATGAAGTATTTTTTTAACATCTTAAATCGGTTGTTAGTTTATTAATTTTTTATTAAACAGTTCGCTTATTTTTTTCTACAGTGCAAATTTATAATAAAAAAACGCAACCAGGTCTGTTTTTTAATTAACTTTAACATAAAAATAGCGAAATTTATGTAAATCATAGAAAATCTTGACATTATGACGCCTTATTTATGTTAAAAAAGAGGATTTTTGAAGAGTTTTATGTTAAAACGTACGATTTTTTTTTGTTAAAAATCACAGTTCCAATCAATAAAGGGACGCAACAATTAACAATCCACGTCAAAGTTGCACCTAAAGCGATAGCTGGAGCGTTGTCCGAAAAGCACGAAATTATGACTATTGCATAGCTGCTATTTGTGGCTGCTACCGAGGGGGTAATTGTGGGGGTTAGAGTACTCAGAAGATAGATAATCGGAATTGTAAGTGCCGCATTGATAGCACTTAAGTCGATATTGCAAAAATTCAGGAATAACCAAAACTGCGTGCAGTATACAGCATATCTAATAGCCGACAGTGCAGTAATTGCGGCAATATATCTGCTGTTCAAGCCAGATAGGCAGTTGGCAATATCTCTGGTTTTGCTGCCGATGTTATATGTTAAAATGCGCCGTCCTATAAGGGGGAGTAGGCAGAATGTTAAAATTAACATTGCGCACGCAGATATTGTTATGTAAATATATTTTTCTGAAAAAAAAGTGTTGTGCTCCTGTATGTAGAACGATGCGCTAGTTGCACCAACAGTTAAAATAGTGACGGTAAGTCCCCACGAACTCACATAGCCTAGTATCGTGCCATTTAGTCTGTTCTCCTTTTTCATCATCAGAGAGCGAGTGGGGTAGTCGCCCAGTCTGTTGGGTGTGATTAAAGCACCGATTTGTCCGATTAACGTAGCTTTGAAACTATCCTTTATCGTAATCTGTTCTGCAGGCGACATAGCGTATCGCCATTTTAGCGATTCGAGCGATAGATTTATCGGCATTAGGGCAATAGCGAGCGACAAAAAAATCCAGCGAGAGGGAGATATATGGCTGAAATCGGCAATCAGTTGAGCGTAATTGTCGTAATTAACAAGTTTGTATATTAATATGCAATATACAAATGCAACCACTACCCACGTGATATATTTTACAATATCTTCTCTTGAGAGTTTCATGCCTTAAAAGTAAAATATTTTTGCATCAGATAACTAAAGATGGTGGTTATAACAGTAATAATCATCTTTGATGGGGTAGGGTAAAATGCGCAATACTCTACAAAAAACTTCAGTCCTACATAGTTGATTAATATGCACGAAAACACCACGAGTAGATATTTTGCTAGTTGACTTCGTCTTCTCTGTTCCGACTCCTTAAAGGATATATACCTTGAGAGCCAAAATCCGCTAGTAAAGGTGATTGGGAATGTAAAAACAAACGATGCAATGTGTGCGCTTATGGCGATTTGTCCGATATGCACCACCTGATGGCAGAAGATGAAATTGTAAAAAACAAAGAATAGCACCCAGTCAAATACAACATTCGATGCGCCCGAAACACCGTAACGAAACAGTTGATACGGCATAAATCTCTTAAAAGGAGTATATATAAACTCCATAACTTTAAGGATTTTTGCTTGTACGTAATGGTTAATTTTCTGTATTTGTGTAAATTTCAACTCTTTTGTTTGTTTTTCTGATGAAAAATAGCTACTTTTGCACACGAATTAAAGTGAGTGCAAAGTTAGTAAAAAATTGCAATAAATGAAAGACGTAAGAGCAAAAAAATATTTAGGACAACATTTCCTGAAAGATTTGCAGGTGGCACAGCGTATAGCTGAGTCGCTCGACCTGCAATCGCCTGCTTGCGTCATCGAGGTTGGTCCCGGTATGGGAGTGCTCACACAATACCTAATCAAAAACCCATTAATCGACCTCACGGCAGTAGAACTCGACTCAGAATCAGTGGCTTATCTAGCTGAGTATTATCCCGAACTCAAAGTTGTAGAGGGTGATTTTCTTCGTTTAAATCTCAATGAGATAGTTGGAGAGGAGGGGCAATTTATGATTATTGGCAACTATCCTTATAATATTTCTAGTCAGATATTCTTTAAAGTTTTGGAGTATCGCGATCGCATTCCTGTCTGTTCGGGTATGGTACAAAAAGAGGTGGCGGAGCGAATTGCAGCTCCTCACGGCTCAAAAACTTACGGCATCACATCTGTACTTTTGCAGGCATTTTACGATATAGAATACCTTTTTACGGTAGAACCAGGTGCATTTAATCCACCTCCGAAGGTAAAATCGGCAGTTTTTCGTATGAAACGTAACGATGTGCAGAGTCTCGGGTGCGACGAAAAACTATTTATTCAGGTAGTAAAAACCTCGTTTAACCAACGACGCAAAACATTGCGCAACTCGCTCAAACCAGTTTTGCAGGGGCGCGTGATGGTAGATGACATATTAAATAAACGACCAGAACAACTCTCAGTGGTTGATTTTGTTCACCTCACCAATCTGGTGCAGGAGATTTTGAGTCAACCCCCATCGCTTTAGGCTCTGTTTCCAATCGGGTGTTTTATACCCAACAGAGCCCTACATTAGACTATTTTAGGGGAGGGAAAACCCTCTCTATATAAGTTTCCCCTATTTATTAACCGATTAATAAGTATATTACTATGTCGGAACTAAGAATTTTTTACCGTGAAAATGGTCGTATCAAAATAGCAAAAAGCCTTGAAATACTCAAAGAGGTAAGTTTATCGCAACTCTTGTGGATTGACCTGATTGATGTTGCTGTAGAAGTAGAGAGCGAATTGGAGCAATTTCTTAAAATCTATATCCAAGAAGAGGAAGAGATGGAAGAGATTGAGATTTCATCACGCTATATGGAGACAGAGGATAGCATCGTAGCCAACTCGCAATTTTTGCTCGATACATTTGAAGAGGAGACCATCTCGTTTATCCTCAAAAATAATATATTAGTCTCAGTGCGCGACCAGCATTTGCGCTCGTTTAACGAGACAGTAAAAAAGATGTTTGCCAACTCCAGTATCTACACCAGTGGACACGATGTATTGGTGGCGCTGTTGGAGACTCGGGTAGAGTATGATGCAGATATTATCGAGGCTATGACACGCGAAATCACCGTTTTGTCTAACAAACTGAAGACCGACGACGACGTGAGCGATGACATTCTTATCGCCATTAAAGAGTTGCAAGAGAAGACGATGCTCATACGCGAGAACATAGTAGATAAGAGTCGTGTATGTTCTAATATGCTCAAAAGCAAGTTGTTTCCAGTGGAGGCAAAGGCAAAATTATCTATAATTATCAAGGATATAAACTCCCTTTTCGAGCACACACGTTTTTCGTTTGATCGTCTCGAATATCTGCAAGATACCTTTCTCGGTTTGGTTAATATCCAACAAAATAAGATTATCAAAATCTTTACCATCGTAAGCGTAATTTTCCTGCCGCCTACACTCATTGCCAGTATGTACGGTATGAACTTCCCGAATATGCCCGAATTGTCATGGGAGTGGGGTTATCCATTCGCATTGGTGCTAATGGTGGTTACCGTATTGGTGATTTTGATAGTGTTTAGATTGAAGAAGTGGTTGTAGGGGGTAGCTATTTTATAGTATTGAGGATTTTATCTAGCTCCCACGCCGAGATGTGTTCTATCCCCTCGTTTGTTGGCACTTGAAACTCCTCCATACTCACTACATACTTGTTGAAATTATCATCTATCAGTTGCAGCGAGCGATATTCTCTGTCGATGGTTGCCTGTTCGGTGAGTTGCAGCGTTACCTGTATATAGAGGCGTTTATCCCCTTTGATAGCTACAAAATCCACCTCAGTATCCT
The DNA here is from genome assembly GCA_044433285.1 of bacterium. Taxonomy (GTDB): domain Bacteria; phylum Bacteroidota; class Bacteroidia; order Bacteroidales; family Paludibacteraceae; genus Aphodosoma. Next base: position 8,053 of record JAWXTU010000014.1, on the reverse strand, counting down.
TTACAACCCCCACATACACACTATAACCAGCACGGCGGAGCGATAGATATACAGCATTTTCTAGTAGATATCCCATTCCGTATCCATATCCAGAATATAGATAGTTGCGATAGCTCAGATCATTGAGATAATATTTGCAATTACCAGAAATAGTCTCTTTACCTTTTATATTGTATCTCTCTGCACGATGCAAAAGAAATGAACTTTCCAGATAACTTATATATGATGATAGAGTTTCGTAATTCGTTTTGCGCCTTTTCGAGGCAAAAAAGTTGATTATATTAGTAATTGAAATTATATTTGCTGCATTATTAACAAGGTATACAAATAGGTCGTCGAGTAGTTTCACATCCTTTACCTTAAACCGAGCCACTATATCGCGCAGCATAACAGTATCTTTTATAGACGATACATAGTTTCTCTTCATCTCATCGGTCGAGAGATTAAAGAGTTCTGGTAGAGCTCCACTTTCGAGATATTTCTTGTAGCTCTCACGATTTTCAGTCTGCCCCGTAATGCCACAAAACTCCTGATAACTAAATGGGAACACCTCAAACTCTACATATCTGCCCGACAATAGAGTTGCTAATTCACCAGATAGCAGGTTGGAGTTTGAACCACTGATAAACAGTTCACAAGGCTCTGCAAAGTCTTGAGAATGAGAATTTACAAATCTCTCCCACTCCTCTATATATTGTATTTCGTCTATAAACAGATACACCTTACCCTCTGGTTTTAGCTCTGCTCTATATGTTTTGTATAGTTTTTCTAGTTCAACGGCACTGTGTAGAGCTATTAGTTCCATATATTCCTTATTTATATAGAGAATATTTTCACTTTTTACTCCATTTTTGATTAATTTTGCTGCAATTTGGCGTAGGATATAACTTTTACCTGCGCGTCGTTGTCCGATTAGCACCTTTACCAATTTATTACCTATATACTGTTCTATATTTTCGGTGTATGATACACGTTTGTAGCCAGAATCAACGCTGTTGTCGTTCCAGTAATTATATTTTCGTATGGAGTTTAATGTTTCAATCATATTTGAATATTTTCTGTAAATTTAAAAATTCTCAAGTGTAATTGAAAATTCCGGAGCAAAGATAGTTCTTTTTTTTTAATATTGCAAGGTAATTTACGAAAAAAAATCTTCAGCCTTGTTATTCTGTCAATTTCACCTCATCTTTGCCTCGACATTTTGTCATTTTGTACCCTTGTTTGGGTATGGAAAATGTAAAACAGTAATTATTTACATAGAATTATAGACTCTTAAAGAGAGGAGTATTATCTTCTGCCTCTCGATGCTGAGGAGTTATCTTGCATTAGCTCGGTAGGTTTTTGTTCCAGAAGTGGCACTTCTAGTAGGTCCCACTCCTCTTCCACGTCCCACAAGGCGCGCAACTCTATGCTATATGGGAAGTAATTAACCTGTTCGGCTTGTAGTCGGGTGGCGTATTCGCCTGTATCCCATTCGCCATTTTGGTTGCTGTCTACAAATAGTTTTGCATACACCTCACCTGGTGTCATATACTCAAATATCAATTGATTATGAGCTAGACTGTCGGGAGTGAGGGCTTTTTGTGCTATGACTTTTTCACTCTTATCGATGATTTGCACCATCTCATAACCTGTATGGTTGATAAAGGTGAGTATCAATTTGCCGTACGTGTCTAACGCTTTGGTTTTCAGGGTGTAGGCGGTAGAGTCGGTGTAGATGCTATCTAGCGTGAAGAAGAGTGCCGAATCGAGTATCGCTCGGTATGTGGTACTCTCTTTCCATTTGTACTCTATGCGGAATTTTAGTCCGAAACTATCCACAGGTTCAATTTTTGCACCTTCAATTTTCTTCCAAGTAGAGTCATTTATCTGTTCTTCAAATGTATAGCCCACCTCACTGTTCATATTCACTGGACGCATAAAATCAAAATCCAATGGTTTGTATATCTCAAATGTTGGCGATGCATTGCTGCTTATTAGTTGTGGTGCTTTTGGAGTCTCACCTTTTCTTGGTTTTGGAGCGCGGTAGAGCAGGCGAAGTGTGTCGGTTTGCCAGCGCAGCGTGTCGTTGATGGTCTTTTGATATCTAGCCTGAATGCGCAACGTGTCGCTCTTGATATCTGTTGTATCGTTGAGCCAGTAGGTGAGTGTGTCGTTGGTTTCGTTGGGCTGAAAATAGTAGTTGAGCATGCGGGTGGAATCTACCAAAGATACCTCTGGCAGCGTGTCGCACGGAGCCCCAAATGTGAGGGTGAATTTGTATCGTTCTGGTCTAGCCGACTCAGCAAGATATTGTCTAATATTAGTCTCTGTAAATGCCTGCAACATAATCTCTGTAGGCAAGTAAGTATATCTTGGATATGTGATGATTGTATCTATCACTTGCAGAGCGGTGTCTAGTGTATCTGCCCTAAATGTGGTGTCGGAAATCATTGTTACACTGCACGTTGGGATATATATCGAGTCGTTGAATGCGAGTTGTTCGTTTTGTGAGGCATCTAGTTTATAGTTGCTGCCTGCATCTTTTAGGGCGTATAGTTTATAGCTCCCCTCTTTGATGTTGTTCACTGTAAATTCGCCTTTGCTATTGGTGCGAGTGATGCGGTCGAATGGCAACGAAGTAAATGCGCTATCCTCTAAATTACTGTGTATACCCACTAAGATACCACTCACCGGGTTGAGGGTAGAGGCATCTATTACGATACCTGATATTTTTAGCGTATCTATCTGATCGCCAGTTGAAAAACAGAAACTATATCCGTCGAGTTTGTTCTTCTCGTTGTTGTCTACAATTGCATCTGAGAAGTCGATGGTGTATGTAGTGTTCTCTTTGAGGGTGTCGTTGAGCGTAACGCTGATTTTGCTGCCCAACGCTTTCATTGTGGCGGCTTTTGTTTGTGGCGGTGAGATAACCACCTTTTCTGTAGAACTCTCTAGGAGTACAATCTCATCGAAAAAGAGAGTGACAGATTTGTCTGTGTAGTTGAGTATGCCATTTTCGGGATTGGTTTTCTGTAATTTAGGGGGAGTTACATCTTTCGGTCCGCCCTGAGGTCCAGTACCTCTGTTGGCGCAGTTGATGGCGGTAAAGAGTGTGATTGACACAATGACAACAATTTTTATTGCCATTGCAAACTCTCTTATTGCCATTGCAAACTCTCTTATCTTACTGTTTTTTATCTCTTTCATCTATCTGTCAACGCCTCAATAGGTGTTGTATTTATAAGTTGAATTTACTGTTTTATATCCCCTTTTTTGCAAAAAAATCACCAGGTAACTGTTCTATCAAGTCGCTAAATACCATTTCGGTAAGTAGAGCTGAGGTCTTTTGTATCGGTAGGTTTATGGCAGTTGATATTTGGTTAATATGCTGTGGTTCGTTGCCGAGTAAATCTATAATATGTTGCTGCTCAGCTGGCAATTCATCATCGAACAGTTGTTGTTGCTTTGCCTCTGATATTGTATTATCCCACCCCATAATAGATATGAGGTCTTCCGCTGAGGTTATTAGTTGTGCTTTGTTGTTGCGAATGAGCGAGTTGCATCCAGCCGACGATTCGTCGTTTACTCTGCCCGGGAATGCAAATACATCACGGTTGTAGTCGTTGCCCAAATTTGCTGTGATGAGCGAGCCCCCTTTGTTGGCAGATTCAACAACCACTACAGCATCGCACAGTCCAGCCACGATACGGTTGCGCTGCACAAAATTTTGTGGGTCGGGGTTCGTTCGGCTCAAAAATTCAGTAACCACAGCCCCTCCCTGTTGTATCATATTCGATGCCACTTGGCGGTGTGCAGCAGGGTAGAGGCGGTCGAGACCGTGAGCCACTATCCCAATAGTTTTTACACCGTAGTCGAGTGCTGCGCGGTGTGCCGTAATATCCACTCCATAAGCCAATCCGCTCACTATTACCACATTATTGTTGGTTTTTGACAACTCCTTAATTAGCGATGAGGTGATATCTTTGCCATATTTGGTGATTTTGCGAGTGCCCACTATCGACAAAAATTTTGCGCTGTTCAGGTCGCAATCTCCAGATTGATAGAGCACTAGCGGTGCATCATTGCATTGAGCTAGTCGTTGCGAAAATGCTTCATCTCGGTATGATATGGCTTTGATATTGTTTTTCTCTATAAAAAGCATCTCCTCTTCGGCTCTCATCAGAGCCTCAGAGCGGTATGCCTCATCGGCAAGGTAACTACCTACATTGCCTATTTTTTTCAGGATATTTGGGTCTTCTTTAAATACAGCCTCTGCGCTCCCCATATTCTCGATGAGGGTGCGCGCAGTGCGTGGTCCGACCATAAATATTTGTGTAAGTGCTATTTCGTAGAAAAGGCTATTTTGCATTGTCTCCTTTATCAATTATAATAAGTCTCCTTTAGAGATTAAAGGGGACTTCTAAAAATTCCTGATCTAAAAATATTTTATCTCTTCGCCGTAAATGCTTGATAATAGGTTGTTTGCCAGTCTACTTGCGCCAAAGCGGAACAATTCATTTGTCATCCACTCCTCGCCAAGAACAGTGCGCACGATTGTATAATATTTTACAGCATCTTCGGTGGTAACAATGCCTCCTGCAGGTTTAAATCCTATTCTGATACCCGATTTTTCGTAATACTCTTTAATTGCGCCACACATAATATATGCAGCCTCAAGTGTTGCAGCAGGGTCAGTTTTACCAGTAGATGTTTTGATGAAATCGGCACCAGCAGCGATAGATAGTAGCGATGCGTGTTTGATTTCCACTGCATTGCGCAACGAACCACTTTCGATAATTACTTTTAGGTGAGCGTGGCGGCTTGCCGCTTTTATCTCCTCTAACTCCTCCATCACCTCCGAGTGGAGTCCGCTCATCAATTTACCCACAGATATCACCACATCTATCTCGTCGGCACCAGCAAGAGCAGTCAATGCCACCTCTGCCACTTTTGCCTCGATAAAAGTTTGCGACGATGGAAAACAAGCCGACACGGCAGCGATATTTACATTTTCAGCCTCGAGAGTTACTTTTGTTACTGGCACCATCGCAGGATACACACATACGGCAGCCACGTTTGGCATCTCTGGGTAGTCCGAGCCAAATTGGTTTACACGCTCCATCATCTCACCAATCTTACTTTCAGTGTCGGTGGTGTTGAGTGATGTAAGGTCAATCATGCTAAAACACTCTTTGTAAACCTCTGTGTTGTTGTATTTATCAAAGTTTTCAGCTAAGATTTTTTCTACGTCAGCTTTTACTGTCTCATCGTTTAACTCGCAGTTGTATATACTGTACAGTTGATTAAGTTTTTCCATATTATTCTGTTTTTTGTTATTTTGATTTTATGGTGCAAAGATACATAAAATTCGGCAAAGGTCAAAATCTCCCTTATTCGCGGTTTTTGGAGTCGATCCAGATTGTAACAGGACCATCATTGAGTAATTTTACCTTCATATCTGCGCCAAAAATTCCTCGTTCGATTGGTTTGCCAATTAACTCCTCGATGCGAGAGCAAAATAGCTCGTACATTGGCACTGCGTGAGGAGGTTTCGAGGCTTTTATGTAGCTCGGACGATTACCTTTGGCGGTGAGGGCGTGGAGGGTGAACTGACTCACCACGATAATATCACCGTTAGTATCAATTACAGAGCGGTTCATCACCCCCTGTTCATCGTCGAAAATACGCAGATTGACCGCCTTTCGGGCTAGCCAATCTGCATCAGTTTCATCGTCGGCATCTTCGATGCCCACTAAAATCAATAGACCATCATTAATATCTGCAACGATTTTCTCGTCCACCTTTACAGATGCAGAAGAGACACGCTGTATTAAAATTCGCATTTTTCTAGTTTAATTAGTTGATTGCCTAAAATTTCGGCTGCCATATATACCAGTTCATCGCAAGGGCGTTTTTTTGTAGCCGCCTGCAGCCGTTCGCCAGTGATAGATGTAGGCACATTGTCTGTCAATCCGAGCAGTTCGCGACAGATTATCGAGCCATTTTCGGCTTTAAATTCAGCGGCTAACTCTTGCACCATTTTGTAGTTGGCAGCTTTCGCAGCCTTGTCTTTCACGTCGTGGGTAGGTATTGCCATACTCGCCGTAAGAAACATACCCGAGCAAGCTCCACACACCTCACGCATCCGTCCGATACCACCACCAAAACTCCCACTAATCGTGGCAGCCATCGCAGCATCTAAACTGTATAAATCAGCAAAAGCCATGAATACCGATTGTGCACAGTTGTACCCCTCTTTAAATAGTCTCTTTGCCCTTTTGGCGCGCTCTGTTACATCTATTTGCATTATAGTTTTTGTATTCTTAATTAATGGTTTTAGTGATGTAGTTATCAACCTTTATCAATAACAGACCAGTGGTATTCATCGGTATATAATTTACGTCGGATGTGATTGTGCCATTGTAAATTATCGAACCATTTACTGTGTAAATAGATATTTTTGTACCAATTTCTGCCCCAGTAATTGTGATGATATTATTGTTGGTAGATACCACGATATTACTGTTAGTAACATTTGACACGCTAGTAGCCGCTTCAACAAAATTAGCGGTAAGAGATAAATCATATGTAACAGTAATTGTGTAAGTCTCCTCTTCTGACACTACTTCACCATCTTCATTTGTCCAACTTACAAATATATAATCTTCGTCAGCCACAGCCACAAACTCAGCAGTCTCACCATAATTTACATTTGCTGCCTCTTCTCCGTTTACGGTTGCTGTACCACCATCATTAGCTATCGCAACAACGTTGTAACTATTGATAGTCCATTGAGCATAAAGAACAACATCACCAGTAGTCCCAGTTGCGATTTCGGTTACCCTGTTACCATCAGTTTCAGCATCGTACCAACCCTCAAAACTATAACCTGTGCGAGTAGCATCGGCTAGAGTGATTGTTGCGGTTTCGATAGTATAATTCTCAGGATTACTAGCATCATTTATTCCTCCATCAAGATTATAGGTGATACCGTATTCAATGACAGTCCATTGAGCTACAGCAGTTTTGTCCTCTTTGTACTGCCAGATAGTCTCTTCTGTTATTGTGTCATTATCTATAGTCCAAGCGATAAATTCATATCCCTCTTTGGTAACTACAGGTAGAGAGCCTATTTCGCTGTTGTAGGTAACAGAAATTTCTGTTGCTTCGCTATCTCCTTCGTTCACATCAAAATATAGATACATTGCCTCTACAATAATTTCCACTTCATTAGATGTTGTGGACTCAGGGTTTTCGGTATCCACATCATATGGTTGTGCCGAGTAGCGCAACAACGCACCGTTATAAGAATAATCTAGTGCAGTGCCAGTTGTATATTCGCTCCACCCTGTTTCGTCAGCTTTTTTAATCTCCCATTTTAGGTTTTGTCTTGCAGCATAAGTTGGTGAGATAGATGGAGTTGATGGCAGGGTGAGAGACTCACCTGTTACAATTGCATCTGGCGCAGTAATATCTGATAGAGTAATAGGCACTGCAAAATTAGTATATTTTTTTGTGTCAGTCCAGTAAGTTGGTACATCTGTTACACCACTAGGTAGATATTTGATGCAGTCAGGGTTAGTGCCATCAAAAGTCCAACCAATATTAGAGTATGTGTTTCCTAATGTGTTAGGGTCTGTACCAAATCGTACTTCTAGAAGGCTAGAGCAGTTTTGGAAAGTACAAACTAAACAAGATATATTAGTGAATTTCTCAAAGTTGTTGATAGTCTTTAAGTTTGAACAACCGTCAAAAGTGTTAGTAAGGTCTATAGATGAGTAAGTTGTACCCTCAGAAAGTGTAATAGTTTCTAATGAAGAGCAGTATCTGAATGTATACAAAAAGCTGCGTATTTGTGTTAGTTTATCTAGGTTTGTAACAGTAGTTAGACTAGTGCAACCAGAAAAAGTCATATATAATGATACAGCTTCGCTTATTCCTTCGTTAGGTAGATTAACAGTAGTAAGGGCTGTAAAGTCTTGAACAAAATTTTGGAAAGCAGTGCTAAACGCCCCACTCAATGTAATTTCGCTCATATCGAGTGTAAATAGAGTAGATTTAGAATCGCCAT
>JAWXTU010000013.1:0-33201 GCA_044433285.1 bacterium | reverse complement strand
CGGTAGATCGCTTTTTAGAGCAATTTAAAAAAGATTTCCCTACTGGTCGTTACGCCTCATACCCTATAGTATCTAATTTGATATGCAAAAAGGATAATCGTCAGCTCTATTTCCACGAGGTGATTGGTAATATTGTGGAGGTGCCTTTTAAATTCAAAGATGAGAAGAGAGATTCTGTGCGCATTGAGGTGAAAGAGGTCAAACATCATCAGGCTAAAATGATTGATGATGTGTATGATAAATTGAATGATATGGCGATGGATATGGCGGCTTCTGAAAAGGGTAAGCATCCTCGTCATTATACCCCCCGTTCTATAGATGAGCAGTCAATTCGATTGCATAGTTTTTTGTGGGGCACGTCTACTGGTAAGATTCTGGATTTTGTAGATGAGGAGAAACTGTCTCGTTGGGATTTGACTATGTTGGGTGACCATACAGTGCTAATTTACACCGAGTCAAGAAATATATTGGCGATGGCAAAAGTAAAATTGCAGATATATTTCTATCTCGATCCTGTTACTTATCGAGTTGATAAAATTGCGCAAAGCATTGATGGTTCGCTGAATATTCCTTTTGGATATAAGTTAGACCAAGAGATGATTGAACTGATAAATATGTTTCAACTTAGCGATGAGATGGTTGATAAGTATCGTTTGCGTCGTGGAAAATTATCAATCAAGCGTAACCTGCTTTTTGAACAGTATGATGGAAAAATTGTGGTGAAAGAGAAAAACCTTGACCTTAAAACCAATATGGAGGATAGGAAAGGGGTGAAATTAAATTACTCAGCGCAGGCGTGGGTGAAAGTTACAGGAAAAGTTAAGTATTAATGAATAGGATAATATATGTAGTTTTATTGTTATTTTTCACCTCTTGCAGTATGTACGAGCCGCAAGAAGAGGAGGTTGCCGCAGTGGATTTTGAACTGGGCATCACTCTGGCATCAGCCTCTAGCGTGGTGGTTGGCGATACGCTCTATATCGCATTCGGACGAGATGAGGATGGTGTCTATTCTGATAAATTTTATAAGGCGCATATTGATAATATCGATCAATTAGGGGCGTTTGATATTCCGTTTGAAGCTCGGGTTAATGGTGTGATGCAGGCGGTGGGTTCTAAAATTTATATGGGACTTGGATATAATGATGGAGGAGTATATAAACCAGATAGTTATTGTAATGATTGGTGGCAATATGACTGTAATACTGGAGTTTGGAGTGAGTTGGCAATGTATGAAGATACTGAAACTAACTCTGCTGTGGCGTGGGCAACAGATACTGCTATATATGTAACTATGGGGTATCAACATTATTTTGATTCTAGGGTATTTAGGTATAGTATCGCACAAGATGAGTGGTGTTTTGTAGCTCAGGGTGGCGAGGTTACTAATCGTATGATTGCCACTGGGGCAACCGCGCAAGGTAGATTTTTTGCTGGTGGTGGGTTTAATGCTAAAATGGTTGATGATTGGTGTGAGTTTGATATTGAAACCAATAAATGGTACTATCGCACTTCGCCATCTACTTCGGCACGACTCTTTGCATCAGCAATTGGACTAGGAAATTATATATATATGCTCGGTGGTAGATACTGGGGCGGAACGCTTACTACTCAATATTTTTATGAGAATATAATTAGATATGATGTTAGTGGTGATAGTTGGTCGTCGCTAGGCAAAATGCCTCAGGGTAGTTGCGAAAATATGATAATATTTACGTATGAAAATGCCCTCTATTGGGGGTTAGGAGAACAGGAAGATGGATCGTTTGTAACTAAAGTTTATAAATTAGAACTATGAAACATCTGATGCTATCTCTTTTATTTACAATATCTTCGCTATCGTTATTAGCTTGGAAACCAATGCCTCTGCCGTTTGATTCGCTAGATATAGGCGTTGATACTATTACAGTAAAAGGTGAATGGTCATCGACTGTGGCAAGTGGCGATTATGCCCCTTTTTGGTTTACTGCTACTAGTTATGGGGTGGAGAGTTATCAACCTCTTAGTACATATTTGCGTGCATCGCTCTATAAAAATGATACTCGTCCTAATCGTTGGTGGGACTACTCATACGGCGCAGATGTGATGGGTGGTGTGGATAGCGATGAGTGGCGCGCTCAGTTGGTGGCTTTGTATGCCCACGTGCGGTTGCTAATTTTTGATGTTACAGTTGGGGTAAAACCTGAGATATATGGCAATCAAGACGCGGAACTATCCTCAGGCGGTATGCTCTATTCGATGAATGCAGCTGCTATACCTCGTGTTTCTGTAGGGGTGGATAATTATACTTCGGTGCCTTTCTCTTATGGATATTTAGAGTTTAAAGGTGCTGTAACTCACGGCTGGTTTATGAATGAAATTGGTACACAAAATACTCTGTTGCACTACAAATATATTGCTGGACGAGCAGGGGGCAAACTCCCTATAAATATCAGTTACGAATTTCATCACGCAGCACAGTGGGGTGGTACTTCTGCTCTTTATGGCGATTTAGGAGCCTCTTTTTCTGATTTTTATAATGTCTTTACTGCCTCTTCGGGTGGTAGTTTATCGACCGACCAAATAAATGCTTATGGTAACCATATTGGTATGCAGGCTCTTGGACTAGATGCAAAGGGAGATGGTTGGAAGGTGAGCGCATATTGGCAGAGTATTTTTGAAGATGGTCCGATAAGACCGATATGGAACACTATGAATGTTTCTGATGGTTTGTGGGGCTTGTTGGCTCATCAATCGCACTGGAAGTTTATATCTGGTCTGGTATACGAATTTATATCAACTACCGATCAATCTGGTCCTACACACGATATAGATGGTTTGGTTTTTGGTGGTAATGATAGCTATTTTCGCAACTCAGTTTATCCTCAAGGGTGGAATGTTGCATATCGTACAATCGGCACTCCGTTTATCACTTCGCCCTACTACTCGTCTGCGCTCTCTACTACTAATAATCGTGTTTTTGCACACCATTTGGCATTGACTGGCGATATATATGGATATAAGTATTTGGCTCGAGTTAGTTATGCAGATAATTATGGTACATATAGCAACTATTTGTATAGTAGTAATTTAGGTCTCTTTTTGAGTGTAGAACGTAGAGTGGAGCAGGCTTGGAACTTAGATTTTAAGGTTGCGATAGGAGCTGATTTTGGTTCGCAGTTCGGTAATAGCGTAGGGGCAATGGTCTCTGTGTCAAAAAGTTTAGATATAGTTCAATGATGAATACATTAATCATAACACCAGTAAAAGATTCGATCGATACGTTCGAAATAACTGCCCGTTCGGTGATGAATATGCAGTGTGGCGGTGAGTTTGAGTACATCGTTTATAATGATAATTCTACGGAGGAGAATTCAGCACGGTTAGATTATTTGGCAGCCGAGTTGGGTTTTACTCTGGTGCATCTCTCTGATTTAATAGATACTCCGTCGCCTAATTACCGTTTTGTGTTGCAAGAGGCGCAGCGTATAGCTCTCTCTCGTAGTGCAAATATGCTGATTATTGAGTCAGACGTGGCGGTTAATATAGATACCCTAAATCGTCTTGAGAGCCAAATTAAAGATAATGTTGGTATGGTGGCGGCTGTTACTGTAAATGATGATGAGGAGGTGAATTTTCCATATTTATATGCTAGTAGATATGCAGTTGCACCTCGCAGCACACGCAAACGGTTGAGTTTTTGTTGTACGTTGCTCACTCACAAGTTATTACAACGATATGACTTTATGCAACTCGACCCAACCAAGGCGTGGTACGATGTTACAATTTCGCATAATAGCGTAAAATTAGGGATGAAGAATATTCTGGATATGACTACTCGTGTGGTGCATCGTCCACATAGTAGTCGTCCGTGGAAACAATTAAAATACACAAACCCATTAAAGTACTATTGGTTAAAATATACAAAGGGGTTAGATAAAATATGATAGAGGAGAATAATAAATATCCGTTAGTGTCGGTGGTGGTGCCTATCTACAATATGGAACTGTTTTTGGCAGAGACTATTAATTCGATTTTAGCCTCTGATTATCCAAATTTTGAGGTGATATTGTATGATGATGGTTCTGCTGATAACTCTTATCTCATAGCGCAAGAATTTGCTGATGCACATAATAATGTGCGACTATTTACGCATAAAAATTCGGGGGTAAGTGTTACACGTAATAAAGCGATTGATGAGGCTAATGGGTTGTATATCTTGCCTGTAGATGCAGATGATTTGATTGAGCCAAATTTTATTACTGAGGCGGTGAGAATCATAGTAGATGATGATGAGGTGGTACTAGTTACACCAAAATCAGACTTTTTTGGGGATAAAAATGGTGTATGGAATTTACCCAAATATTCGCTTAAATTATTGGCACGAAAAAACATAATTAATGTTTGTGCACTATATAGAAAATCTGATTGGGAAAAAGTTGGTGGATATTGCGAGGATATAGTTACTCGTGAGGATTGGGATTTCTGGATTTCGCTGCTTGGTGATGGCGGAAAAGTGGTGCAACTCCCTTTTATTGCATTTCACTATCGTACACATCCAAATTCAAAACGTGTAACAAACAGAAAAAAGAAAAGTAGTGTTATCGACCGCCTCAACGAGAGACATTTAGAACTCTTTGTTCGACTATTTAATGGTCCGTTGCGCCAACAGCGCACTTGGTCGAAGCTGATAAATGTTTGCGATAATATTTTTAATCATCGTCGCACTGTGGTAGCACAGGCGTATGATGATATAAGTGAGCAGATTAAGTTGGTGCACTGGCGTATGCAGGGCAATTGGGGCTCAGTTATGCACAAAGGACGCAATGAGTTGCGTGAGGTGGAGATTAACAGTAAAACATATATCGTAAAATCGTATGCAGTGCCCAATATCATTAACCGATTTGCGTATGTTTTTTTGCGAAAATCAAAGGCACAAAGAGCTTTTGAAAATGCTCAAAAGTTTCTTGCTGCTGGGGTTGATACTCCTAAGCCAGTGGCTTATATTACTCGTAGACTGGGCTTTTTGTTACTGAAAGAGAGCTATTTTATATCAGAGAAATCGGAATATTCAATTACATTTAATGATATAATAAATAATATAGACTTACCACAACGCGCTGATTATTTAAGTTTTGTGGGGGAACAAACAGCTAAAATGCACTCGGCTGGATTATACCCACGTGATTTTTCGGGAGGTAATATCTTGTTGGACTGTTACGAAGGTAAACTTGTTTGGCAGGTGGTAGATTTGAACCGTATGCGTTTTAGTGAGGTTGGTTTGGATAGAGGTTGTCGTGGGTTTGAACGTCTTAATTTAGAACCTGCAGCACTAGAAATTATGGCAAAGGCATACGCCGAAAAGCGAGGATTTGATGCAGAGGAGTGTGTCAAATTAGTGAAACAGTATCGTTGGAAAAAGCATTTGTAAAAATGAAGTTATCGAATAATATACGTGCAACTATCATTATATCAGTATATAAAAACAGTGATGCTTTAATTGCTGTTTTAAACTCACTGCGCCAGCAAACGGTGCAAGATTTTGAGGTGATTGTATCTGAAGATGGCGAGTCGGCAGAGATAAAAAAGAGTGTTGCGGAGTACGATTGGTTTTGTCCGCACCAACATCTTACACAAGCAGATGATGGTTGGCAAAAAAATAGAGCGTTGAATAGAGCTATAATTGCTGCTAAAACTGATTGGCTGATATTTGTAGATGGCGATTGTCTGTTGCATCGTAGATTTGTGGAGATGCATCTACGATATGCTCAGCCTCAACGTATTTTGGTGGGTAAGCGAGTGAAATTATCTCAACCACTATCTGAAAAATTGCTTACAAGAGAATTATCATTACAGAGTTTAGCGTGCGTTATTTGGTTGCGATTAATTACACATAGAGGGTGTAGATATGTAGATGAGGGGATATTTGTACCCCCTTTTGGCTCTTGTCAATTGCGTTCGGCAAAAAAACTAACTGGTTGTAATATGTCCTTTTCTCGTGAAGCAATTATGGCAATTAATGGTTTTGATGAAGATTATACATTGCCAGCAGTGGGCGAGGATGCAGATCTTGTGTGGCGGTTTCGTGCAGCTGGTTTTGAGTTGTTTAGTGTGAGAAATAGAGCTATCACCTATCATCTATATCATAAAGAGAATTGGAGTGATCAGAGTGTGAATTTGCAGAAGATGAAGGATAAACAAGAGTGTAACACTTTTGTTTGTGAGCGTGGTTTGAATTTGCATAATAAGTAGATTTAAAATATTGATATTATGAATATTAAGTTGTCATTAATTATATCGTTCTACAATAAGATAGAGCGTTTGAAGTGGGTTTTTGTAGCGTTAGAACGTCAGACTTTCAAAGAGTTTGAGGTGGTTATTGCAGATGATGGTTCGAATGCACAAGTAGTTGAGCAGTTGAAAGATATGATAGCAGCTGCTTCGTTTCCAGTTAAACATATATGGCACGAAGATAGTGGTTGGCAGAAAAACAAGATACTAAATGCGGCTGTTAATGTGGCGGTTGCTCCTTTGCTAGTTTTTATAGATGGTGATTGTGTGCCTACACGTCGTTTCTTAGAAGATCATTATAGTGTAGCAAAACGAGGTGAGGTGAGTACAGGTAGGCGAGTAATGCTTACGGATGCGATAACAAAATCTATATCAGAGGATAAAATCAATAGTGGCTATCTCGAAAGCTGTACTATATTTTGGCAACTATTATACGAAACCATATTTTGCGGACGAAAAACCAAAATGGAGCAGATGTTTAGAGTTAAACCTGCTTGGCTACGAAAGATATTTGTTAAAGAGAAGTCAAGATTTATACTCGGGTGTAATTACTCCATATATAAAGAGGATTTATTAAAGGTAAAAGGTTTTGATGAGAGGTTTGTGAATCCTGGTTATGGCGAGGATATAGATTTGGGTAATAGATTAGAGCGTTATTCTGATGTGAAATTAATGTCGCGCAAAAGATTAATGATAATATATCATACATACCACGAACATTTTTTTATGGATACTCCAGAAAACTTAGCTCTGCTAGAAGAGAATAAATTGAAACCTAATTTTTAGTTTGATTTTCAGGTATTTGCTGAAATTTAATATTATAAAGCTACTTCTAAAAACTCCTATTAAGAAATAGATGAAAATATATGGACTTGTACTAATAAAAAATGAGGCTGATATTATCGCCTCAGTGCTTAAATCGGCTACAGAGTGGTGCGATAAAATTATTGTGTTTGATAATGGCAGCACAGATAATACGTGGCAAATTGTGCAGGAATTAGCACAAACTTACAAGCAGATAGTACCGTATATCTCTGATGATGCGCCTTTTCGTATAGGTCTGCGCTCTATAATTTTCAACGCTTTTAAAGATGAGATGAGTAATGACGATTGGTGGTGTATACGTATGGACGGTGATGAGTTTTATATTGATAATCCACGTGATTTCTTAGCTAATATACCTCGTAAATATTCGCATGTGTATAAGGATAGTTTTGATTATAAACTTACCCGTGAAGATTTAGAAGAGTATGATTTTATTGGTGATTTTGAACTAGATAGAGATAAAATAAGGTACTATGAGCCTTGGGTTTGGTCGGAGATTAGGTTTCTTAGGCACTCAAATAGATTGAAGTGGACTTCAGATGAGGAGATATTACCACGTCCATATGGACTTAGATATAAGAAACAGATAAGAGTTGCACATTATAAATTCCGCTCGCCTCAACAGATGCTAGTGAGATATACTATAAGAAAGAGTGCAATAGAGCAAAATTGTGGTACTTTTGCTCATGAACTTACCAAAAATTGTGAGGATGATTATGTGCTCAATAGGTCTGATTTGATTTATGACCCTCAAGATGGCACGTATCCTACTCGTGGTTGTGGAAATAAAAAGACTAGAGTGATTTTTGATATTATAAAATTTTTTCTAGCTCCTTTTGGCTACTAAAATAGGAGTTATTCTTCGGTTTTTAACTATTTTCTTTGTTAAGCAATGACTTATTTTTCCCCAAAAGAGGGGTATTATATAAATAAGTAAGTAGCCATAAAAATAGCATAAGCGGCACCCCCCAGCTGGTGTATGATTCAAATAGAGACTGTACACCTATAATCATTATAAATCCTATTGTATATACAAATCGTTCTCCTCTTAAAACAAATAGAGGATAGGCGTATATAAAACCTAAAAGCAGTATGCCGATTATTCCAAATTCTAGCATAGAATTGAGAAAAACATTATGTGGGTGTGCATCTACAATGTCCTTATTTTCCTCTTCTAAGAAATTGAGATAATGAGCAAACTCTTCATTGTTATATCTGTTTTCTATAAAAGCTATTCTAGCTCCATTTATGGCGTGCCCGAATATTGGTTTTTCCTTTATTAAATTAATAGTGTTTTCCCAAATAGCTATACGTGGATCATCTGCTGAGTCTTTTACCTTTTCGTGGCTCATTATTACTGCACCAAATAAAATTATAGCAATTGCTGTATAAGGAATAGTAAATAGAAGTCTTTTCCGTCTAAAGACTAAGTAAGAGATAACCCCAAAAATTAATAAATTGGCAGTAAAAAAACCTACTCTTCCCTCTGTTGTTAGCAGTATAGCGTATAGTACTGCAATTGCTGAGCCATAGGCTATTTTAGATTTAAATTTTGAAGTATGCAACAGTGAGTAGATACTAAATAATATAGTGGTATTCAGGTAGATATTGTACACCATATGGGAGTTTACACGATGCTCTATAAATAGATGTTGATACTCACCAAAATTATTAGGTAGCTCTTCTATCATAAGCATAGTTGTCCAGCTCCATAGTGTGCATATCAAACTAGTTGCAATCATTACAATTGCAATGTGTTGAGGTTTGAGTTTTGGTGTAACCCACCCTAATAATCCTATAATTCCAAAGGCGATAAAAGGCAGTCTGTTCTCTATCTCTCTATAAAACAGATCAAGATTTTCTGTTTCAAAACTATGTGATACCCAGCCAAGTAGGTAGTATAGTATCATTGCTATAAATATTAACTTGCTTTTATCCCATTTTGCATTTTTCCAACGCCTGTTTATGATTATGTCGGCAAAAACAGAACAGCAAAATAGGGTAACAGGTATTCTGACTAATCCTATTTCGAAAATTAGTGATGCAGCTAATAACAAAGAAGTTGCGACAGTGCTATACTCTACAATTTTTGGAATATTAAATTTTCCCATTCTATTTGTTTAACTTTATTTTCGGGGAGCTTTTAGTACTCTTCTAAAGATTAAATGCAGATTTAATTTGATTTACGTAGTCGAGTTTTTCCCACGAGAATAGTTCTACTTCCATTGTGCGAGGAGCTTCGTATTTGCTTTCGAATGTTTTGGTAACGGTGCGTGGTGTGCGTCCCATATGTCCATACGATGCAGATTCGCTATATATTGGCGTGCGAAGTTTAAGGCGTTGTTCTATTGCGTAAGGACGCATATCAAAGATATTTAGCACTTTATCTGCAATTTCACTGTCGCTTAATTGTACATTTGATTTGCCGTAGGTGTTAATATACAGACTAACAGGTTCTGCTACTCCAATAGCATATGCCACTTGTACTAATACCTCGTCAGCTACACCTGCTGCTACCAAGTTTTTGGCGATATGTCGTGATGCATATGCAGCCGAACGGTCTACTTTCGAAGGGTCTTTGCCCGAAAAAGCCCCGCCACCGTGTGCCCCCTTGCCGCCATATGTATCTACAATAATTTTACGACCAGTAAGTCCAGTATCTCCGTGAGGTCCGCCAATCACAAATTTTCCAGTAGGGTTCACGTGTAATATAAAATCTTCGTCGATATATTTTGCTACAGATGGATTTTCAGCCAATGTTCTAGGGATTAGTATATTTTTTACATCATCGTATATTTTGCTCAACATTAATTTATCAGCCTCCTCTTGCGAAATATTTTCGTTTGGTTGAATAAAATCATCGTGTTGAGTAGATATAACTATTGTGTGTACGCGTAGCGGATTGCCGTTGTCGTCATACTCCATTGTTACTTGACTCTTTGAGTCGGGACGGAGATAGGTCATCTCTTTTCCCTCTTTTCTAATAGCTGCAAGAATATATAGTAGATGATGGCTAAACTCAAGAGATAGAGGCATATAGTTGTCAGTTTCGTTGCTAGCGTAACCAAACATCATACCTTGATCGCCTGCCCCTTGGTTTTCTGGCACTGCGTTTTCAACCCCACGATTGATATCTTGCGACTGTTCGTGTATTGCCGAAAATACTCCGCACGAATTGCCGTCAAACATATATTCGCTTTTTGTATACCCTATGCGATTGATTACGCGACGAGTTACCTCTTGTATATCTACATATGCGCGACTTTTTACTTCGCCACCTAGGACTACCTGTCCTGTGGTAACAAATGTTTCGCAAGCCACTTTTGACTGAGGGTCGAAAGCCATAAATTCATCTAATATTGCATCGCTAATTTGATCTGCTACTTTGTCTGGATGTCCTTCTGACACAGATTCTGATGTGAATAAATATCCCATAATTTCTGAAATTTTAAATAAAAGAGGATTATTCCTCAACTTAATATGTTCTAAATCAGATTTTATTTAACGGGGAGGGGAGAATACTACACTTACGGAGCTGCCGTAGTAAGGCAATAAGCGAACTTATTGTATATGTTTTAGCATTTTTTTTGTGGTTGCAAGCAATCAAATCCCTCCACGTATTAAAATCAGCCGCAAAATTACAACAAATATCTTATATGACAAAATATTTAACCTTTTTTGCACAAAAAGAGGTGTCAAATATTGGCTTTATAAATATTATACATACAAAACATATACAAAAATGCTCCTAAAAAGTATAATCAAACTTTTCTAAGAGCATTTTTATGTTATATGCGTTAGTCAGAACGACTAATTACGAAATTATTCGCTTACTTCGTCGTCTGCCAATTTAATATCTTTTCTTTTTGATACTATTTTGCGGACACTAGCAGGAGTCATTTCAAAATATTTTGCAATTTTTGTAGTATGAATGCCATCAGCTGCCATATTATATATGGTGTTGGTAATTCGGCTATTCTCTTCTAGTTTGTCGAATAAAAGATTGAAAATAAGTTCGATGCCGTTTAATATTCGGTTTTTGCCCTCCTCTTCGTTTACATCAATACCGCATAGTGTATTAATCTCTTTCTGAAGTATGATATAGAACATACCACCTATAATTAAGGCATTTATAGCATTGTAATCTGCACCTATTGTTTTAAATCTTTCGTTGAAATAAGATGTGATATTGAGGGTAAGACGCTCTCTGTTGGTAGCAGATTTTCTCGATACGTCAGGTGTTGTATCTTCCAACTCCCACAACAAGATTTTTTGCATTACTTCACTATCTAGGGTGCTAGCGAAAATTTCTTGCATAGTCTCAATTAAAAATTGTCTCTCACCAATAACAGGGATTTTGCTAATATTAGCTTTGTCGCTAATCCAGAAGTTGTACTTGTTTAGAAATTCGTCGTAGAAATTTTCAAGAGTACCATATTTTCTGTAAAAAACATTATGGTCCATTCTTGCCTCTTTTACCAAAACTGATAGCTGAATTTCGTTAAATCCGTACTTTGGTAAGATGTTTTCTAATGACTCGATAAGAGTGTTTTCAATTTCTCGATTTGTTCGCCTGTTTTGTCTTTGTTTTTTTTCCATTACTTGTGATAGATTTTAGTATTATAGATAGATATAGTTGTTTATTATATTGTTTCTAACGTAATAATGTAGTTGTTTATTATGTACAATAAAAGAAAATTTAATTTTTTCCAAAAAAAAACTTTAATTGTCAAATTTTTATCGTATCTTTGTCCCCAAATTGCCTTACTAATGAAAAATTTTCTAAAAATATTACCTAGATATTTTGTTATTCCTTTGTTCTTACTTTTAGGAGTTGGGGTTGGTCTATTTGGATATATAGTATATGTTGCCAGACTTCATACATATGTATCTGATGATAGTGCCACCTGTGTAAATTGTCACGTAATGGCAAGTTACTACGATTCGTGGCAACATAGTTCGCATGCAGTTTGGACTAATTGCAATGATTGCCACGTTCCCCACACTAGTACTGTTAGTAAATATGCCTTTAAGGCTATGGATGGATTATATCACTCTGCAGTCTTTACATTCAATGCAGAGCCTGATGTCATTCGTGCGCGAGATGGTAGTGCAAATGTGATAATGAACAATTGTATTAGGTGTCATACTCAGCTCAATACAGAGTTTGTGAACACTGGAATGATAAATTATACTCAAGTAAAAGAGGGTGACGGCAAAGCCTGTTGGGATTGCCACCGTGATATACCGCACACAGTGAGGAGTAATATTTCATCATCACCAAATTCTATTGCTCCAATGCCAACATCGCCAGTCCCAGATTGGTTAAAAGATAAAATGAAAAACAAAACAAATAAATAAGAGAAGTATGTTTAAAAAATTAGCCGAATTAATCAGACGCAAACCCATCGTGGGATGGGCTGTTTTTGCTGTCGTAATGGTTGCAGTATTCGTGTTAGGAATATTAGCAGCATCTATTACCGAACACCGTGCAGAGATTACAACACTCTATTCTAACAAAGTGATTGATATTACTGGTATCAATGCCAAAAGTGAAGAGTGGGGTATGAACTATCCACGTGAGTACAACACTTGGACGAAGACAAAAAATATGGATTTTACCTCTAAACACCTTGGCAATACACCAGAAGATGTGTTGGAGAGTCGTCCAGAAATGGTGGTTCTGTGGGCTGGATATGCCTTTGCGCGCGATTATTCTGCTCCACGCGGACATATGCACGCTATTGATGATGTTACAAATACACTACGAACAGGTACACCAAATGACAGCACTAAAGATATGCAACCATCTACCTGCTGGAGTTGTAAAAGTCCAGACGTACCTCGTTTGATGCAGGAGAAGGGTATTGCTGAATTTTATAAAGCGGCTTGGAGTGAAAGCGGTAGCGAGATAGTAAATCCTATTGGTTGTGCCGATTGCCACGATCCAAAAACTATGCAATTAAGTATATCTCGTCCGGCACTAATTGAGGCATTTGAGCGTCAAGGTAGAAATATCGAAGATGCTACACCTCAAGAGATGCGTTCGCTAGTTTGTGCACAATGCCATGTTGAATATTATTTTAAGGGCGATGGTAAATATCTTACATTCCCTTGGGACGGTGGAATGACAGTTGAGGATATGGAGGAGTATTATGATAATGCTAATTATAGTGATTGGACTCACGCTCTCAGTCGCACTCCAATGATTAAAGCGCAGCACCCCGATTATGAGTTGTTTATTGCAGGTCCTCACGGTAAAAGAGGATTAAGTTGTGCCGATTGTCATATGCCATACAAATCTGAAGGCGGTATCAAATATTCTGACCACCAAGTGATGAGCCCTATCAAAAATATCTCATCTACTTGTCAAACTTGTCATAGAGATAGCGAAGAAAATCTTAAAGCTTACATCTATGAATATCAAGATAAAGCATTGGAAATAAGAGATAGAGTAGAGGTGGAGCTTACAAAAGCTCATATTTTGGCTAAAACAGCATGGGATAATGGAGCTAATGAGAACGAAATGAAAGCGGCTCAAGATCTTATTCGTCAAGCTCAATGGCGTTGGGATTTTGCTGTGGCTTCTCACGGGGGTTCGTTCCACGCGCCAGTAGAAACTCAACGTATTTTGGCACATAGTCTCGACAGATCTATGCAGGCTCAATTAGAACTTACAAAGGTGCTTTATGCTCATGGCATTGAAAATGTTGAGATGCCTAATGTGTCAACTAAAGAGTTAGCTCAGAAATATATAGGTCTTGATATGGAGAAACTAATAAACGATAAAGAGGAGTGGAAAGCAACTACACCTCCTGCGTGGCTAGAAGAGGCGAAGAGTAAGGGTAAAATCGTATCTAAGATTTAAGGAGACTTAAAAAATCTCCCATAAGAAGAATTTCAGCAAATCAGTTTTTAGAAATCATCTTAATGACAAAAGATATAAAAAATAAAAAAATGTGGCAAGCTCCCTGGGGATACCCAGAGAGTTTTGTCATTATATTGGGGTTGATTATCATAGGATTATCTCTTCAAGTTACTATAGGTGGTTTTAATTTCTATCTTCTTGCACAACCGATTAATTACGTGATGTGCGGTGTGGTAGCAATGCTATCTATCATTATCGGATTGAGTGTAAAACGAAGTTCAATGGCTCGATGGATTGTTGGTGTTCCGCTAACAGTTGCTCTGATATTGGCACTGTTGGCGCTAACCCTAATTATGGGGATTATTCCCCAAATGCCTTATTCTAGCACGATATTGGGCTTTGACTCAATGACTTCCAACTGGGCTTTTGTAATAATTTACTCTTTGGTTGTTTTGGTTCTTGGTGCAATTGTAGTAAATCGCCTACGTATTTTTAGGTTGTCTGATATAGCGTTCTATTTTAATCATATCGGACTCTATATAGTGTTACTAGCATCTGGTATCGGATATGCTGATATGGAGCGTTATATTATGTATGTCAATGAGGGAGAAACACAATGGTGTGTATATGATAATGACAAGAATATTAAGGAGTTGCCAATCGCGATAACTCTCAATGATTTTAATGCGGAGTACTATCCCTCAAAACCGATATATTTTGATGTGGAGACAGGCGAAATACAGCGTGGCAACCCATCTAAATATGAGGGTAATGAGCAGTATAGAATGGTGATGTCAGAGCCAGACCCTAAACGATTTAGCTCAGATGTAGAGGTGTATACCAAAGATGGATTAGATATCTCTGCCACTATTGAAGTAAATAAGCCTTTGAAGGTTGGTTCTTGGATAATATATCAGTATGGATATGATAGTCGTGCTGGAAGTCAATCGAGTTATAGTAGCTTTGAGTTGGTATACGATAGATGGTTGATGCCAGTCTATATTGGTATAGTGATGATGATGTTGGGAAGTGTAATTATGATATTAACAGGGCATAATAGCAAAGAGAGTGCTAAAAATTCCTCTAAAAAAGTATAATATGATAACGTGGAATGAATTTATATATTTTGGTTTAGTGTCGGCTCTTTTGTGGCTTACTTCGGGTGTATTGATATACAAAAAAGAACGACTTGCCAATATTTTAATGGTAGCAGGTATTGCTATATTTGCAAGTTTTATAGCTCTTTTTTGGTTATCGTTGGGGCGCGCGCCGCTGCGCACTATGGGCGAAACACGTCTGTGGTACTCACTGTTTTTGTCGCTAGTGGGCTATCTCTCGTATCTGCGTTGGCGATATAAGTGGTTGGTAAGTTTCTCTGCTTTAGTGGCAACTGTCTTTGTTATCGTTAATATTGCCAAACCAGAGCTTCACTCGCAAAATCTGATGCCTGCATTGCAAAGTCATTGGTTTATACCGCACGTTACCAGTTATATACTCTCCTATGCTATGTTTGGTGCTGCAACTATAGGGGCTATAATCTGTCTCAAAACTAAAAATAGAGAGATTTTTGGGTTTATCGACAATATGATATATATTGGATATGGTTTTTTGATGTTGGGACTGCTAATGGGGGCATTATGGGCAAAAGAGGCTTGGGGACACTATTGGTCTTGGGATCCAAAAGAGACGTGGGCTTTCATCACCACTACGGGTTATCTGGGCTATATCCATTTGCGCCTCAGAGATAAATATGAGAAATTTGCACTATTTCTAGTGATATTATCTTTTGTCTTGTTGATGATTACGTGGTTGGGCGTGAGTTTTCTACCTGCTGCACAAGATAGTGTGCACGTGTACTAGATCTATCTAGCTATTGTGCTCACCACTGGATAGTGGTCAGAGTGTTTCACCTTAATTATTTCAGTGTTGAGTGGGGTGAAAGATTTATCTACCAATATGTGATCGATAGCAAAGTAGAAACCCTTTTGGTTGTATGTCCAATAGTACAACCAATTACCCGATTCTACATAGCAACTCTTCATATCACCCTTAATTTTATGGTAAACATATGATTGTGGCACATCATTGAAGTCTCCCATCACTATGGTTTTATATGGCGACTCATTAATGGTTTTTCTTATCACTTGTGCCTGTTGTGCCCTATATTGTAGGGCATAACCCAATTTATCTTGCACCGATTTGCATCGTGATAAAAAAGTGTCGCTATCAAAATCTTCAGTTAATAAACTTGCAATTTCTCTATCTTTACTGCTGAGTTTATTTGATTCTAAATGGTTATTTATTACCCTGATAGTGTCATCTCCAATTTTTATATCGGTGTAAATACTGATATTATGTTTTGTTTGATACTCTATCTTCTTTTTGTTTATAATAGGGTATTTGCTCAGCGTAATTAATCCGTTGTGGCTGCGAGAGCTCTGGCTTTTGTACCATATGTGGCGATATGGATACATTTCGTCAATTATGCTGAATAGTTTATCTTTACTGATTTTGTATTTAGTATAATACCCAAATTCTTGTAGACATACAATATCTGCATCACTCTGTTTTATCACCTCTATTATTTCGTCAAATTTTTTATAGTAGTCAAACATATGTATATTATATGTCATTAGTCGCAGAGTATCAACGCTTTCTGTGTTAGTACTTTCGTTAAGAACTACAGTATTTCGCCACGACGAAAAAGATAGAGATATCAAAAGTATTAGCATTATTGAGATAATCCATTTTTGTCGCCATAGCCAAAATATAGCGGTGCAGCATAGCAAGAATAGCCATAGCGGAATAACCATACCAAAATATGCTGTCCATATAAATCTATTTGGTGGGATATATGGAGCTACTAGAGCGGCAATGTAACAAGCTACTATAATAAAGGTGATGATAAGTGCTATATTTTTTATTAGCTTATGGAGCATAATTTATTGAGTTATCCATTATTGCTTTTGTCAAAAAGTTTTTGTTTCTCCTCTTTTGACAAACTATCATATCCAGAACGTTTAATTTTGTCTAGAATTGTATCAATGTTTTCACTATTTCTTTTTCGTTCGCGATTATATTCAGCATCACTTTGTCCTCGTTTGAAGTTGCGTGGTTTTTTTGTTGATACTTTTGGTCTTGGTTTAGATAGATTAGAGAACCAGTTTATCACTTTTGTTACAGGCGACGACCAATCCTTTCCCTTTTTCCACGACAGAGCATAAAAATATCCCAATATTGCTCCACCAAGGTGTGCAAACTCACCACCTGCATTATCGCCAGTAATTCCCAAAAAAGATATTACAACCATACCAGTTGCCAGCCATATTAGTTTTACATTACCTATCAACATCATACGCAATTGGTAGTTTGGTGCAATTGTTGCAATAGCTACACAGATAGCTAATACTGCACCCGATGCGCCAATGAGATATGAGTTATATACTTGAGACTCAAAGTAGGGGAATAGATTATATGCTGTTAAATATAGGGTAGCACCTCCAATGCCACCTAATATATATAGTCCCACCAATTGCTTTTCTGAGAAATACTCAAGTGCGATACGTCCGAACCAGTAGAGTGCAATCATATTAAAGAATATATGACTAAACGAGAGGTGAACGAACATATAAGTTATGACTGACCACGGTTGATATAGCAGGGTATTTAGATTAGATGGTAGTTCAATAAACGTTACTAAACTGCTCCCTTTGATATTAAATAATATCAACACCATTATCATAAGTTTGATTACAACAAACAAACCTATATTAATATATATCAATCGCATCAGCGAGTTGCCTTGCGCAAATAATGCCTTTATCTTATCCCACATATTTTATATCTTTTATCTATTAGAGTTGTTGTATAGTTTTCCCTGTTTATGCCATATATACAATAATATACCGCCAAAAATCATACCCCCAAGGTGGGCGAAGTGAGCCACATTGTCGATACTAAAATTTGTAACACCAAGAAAGAGTTCTACAATTGCATATATTGCAACAAAGATGCGAGCAGGAATTGGGATTGGTAAAAATATTAGCATCATTTTTACATGTGGGAATAACCAACCAAAAGCGAGTAAAACTCCGAAGAGCGAGCCCGATGCTCCAACAGTTACAAATTGATTGAAGAATTGAGTTTTGAGTCGTATGATATCTACCGCAGTAGCATCTGCGATATTCCCAGTGAAATATTTACTAAATTGTACTAGAGGTTCGCCCGAGTTGATGGCGATTGCACTATCCATTGCAGATGATAATGAATGAAAATCAAACATCCAAGATAGTTGTTGTATAATTCCTGCACCAATGCCTGCCACAAAATAGAAAAGCAAGAACTTCTTCGCCCCCCACACCTGCTCTAGTGCACGCCCAAACATGTATATGCCAAACATATTAAAAAATAGGTGTGTAATACTACCTGTATCGTGCATAAACATATATGAGATAAACTGTATTGGGTTAAACTTTTCCGACTTCCAATAGTGTAAACCTAGAATTTCTGTGAGATTTATGCCTAAAAATGTAGGAAAAATGATAGAAGCTACCCAGAAAAGAACATTTATTATCATCAAATTTAATACAACTGGTGGTATATTTGATAAGAAAGAGGGTTTAAAATTTGTCATAATCTATATTTTATTGCTTATTTAGTTGCGAAATCGTAGTGAAAATATGTTGTAAAACATATTTTTCTTGAAATCTGAACATTTTTTAAAAAAATCCATTAAAAATTTGTGTATTAACAAATTTTGTTGTAAGTTTGCAAAGTATTAATCATTATATATGTGATTGTATTTTAAAACGAAAATTTATTGTCAAACATTTTATAAAAAAATTACTATGAACAAAACAGAACTTACTGCAGCTGTAGCTGAAAAATCAGGATTAACTAAAGTTGATGCAAAAAAAGCAGTTGATGCAATCTTTGAATCTATCCAAGAAGCTCTTACTAATCAAGATCCAGTAGCTATCATTGGTTTTGGTACATTCTCAGTTGTTGAACGTGGCGAACGTCAAGGTATCAACCCAGCTACAAAACAAACTATCACAATTCCTGCATGCAGAAAACCTAAATTTAAAGCTGGTGCATCTCTAGTTGCAGCTGTAAAATAAAGTAAAATATTTACCTTTATTAATAAAAGGGCATTGCGCATTTTTATGTGTGATGCCACTTTTTTTTATCCCCTTATCTCAGCCTCCAATCTCAGCCAGCTCAAGCCATCTCATACTCTTTTCGTCGAGTAGGGTGTTTACCTCTTCAAATCGTGCCGATGATTTAAGAATCTCATCATTTGATAAATTACCCATTGATAGATAGCTCTCTATCTGACTCTTCTCTGTCTCTAATTTTTCTATCTCTTGTTCAAGCTCTTCAAATTCGCGTTTCTCTTTGAATGAGAGTTTACGTTTTTTATTCTCGTCGTTATTTTTATTGTTTGTCTTTTGGTTTTCAGGGGTATTCGAAGCTAATTTTTTTGCAGCCTCTATCGTTTTGCGCTCCTCCTCTTTCTTCAATTCGCTCCAATCTCTGTAGTCGCTATAGTTACCAGGAAAATCCTTTATTTTACAATCTCCTTGAAATACCAATAGGTGATCAACCACCTTATCCATAAAGAACCTGTCGTGACTCACCACTATCACACATCCTTTGAAATTTATCAGATAATCTTCTAGTACATTGAGTGTTGCAATGTCTAGGTCGTTGGTTGGCTCATCTAAAACTATAAAGTTCGGACTCCTCATAAGCACCGTGCAGAGGTATAACCGTCTGCGCTCGCCTCCAGATAGTTTGGCTATATAGTCGTGCTGTTTGTCGGGTGGGAATAAGAAGTGTGTAAGAAATTGTGATGCGCTCATTTTTCTACCTCCGCCCAAATCAATCTCCTCCGCTATATCTCGCACGGCATCAATCACCTTCATCTTTTCGTTGAATTTTATCCCATCTTGACTAAAATATGCAAATACCACTGTTTCGCCTATGCAAAATCGTCCACTGTCAGGCTGCACCTCTCCGAGTAGCATTTTCAGAAACGTAGATTTTCCCGTGCCATTTTTGCCTACTATACCCAATTTCTCGTATCTCGAGAAGTTGTAGTAGAAGTTATCCAATATTTTATAATCGTCGAAAGCTTTGCTTACATATTGAGCCTCAAATATCTTAGAGCCCAAATAGGCAGATTTTACACCAAGTGTAACCGCTTTTTCGGCAATACGTTGTTTTGCACGCTCCTCAATATCGTAGAACGAGCTAATGCGAGAACGTGATTTATGTCCGCGCGCTTGCGGTTGTCTGCGCATCCAATCCAACTCCTTTTTATATAGATTTTGGGCGCGAGAAGTTTCTGCATTAAAATTTGCAATTCTTGCCTCACGTTTCTCGAGGTAATAGCTATAATTACCCTTATATTGAAATAGTTGTCTTTGGTCTATCTCTAAAATATCCGTACATACATTATCCAAAAAATACCTATCGTGAGTAACCATTAAGATGGTCATATTCGAGTGGATGAGATAATCCTCTAGCCACTCCACCATCTCTAGATCGAGGTGGTTGGTAGGCTCATCAAGCAGTAGCAAATCTGGTTCAGTGATGAGCACATTTGCCAGTGCAAGCCGTTTTTGTTGTCCGCCAGACAGTTGATTTACTGGCTGTTGGAGATTATGGATATTGAGTTTTCCCAGAATCTGCTTTATCTTCACCTCATAGTCCCAAGCATTTAGGCGATCCATATCTGCCATAGCAAGTTGTATGCCGTCGCTATATTTTGGATCGGAGGCGTGATTCTCTATCAACTGTTCGTAGTGCGAAATAGCGCGTACCACATCACTCTCACTCGAGAAACAGGCTTCTGCCACTGTTGCTCCAGGAGTGAAATATGGGTCTTGCGGTAGAGAGCCTACACGTATATCTCGGCGGTAGGTTACAGTGCCACTATCCTTATCCTCTCTGTCGATTAAGATATTGAGTAGCGATGTTTTACCAGTACCATTTTCTGCAATCAGAGCCACACGCTGCCCCTGCGCGATACCAAAACTGATATCGCTAAACAGGAGGCGGTCGCCGTATGATTTGGTTAGGTTTTCTACCTGAAGATATACCATTTTTTATTTAGTTTTGATTCGGGGAGTTTTTAGAAAGCATATTAATAATATGTTATTTCTCTTTCTTCAATACTTACTGGTCTGTTTTTTTCGTATGTTACTTTCTTTATCCAATTGTTCTTATCGTCATATTCGTATGTATATGTGATATTTGAATTCTCATCTCCTTGAGATATATATTCAATTAGGTTGTTGTAGTCATCGTATTTAAGAGTATAGTTTGTTACTATTTTATCATTGTTATCATACTCATTACATTCAGTTATGTTGTTTTTATCGTCGTAAATACGTTCTATCTTACCCTCTAAATCGTTATCACTGTTATACATTTCACACCCAATAATGTTGTTATTATTATCGTAATTATAGAGAATATTTATATAAAATTCGTCGTCTAGATAAAATGCACACTCAGTCAAGTTATTTTTATTGTCATATTTACAAATATAATTCATTCCAGGTATATCAGCAGGGCTGCTATATCCAAATTGAGTTATGTTGTTGTTTTTGTCGTATTTATAAGCATAAGTCATAGCCAATTCCTCATTATCGCCGTATAATCCGCATTCAGATACCCTACCTTTACTATCATATTTATAAGCCTGCTTCATAAATAATTTATCTTTTGAGTAAAAAGCACACTCAGTTAAATTATTTTCATTGTCGTAATTGTTGACAATTTTTTGAGTTCCTCTACCTCTAGAGTCATATTCATTTTGCTCTACTAGAAATCCATCTTCATTATATGATTCTAGTAATCCATAACTATTACTACTATAATCGTGGGCTTTAAAGATAGGAAGTATGGTAAGTATCTCATCTGAACTTCTTACCTCTCCTTTAATTAATTTTCCTTTAGTTAATTCCCCTTTTATCTCCCCAGCTTTATATGTAGCATATTTTACAGATTCTACTTTGCCATTAAATCCAAATTCCTCTAGATGGTTTTGGTTTTGTTCACTGTTGCTGCTGCACGATGCAAGCATAAAAATAGCAGATGCAAGGATAAAAATTGATTTTTTCATAATGATGTTTTTTTATGTGTTAATTATAAATTAGTTTTTTTTATTTGGGAAGTTTTAATCTCCCCTTAAATTAGTCTCCAATTATTTAGTAAACAGCTTGATAATATCGTTGCCGTTGGCGAAAATAAGTAGCGCGAGCAGTAAGAACATACCGATATTTAGGGCAATCTCCATAAATTTATCGCTTGGTTTGCGACCTGTAATCATCTCATAGATAATCATAAGCAGGTAGCCTCCGTCGAGTGCTGGTATAGGTAGAATATTCATAAATGCTAGCATAATAGAGAGCATTGCAGTCAGACTCCAGAATACCGACCAATCCCATACAGAAGGGAAAATATTACCGATTGCGATAAATCCACCAAGAGATTGTGCACCCTCTTTTGAGAATACCAAGCGGAACTGTTTCACATAGTTAACTAAGGTTTTCCAGCCTAACTTTGCCCCAGCAGGAATTGATTGGAAAAATCCATATTCGGTGCGTTTGCTCTCGAAAAATTGAGTTGGGTCCTGAATAGACACCCCAAGTTGTCCATCTTCTGGTAGGATAAATGATTTGTTGATGATGAGATTGCCACGTATAAATCCAAGAATGACAGTTGAATTTTTTAGCGAATCAAGTCTTAATCTTAAATAACTAAAAGTGCTGTTGTATACGCCATTTATTCCGATAATACTATCGCCTGGTTCTAGTCTAATTCTCTCAGCAAGTGAACCCTCCATTATTTCTCCTACTACAAACGGAAAACGCTCTACCATAAACCATTGATTTTCGGCTGCCAAAAATTGATTACCAAAATCCTTCGGAAGGTTGATGTCTACTTGCTCTTCGCCACGTTGTACCAATACATTTTGTTTACCCTCAATTACTATTTTTTGTAGAGCCTCTCTGCTTTGTTCTATATCCACACCATCAATAGATATAATTCTATCGCCATTCACAAACCCATTCTCTAGTGCAGTAGAGCAGTAGTCATAGCCCATATATGCGTTGCTTACAGGGATATACTCTTGTCCCCAAGTAAATAGCATCATAGCGTATATAACAATTGCACCGATAAGGTTCATCAACACACCGCCTACAATTATTAGCATGCGTTTCCATGCTTTTTGTGCGCGATATTCCCATGGTTGTGGGTCGACATTCATAAGCGATGTATCCATCGATTCATCTATCATTCCTGCAATTTTGCAATAACCACCAAGAGGTAACCAACCAAGACCCCATTCTGTTGTCTCAGGGTATTTGCGCCAATCATCATCGGCAAGTTCCTCAATCGGAGCAGGCACCATAATAGGGTTACCTTTTTTATCTGTTCGTAGTTCGCCATTTTCGTCCGTAGCCTGCATTACATGATCAGGATCGTTTTTAGCAAACCACTTAAACTGATATTTACCGTTGATTTTTTTGAAACGGAAGATTGAAAATGACGGGTTGAAGAACATATAAAATTTGTCTACACGCACTCTGAAAAGGCGTGCAAACCCGAAATGTCCAAGTTCGTGGATAAATATTAGCAGTGAGATTGCTAAAATAAATTGCAAGATTTTGATTAAAATGATTTCCATAATGTATTTTGTTTTTGTTATTTATTACTGATATATCTATTTTATTAATTGACTTGTGATAATTCTACTCTCTTTGTCGCAAGCAACATAATCTTCGTATGTTGGTTTGGCAATAAATGCTGTTTTACCTATCACCTTCTCTATGATTTCGCTCATCTGCAAAAAACCGATGCGGTTATGCAAAAAGGCATCTACCACCACTTCATTTGCAGCATTAAGGGCGCATGCGATATTTCCACCACGCTGCATAGCATCGTATGCAAGTTGCAAGTTGCGGAATTTAACCGAGTCTGGTTTCTCGAAT
Source organism: bacterium (assembly GCA_044433285.1). GTDB lineage: Bacteria > Bacteroidota > Bacteroidia > Bacteroidales > Paludibacteraceae > Aphodosoma. The sequence continues at coordinate 9,231 of JAWXTU010000013.1, read as the reverse complement.
GTAAAATTGCCACATTGAGTAAAGTCTAATCGCTCCATATTAGAGGTGATAATTCTCTCGGGGAAGTTAAGAGCATATTGTATCGGCAGGCGCATATCTGGCAGTGCTAGTTGAGCTTTGATGTTGCCATCGCAAAACTGCACCATCGAGTGGATAATTGACTGAGGGTGAACTATTACATCAATCTGTTCTGGTTTTACACCAAATAGCCATTTAGCCTCTATTGCTTCGAACCCTTTGTTCATAAGCGATGCCGAGTCAATGGTAATTTTAGCCCCCATTTGCCAAGTTGGATGTTTTAGGGCATCTGCAGCTGTAACTCGTTGAAGTTGTTCGAGTGAGTAATTTCTGAACGGACCACCTGAGGCAGTCAGTATGATTTTCTCTACGCTGTTTTCATTTTCACCTATAAGACATTGAAATATAGCACTATGTTCCGAATCTACAGGTAGAATAGAGGCGTGGTACTCTTGCACAAGTGAAGTTATTAAATCGCCAGCCACAACAAGCGTCTCTTTATTTGCAAGTGCAATACGTTTTCCAGCTTTTACGGCTGCAATTGTAGGTGCAAGTCCAGCATATCCAACCATAGCAGTAACCACAGTCTCAACTATATCCATCTCTGCTACATTGCATATCGCTTGTGAGCCTGCATAAACCTTTAAAGGTAAATCTTTTAAAGCATCTTTTATGGTAATATAGTGGGCTTCGTTGCCGATTATTACCACCTCTGGCTCAAATTCGCGAGCTTGTTCAATTAATAACTCTATATTATTATTGGCTACGATGGCGTAAACCTCAAATAGGTCTCTATGTTGGCGTACCACGTCAAGAGTTTGAGTGCCGATTGAACCAGTAGAACCAAGTATAGCTAAAGTGTGCTTCATAAATCTTACAAAATAAATTAAAAGATGATATACTCTTCAGGATTGATGGCTGACCCATTATACCATAGCTCAAAACCAATGTGTGGATTACTATCCTCTTGGTTTGGATCTCCAACAATTCCGATTGCCTCACCTGCTACAACTTTATCTCCGATTTTGCGTAGTAAACGACCTATATTGTGATATATTGAGATGTAACCACGTGTATGCTGAATAATCACCGAGTAGCCTGTTTTAGTATTAAAATCTGTGAGAATAATATTACCCTCTTGTACAGCCAACACCGCAGAATTTGGTGAACAGAGTAGTGATATACCAAATTCATTGATATTAGGAGCGTATGAACTAGTAACAGTGCCACGTACTGGTTGTGCGAAAATCAGCGCATCGGGGTTTTTGTTCTCGTTATTACTGCTACTGACATTGTATAGGTTTTCATCTTCGTATGCAGCGATATAACTCATCTCATTTTCACTTATCCCCACAGAAATATCACTCCAGGCATCTAGCGACACCGAGTCTGGCGAGAGGGTAGAATCATTAGGCAGATTACCCATGATAATATTTTTTATCAAAAGTATCTGTTGGTTGTTATATTCTAGTTGAGTGTTTATTGAGTCCGCCCGCAAAGAGGTATTTATTACCGTACCTTTTACTGCCACATCAGCAAAACCAGGCAACATATGTTTCAGTGGGGTAATGAAGATTAATAGAGAGAATAGTGCAAAAGAGATAATAGCAAAAAGCGATACACTAGTGATAATTGTTAGTTGAGATATATGCGCATAAAATGCCTCCTCAAGAGTTTTTTCGTTGAGTACGATTACTTGATATTTAAATCGTAATCGTTTAAAAAAGTTTTCTATGGAAAATTTCATATAGTATTTTTTTGAGGATTTTTTAGTAGCTCCTTATAGTGTTTTATTTTTTTTGGATATAGTTAACGTATTGATAATGAAGATTGCTCTTATCATCATATAATATTTCACTTTTCTCGTGCTCTTGCCATATTTCTGCATCTATCGTAGGGAAGAAAGTATCAGTATCACTAAAAGTTTCGTGTATATGCGTGATAATCAATTCGTCAACAGAGTTTATTAGTTGATTGTATATTGTAGCACCACCAATTATAAATACCTTTTCGTCAGATGCGCATAGTTCTAATGCTTGTTCTGTGCTTGTGGCTATTTCACAACCATCAGTCGCAGCCATTGTTCTAGAAATTACAATGTTACGACGATTTTTGAGTGGTTTGAATGGTAACGAGAGCCAAGTGTTTCTGCCCATCACCACGGTGTGCCCAGTGGTGATAGCTTTAAATCTCTTCAGGTCATCACTCAAATTCCAAGGCATAATTCCATCACGCCCGATTGCCATCTTCTCATCTACTGCTACTATAATTGATACCATAATCTTTTAATCTCTGCGACCTAAAAATATAAATACATAATAGAGCAGAGTAGCCAATGATCCTAATGCCGCAACTACATAAGTGTATGCTGCTGAGCGCAATGCACTCTCTGCCATCGTAGTTGTTTGGTCGTTTGTGATACCTGCATTTCTCAACCAACTTACCGCACGTGTGCTAGCGTTAATCTCTACCGGTAGAGTTATAAAGCTGAAGAGGGTAGTAGAAGCGAATAGGATAATGCCAATCAGAAGCAGTTGAGGAAAACTAGCAAAGAAAATCATACCAGCTAACAACAACCAGTGCATCCATTGCGATGCAAAACTAACCATAGGCACTAGTGCCGAACGCATTTTTAGAGGTGCGTATTGTGTTGCATGCTGCACGGCGTGTCCGCACTCGTGTGCTGCTACAGCTGCCGCCGCAATAGAGTAATTGCCATATACAGATTCACTTAAATTTACCTTTTTTGTTGCAGGATTGTAGTGGTCGCTCAAATGTCCTGGTGTCATAACCACATCAACATCAGTGATACCATTATCTCTCAACATCTTTCTTGCAACATCAGCACCTGTCATTCTGCTCGGAAGTGCCACTTTTGAATATTGTTTAAATTTTCGTTGTAGTGATGATTGTACTAGCCAACTTGCTAGTGCAATAACACCAAAAATAATCCAATAACCAGTTCCCATAATTTCTTGTTTTTTAATTTTTGTTTTAAGGATACAAAGATACAACTTTTTCTTTAATCTTGTCTCTTTTTTCTCCATTTTCTAATAAATAATGTGTTGTGCTTTTTTTATTCGGAAAAATATGTTAATTTTGCGCTCTGAAAATCAAAGGGGTTTCTAAAAACTCCCCGAATATAAATTTAAGATTATTAATGAACCGTATATTCTTCTACATATTCTCTCTCTTTCTACTATTTTCCGCTGTTGTAGAGGCTAAAGATGTGCGCAAAAAACTACAGCGTAGCGAACGTCGTGAGGTAGAATCTGTAAAGAATATGATTAAATCAATGCCAGAATCTAGCAAAATCACTCTAAAAGATACCACTTTGGTAAGCGATGTAGGCTATTCATATTTCAATCTGTCAGAAAATCAGCAACAATACATTCCTAATATTTATACTCTCAAAATATATGCCAATATCTCTAATATAAAGCAGTTGATTAAGGCAAATGATATAAATAAATCTATTTGTATGTTGCCAGATGAATTCCAGTTGCAAGATTCTGTATTGATTAATGATATTGAATATCAGTATGATATGTTGGATGAATTTGGGAAAAGTTATGTAACTATTACCAATTTATCGAAACTTTACAATGCGCATAATCAAATTGCATTGCTCGATACTATTAGTGAGTTTTGTGCATTTTTGTCAGCAATACCACATATGGTTACTAGTAGTGATTTTAAAGATATAGTGGCAGCGCGTAGTATATACGATTCGTTTGATGAGGAGGCAAAAGATATTATCCCTTCGTATTTATATAGGAAATTGGTGGTAGCGGAGCAAAAATTGAGTTTAGCATCAAATTTTATTGAAACTATAGATAATCTATCCTTTGATCCATCGCCTATAAGTATTCACAAACTATTTCTTGCTAACGAAGATTATAAAGAGTTAGGTAAAAGTGTGCAAGATATAGTATCAGAACAGCGCAATGAAAAATTGGTTGTTATGGATAGTCTTTTGGATATTTATGCCTCTTCTATTCAGTATAGATTAGATTTTTTTGAGATAATAGATAGGTATAATTTTAAGGTTGAGTATAAATTCGGACAAGTTGTTTTTGGACCAACAGGTCGACAATGTACTGCTATATCAGCGATTACGAATTTTTTGGATAACAATCTTAATTGCCAATTGAGTATAACTGGATATGCAGATGAAACTGGGTCGACTAAACAAAAGAGTCTTGATGTTGCATACGAGCGTGCAATGTCGGTTTATGGGCAATTTTTAATTTATGGCGCAAAAAAAGAGCAGTTGATTGTGAAATACAAACTGCTCCCTTCTGTAATTGAGGATGATGGCACTATTGATATGCTATATCCTGTGGATTTTGAAATACAAATTACTGAGACTGACGTGATTGAATAATAGCTAGCAATATTAAGCTAACTCAGCATCGCAATAGATACATCTATATTTATTATCTTCTCCTTTTCTGTATAGCAATTTAGTAGGTTCTACTGTAGATATACATCTGCTATTTGAACATTTGGTTCCCTCTGTGTAACTCTCTCTGTTTTGATTTACACACTCTCTCCACTGTATGAGGTTATAGATTAGCGACATACGAACAAATTTGCCGTTTTCTACTTGACGAAAATATGCAGCACGAGGGTCATTGTCCACCTCTGGTGTAATTTCATTTACACGAGGGAGTGGGTGAAGTACAATCGTATCTTTTTTAGCCAGAGTCATCTTTGTAGAGTCTAGTATGTAGCTATCTTTTAGTCGGTTATACTCCTCAATGCTATCAAATCTCTCTTGTTGTACACGTGTCATATATAGCACATCAAGAGTTGGCATCGCCTCTTCAAGTGTTTTCACCTCTATATACTCTTGTGATTTTGCAAATTGCATCTCTTCCTTGATATAATCAGGCATTTTTAGTTCGTCGGGTGCAATAAATACAAATTTCACATTCTCATATCGTCCCATCGCTTTCACTAGCGAGTGCACGGTGCGACCATATTTCAAGTCGCCACAAAGTCCAACTGTTAGGTTATCAAAACTGCCTAGTTCTCTGCGGATTGTGAGTAGGTCAGTCAGAGTTTGTGTTGGGTGACTATGTCCTCCATCGCCTGCATTGATTATTGGTATTGTGGCATATTCTGCTGCAAGATGAGGTGCACCCTCTTTTGGGTGGCGCATTGCAGCGATATCTGCAAAACAAGATATAACTCTTATGGTATCTGCCACAGTTTCACCCTTGCTTACCGACGAATTTGCAGCATCAGAGAACCCAATTACACTACCACCCAAGCGAAGCATTGCAGTCTCAAAACTCAATCGAGTGCGAGTGCTTGGTTCATAAAATAGAGTAGCTAATATTTTTCCTTTACAAGCAGTGGCGTATTTTTCGCCATTGTCAATTATATCAAGTGCGCAATTGATTATTTCATCAATCTCGCTTACAGCGAAGTCGGTAGGGTCTAACAGATGACGCATATATTAAGTATTCTCAGTTTTATATTATTCTATTTTTTCATCCAAGATTCATCAGATGGATTGTTGCGGAAATCTATTAAGCGTTGACTGTCGTCAGCTTGTATATATCCCTCTTCAACAGCCACTTCTGCAAGTGTATCTAAGTTTGAAAGGCTGTAATTTATTACATTTGCATCGGCTAATCTATCTAATCCTTTTTGCATTCCATATGTAAAGATACTTGCAACACCAAGAACATCGGCTCCAGCCTCACGCAATACATTTACCACGTCGATACAACTGCCGCCAGTTGAGATTAAATCCTCTACCACTACCACTTTTTGTCCTTTCTCTAATCTACCCTCGATTTGGTTGCCGCGTCCGTGATCTTTTGATCCAGAGCGTACATATCCCATAGGCAAATTTAAGATTGTAGCAGTGATGGCAGCGTGTGCAATACCAGCTGTAGATGTTCCCATAAGCACCTCTGCATCAGCAAATTTTGTACGTATTATTTCTGCTAGTCCGTTCTCCACATCATTGCGGACTGCAACTGATGATAGAGTTAGACGATTGTCGCAATATATAGGACTTTTAATGCCACTAGCCCAAGTAAAAGGCTCTTCAGGACGAAGAAATACTGCTTGTATTGATAATAAATCTTTAGCGATCTGTTTTTCCATTATTTTTTAATTTTGTTTATATTCGGGGAATTTTTAGAAGCCTCTTTAGTTTTTTAGGTAAACTAATTTCTTGATTAAACTAAATATCTTGATTAAATAAATACCTTTTTATATTATTAAACAAATTCACTCATACAACGACGATATGCAGCCACTGGGTCTGGCGCAGCTGTAATTGGTCGTCCTACAACGATATAGTCAGTGCCAATTTGGCGTGCTTTTTCAGGTGTAGTAATGCGCACCTGATCTCCAACTTCACCATCGGCAAAACGTATACCAGGAGTAACCGTGATAAACGATGTAGAACAAGCCTCTTTTACCAATCCAGCCTCTAGTGGCGAGCATACAACACCATCTAATCCAGCTGTTTGTGCATTGCGCGCGTAGTGTACTACCACGTCATTAATGCTACCATTAATAAGAAGATCGTTTTGCATACGTTCTTCGCTAGTAGAGGTGAGTTGTGTAACTGCAATCAGTAGCGGACGAGTGCCATCTGCACGAGTAAGTCCTTCGAGTGCAGAGCGCATCATCTCAATTGTGCCTGCTGCATGCAAGTTACACATATCCACATCTAGGCGAGACAAAACAGCCATAGACTTTTTAACTGTATTAGGAATGTCGTGCAGTTTAAGATCTAAAAAGATTCTATGTCCACGACGTTTTATTTCACGAACAATTGCAGGACCTTCTGCATAGAAAAGCTCCATACCGATTTTTACAAATGGTTTCTCCTCTTCAAATTTATCAAGAAATTTGTATGTCTCCTCTGCACTTGCAAAATCGCAAGCTATAATTACATCACGTTGTATCATAAATTAAATTAGTTTGTTTTTTATCTGGGGAGTTTTTTAAGTTCCCTTATTATATATAAAACTATATTATATATAAAACTATATTACGTTAAAACCATTATTTGCCGTGGCAGTTTTTGAATTTTTTACCAGAACCGCAAGGGCACAATTCATTTCGTCCTACAGTCTTTTCTGCCTGTATTGGTTGCGTTACTTGGCGTTCGCGTGTGTCTCTATTTGCGGCATTTGCAGCAGCAGTGCCATCGGCAGATAACTCCTGTTTTTGAGTTTTGTATTTGCTATAATCTTGACGTTTAGCCTCCTCAGCTTTGCGCACCTGTTCTGGATCGCGTACTGGGATTTGTGCGCGCATCAATACTGATGTGATTTTACGATTACTCTCTTCTACCATCTTTTTAAATAGGGTATAAGATTCTAACTTGTAAATCAACAGCGGATCTTTTTGTTCGTAAGTTGCATTTTGTACCGATTGGCGCAAGTCATCTAGTTCACGTAAATTCTCTTTCCAACCCTCATCGATAGTATGCAAAAGAATAGATTTTTCAAATGCTTTAATCAACTCTTTTGAGTCGCTATCGTATGCCTCTTTTAGGTTTACAGGCACATTATACATACGTTTCCCATCTGTAACAGGGATAAGTATCTTTTCGTACTGTGCACCTTGATTTTCATACACTTGTCTGATTACAGGGTTGGCAACTTCTGCCATTTTTTCCATCTTACGGTTGAATGAAATATACGCCTCATCAAAGATTTTATCTGTAATTTTTTCAGCTTTTTGCGATTTGAATTCGTCAGCATCTACTGGTGCGTCTATTGCTAGAGTAGACATGGTGTCAAATGCAAATCCATCATAATCAAGAGCTCCATGTGTGTTTGCCACAATACTTTCGGCTGTGTTGTATAGCGTATTTAGGATATCTACACCAATTCGTTCGCCCATAAGAGCGTGGCGGCGACGAGCATAAATTACAGTACGTTGTGCATTCATCACGTCGTCATATTCCAAAAGACGTTTACGAATACCAAAGTTGTTCTCTTCCACCTTTTTCTGTGCTCTCTCAATAGATTTTGATATCATTGAGTGTTCAATCATCTCACCCTCTTGGAATCCGAGTTTATCCATCACGTTTGAAATTCTTTCAGAACCAAACAAGCGCATCAAATTATCCTCGAGAGACACATAGAATACAGATGAACCTGGGTCTCCTTGACGACCAGCACGACCACGCAGCTGGCGGTCAACACGGCGGCTCTCGTGGCGTTCTGTACCAATAATAGCCAAACCACCCGCTTTTTTTACCTCTGCTGATAGTTTGATATCCGTACCACGACCTGCCATATTTGTAGCAATTGTTACAGTGCCAGGTTGCCCTGCCTCAGCAACGATATCAGCCTCTTTTTGGTGTAATTTTGCATTCAATACATTGTGTCTAATTTTTCTGATTGTGAGCATACGACTCAAAAGTTCAGATATTTCAACCGATGTAGTACCCACCAATACCGGGCGACCTTGTCCTACTAAATCTACAATCTCCTCAATTACAGCATTATATTTTTCGCGTTTGGTTTTGTAAACTCTATCATCTAAATCTTTACGAGAGATAGGTCGATTGGTAGGTATCACCACCACATCAAGTTTATAGATGTCCCACAATTCACCAGCCTCCGTTTCAGCCGTACCAGTCATACCCGATAGCTTATTATACATACGGAAGTAGTTTTGCAATGTAATAGTTGCAAATGTTTGAGTAGCAGCTTCAACTTTCACATGCTCTTTAGCCTCGATAGCTTGGTGTAGTCCGTCGCTATATCTACGACCGTCCATAATACGACCAGTCTGCTCATCTACAATCATCACCTTATTGTCCACCACCACATATTGGTCATCTTTTGCAAATAGAGTGTATGCTTTAAGTAGTTGATTTACTGTGTGTACACGTTCTGATTTTATCGAATAGTTTTGCAACAAGTCATCTTTCTTTTGTTGTTTCTCTTCGTCAGACATAGTTGATTTTTCCACCTCTGCTATCTCTGAGCCCACGTCGGGTAATACAAAGAAATTAGGGTCTTCAGTAGAACCTGTCATTATATCAATACCCTTATCTGTTAGGTCGATAGAATTATGTTTTTCATCAATTACAAACAACAAAGGATCAGTAGCAACGTGCATATTTTTGTTGTTCTCTTGCATATAAAACTCTTCAGTTTTAATCAAGATTTGTTTGATGCCTTGCTCCGAAAGATATTTGATAAGAGCCTTATTTTTAGG
>JAWXTU010000012.1:0-35914 GCA_044433285.1 bacterium | reverse complement strand
GGCATTAGCACCCATAGATACGTGATCTTCTTGACCTTGACTAGATTCAATTGAGTCGACAGAAGCTGGCATACAGAGTTGTTTACTTTGGCTAACGATAGATGCCGCTGTATATTGAGGAATCATAAATCCAGAGTTTAAACCTGGGTGAGCCACTAAGAAATTAGGCAAACCACGTTTGCCACCAATAAGTTGAGTAACACGTTGCGCTGAGATAGAACCTAATTCGGCTAGAGCAATAGATAAGAAATCCATTACAATTGCAAGCGGTTGACCATGGAAATTACCAGCAGAGATAATCATATCCTTTTCAGGAATAACAGTTGGATTGTCGGTAGCTGAGTTAATCTCTACCTCTACTACAGAACGCACATAAGCGATAGCATCTTTAGATGCACCGTGCACTTGCGGCATACAGCGGAACGAATATGGATCTTGCACGTGCTCTTTCTTTCTGACAATTATCTCACTACCCTCTAACAATTGACGGATACGAGCAGCAGTAGTAATTTGACCGTTGTGAGGACGCACAGCATGCACCTCGTGGGTAAACGGTTCAATACGACCATCAAACGCATCCAGAGAAATAGCACCCACAGTATCAGATGCGTCGCTAATTTCATCTGCACGGAAGAGAGCCCAAGTGGCATGAGCAGCCATAAACTGCGTACCATTAAGAAGGGCTAACCCCTCTTTTGATTTGAGAGTGATAGGTTCCCAACCAAATTGAGGTGCCACTTCCGACATTGGAAGTTTATCGCCCTTGTAATATACCTCGCCAAGACCAAGCAGAGGCAACGACATATGCGCCAAAGGCGATAAATCACCAGATGCACCAAGTGAGCCAAGTTGATATATAGCAGGGAGTATGTTATTGTTGAACATATCAATAAGGCGTTGTACAGTAACAAGTTGCACACCCGAAAAACCATATTGCAACGATTGAATCTTCAACAACATAATAATTTTTACAATTTCGCTATCTACCTCATCACCAGTACCACATGCGTGGCTCATCACTAGATTTTTTTGTAATTGCGAAAGATCATCAAGACCAACAGAGATATTACATAACGAACCAAAACCAGTACTTACGCCATAAATTGGTTCCTTTTGAGTCTCCATCTTTTTATCCAAATAATTACGGCACTCCTCTATACGACGAATAGATTCGTCAGAAAGTTTTAGTTGATAACCCCCACGGATTATGCGCTTCACATCATCTATTGAGATATGAGCAGGTGAAATTTCATGTATCATGATATTCTTTTTTTGTGGAAACAATTAGAAGTTCCCTTAAGATTAATAATATAGGGAGGATTATTTACCACCCAAAAGTGCGTTTTTTATTATAGAATCATCATCGACTATGTTTGGCATTGTAACCACAAGTCCAGGAGTGCGCTCCATTTCGCGTTGGATAGCGAATCGTGCACCCTCATTTCTCGCCCAAGAGCGGCGAGCGATACCATTATTTACGTCCCAAAGTAGCATAGATTTCAGGCGGCGTTCAGAATCGGCAGATCCATCAATCACCATACCAAAACCACCATTAACTACTTCGCCCCAACCTACACCGCCACCATTGTGGATAGATACCCAAGTAGCGCCACGGAAAGCATCGCCAATGCAGTTTTGCACCGCCATATCCGCAGTAAAAGATGAACCATCATAAATGTTAGACGTTTCACGGTAAGGAGAATCAGTACCCGACACATCGTGATGGTCGCGACCAAGTACGACAGGAGCTGAAAGTTCGCCAGAAGCGATAGCATCATTAAATGCTTTTGCAATTTTTGCACGACCCTCTGCATCAGCATATAAGATACGAGCTTGCGAACCAACTACTAATTTATTTTTTTGAGCTTCACGAATCCAATGGATGTTATCTTCGAGTTGACCTTTGATATCGGCAGGCGCAATAAGTTTAATCTCCTCAAGCACCTCAGCTGCGATACGGTCCGTGATAGCCAAATCGTTAGGGTCGCAACTAGTGCATACCCAACGGAAAGGACCGAAACCATAATCGAAGAACATAGGACCCATAATATCCTGTACATAAGATGGATATTTAAAAGTATTATCATCTTTCATTACATCAGCACCTGCACGAGACGACTCGAGAAGGAAAGCATTACCATAATCAAAGAAATACATACCATTTTCTGTAAGTTTATTAATAGCAGCGATTTGACGGCGAAGAGACTCCTGCACAGCAGCTTTAAAAGCCTCAGGATTTTCAGCCATCATTTTATTACTCTCTTCATACGAATAACCCACTGGATAGTATCCACCAGCCCAAGGATTATGCAGTGAGGTTTGGTCAGAACCTAAATCAACATAGATATCATCTGCAGCAAGACGCTCCCACAAATCAACGATATTACCTTGATAAGCAAGCGATACAGCCTCTTTATTGGCTGATGCTTGAATCATACGAGGGATAAGTTCATCTAAATTGGTATATACCTCATCTACCCAACCTTGCGAGTGGCGCACGTGAACAGCTTTTGGATTAATTTCGGCAACAACTGCCACTACACCAGAGATAACACCAGCTTTTGGTTGTGCGCCAGACATACCACCAAGACCCGAAGAGATAAAGATTTTGCCACGAAAATCCGTTTCACCAGCAGCTAATTGCTTACGAGCGGCATTCATCACAGTGATAGTAGTACCGTGCACGATACCTTGCGGACCAATATACATATATGAGCCAGCAGTCATTTGACCATATTGAGTAACACCAAGAGCATTGAATTTCTCCCAATCATCAGGTTTAGAATAGTTTGGTATCATCATACCATTAGTAACCACCACACGAGGAGCATCCTTATGCGAAGGGAAAAGACCCATTGGGTGTCCAGAATACATTACAAGAGTTTGCTCGTCAGTCATCTCGCTAAGATATTTCATACAGAGCAAATATTGTGCCCAGTTTTGAAATACAGCCCCATTACCACCATAAGTTATAAGTTCGTGAGGGTGTTGAGCCACTGCATAATCGAGATTATTTTGAATCATCATCATTATTGAAGCTGCTTGAACAGAACGATGAGGATAATCATTAACATTACGAGCTTTCATCTCATAATCAGGACGAAATCTATACATATAAATACGACCATATGTTCGCAACTCATCGGCAAATTCAGGAGCCAAAACGGCATGATGTTTAGGATCGAAATAACGCAACGCATTTTTTAGAGCCAACTCCTTTTCGGCATCGGACAAAATCTCTTTACGTTTAGGAGCGTGGTTAATATCTGATTCGTAAGGTTTTGGTGCAGGTAAAATATCAGGTATACCTGCTGAAATTTGGTGTTTAAAATCTAAAGTCATATAATTAAAGTATTAATTCAAGGTATTTTATCAGGATTGAGACCCGAAACAAAAGAACCAAAAAGTTAAAAAACAGTCGACCTCACCAAAAAAAATGGAGAACTTCTAAAAACTCCCCGATGGAGAGACCGACTAGATATATTTTATTAAGGGGACTTCTAAAAACTCCCCGATAAAATTAAAGTTTTGCGTTGCGCATATCGCCTGTTTCAGCGAATGCTTTATGGAAAGATAAACAAGTCTCCATATTCATTGGAGTATGAGCTAGCGGAGCTGACTCAAGATATTTACGTAACATATCTTTATATTCAGGAGCAACACAATTTTCGATAATTTCGTGAGCGCGTTGAATTGGAGATTTACCACGAAGGTCAGCCACACCGTGTTCAGTGATAAGCACTTTCACTGAGTGTTCTGATTGATCGAGGTGAGATACCATCGGCACGATAGCAGAGATATTACCCCCTTTAGCTGTAGACGGAGTAGTAAATATTGAGATATAAGCGTTGCGAGTGAAGTCGCAAGAACCACCAATACCATTCATCATTTTAGTACCAAGTACGTGAGTAGAGTTTACATTACCAAAAATATCAGCTTCGAGAGCAGTATTGATAGTGATTAAGCCCATACGGCGCGCTAGTTCTGGGTTATTTGAAATCTCTTGAGGACGAAGAACTATACGTTCTTTAAAGAAATACAAATCGCTATATACCTCATCAAGAACCGCTTGCGACACAGTAAGAGAGCAACCAGACGCAAATTTACATTTACCCTCGCGCATCAAACCGATTACAGCATCTTGAATTACCTCAGTAAACATTTCGAATGGAGGGATATCTGGATTTTCGCCAAGAGATGCAAGTACAGCATTTGCGATATTACCCACACCCGATTGGATAGGTAAGAATTTTTTAGGGATACGACCCTCTTTTAATTCATTAGCCAAGAAATGGGCTACATTAGCACCAATTTTAGCAGTAACTTCGTCTACCGGAGCAAAACCACCCACCTCGTTAGGCACGCTAGTTTTTACGACAGCGATAATCTTTTTAGGGTCGACACGTACGTATGGAGAGCCACAACGATCGAAAGGTTTATTAATTGGAATTGGTTTACGTTTTGGGGGGTCGGCAGGTTCGTATAAATCGTGAAGACCACGAAGAGTAGCTGGTTGTTCTGAATTAAGCTCTACGATAATATAATCTGCTAAGTTACAGATAGTAGGAAAGATACCTACACCAGATGTAGGAACAATTTCACCCGCAGGAGTAACCTCACAAGCCTCAACTATAGCGAACTTTGGTTTTGGCATAAAGCCATAACGCAACTCTTGAGCCAAATGGCTAAGGTGCATATCAAAATAGTGCGCCTCTTGTTTGTTAAGTTTTTCACGAAGAGTTTTATCCGATTGATATGGAGTGCGGAACAAGATCGCATCAGCTTTAGCCAACTCGCCATCAAGACTTGCGCCAGTAGATGCACCAGTATACATACCAATTTTAAATTCTTCGCCACGAGCGTGAAACTCAGCAGCACGTTGAGCTATTGCAGTTGGCACCACTTTTGGACAGCCAGCAGGTGTAAATCCACCAAAGCCAACAATATCTCCGTGATTAATAAATTTTGCAGCCTCTTCAGCTGACATTACATTGTAGTTCATTCTAATTATTTTTATTTAAGATTTTTATTTTTATTCGAGGCTATTTTAGAAGCCCTCTTAAAATTTTACTTAACTAGTTCCATTGTGTCTTGAGCGATTGTAAGCTCCTCATCTGTAGGGATAACAACCACTTTTACTTTTGAATCTGGGAGAGAGAGAAGAATCTCTTCGCCACGTGATTTAGCATTTAGTTCACAATCTATAGTCACACCAAGATACTCAAGACCCTTACACACTTTTTCGCGTGTTTGTTGTTGATTTTCACCAACACCACCAGTAAATACAAGCACATCAACGCCATTTAATGCAGCAGTGTAGGCACCTATATATTTAAGAATACGATATTCAAACATATCAAGAGCCAATTTACCACGCTCCTCATTTGCCGCCACAGCAGCCTCAATATCACGCATATCGCTAGATTTGCCATAAATACCAAGCACACCAGATTTTTTATTTACCACATCATTTATCTCATCGATAGATAGACCCTCTTTTTTCATCAAGTAAGTCATAGCACCAAAATCCACATCGCCTGAACGAGTACCCATCATAAGCCCCTCAACAGGAGTGAGACCCATAGAGGTGTCGATAGATTTACCATCTTTGATAGCAGTGATAGAGCCGCCACCACCGATATGAGCAGTAATCATTTTACAATTGCCATAATCTAACCCTAAAAATTCGCATGCACGACGCGAAACATAGCGGTGCGATGTACCGTGGAAACCATAACGACGCACACCATGTTTTTCGTAATACTCATAAGGGAGAGCATACATATATGCGTGAGCAGGCATAGTTTGGTGATATGCAGTATCAAATACACCCACTTGAGGAATATTTGGCAAAATAGTAGTAATAGCCGCCACCCCTTTTAGGTTTGCAGGATTATGAAGCGGAGCTAACTCAGTGCATATTTCCATTTGAGTCAACACCTCAGGAGTAATTACAACCGAAGAGTTGAATTTATCGCCACCATGCACAAGTCTGTGACCTACAGCATCTATTTCTGTAAGCGACTTGATACAGCCATATTCTTCACCAGTAAGCACCTCGAGAATCAACTCGACACCCACAGTATGTTCAGGCATATTTTTTTCGATAACCTTTTTAGAGCCATCTGCTAATGTAAATTTCAAAAACGACTCTGGAGTTCCAAGACGTTCAATACCACCTTGCGCCAAAACCTCTTTCGACGTCATCTCGTAAAGTTTGTACTTAATAGAAGTACTACCACAATTCAAAACTAATATTTTCATAGTATCGTTATTATTTGATTTTTAATAATTCATTCACCTTTTAGGGCTATTGCTTGCAAAGCAGTTATAGCAATCATATTTTCTACATCGCTCACCGAACAGCCACGACTTAAATCGTTGATTGGGGCTGCGATACCTTGTAAAACTGGACCGATAGACTCTACGCCACCAAGATATTGTGCCATTTTGTAGCCGATATTACCCACTTCGAGAGAAGGGAATATAAGCACATTTGCGTGACCTGCGACAGGCGAGCCAGCTGCCTTAAATTCGCCTACCGACGGCACCATTGCCGCATCGGCTTGAAGTTCGCCATCAATTAACATATCAGGAGCTAGTTGGCGAGCCAACTCAGTAGCACGCACCACTTTATCAACCATTTCGCCAGATGCGCTACCCTTTGTAGAGAAACTCAACATCGCAATGCGAGGTTCTATATGAGCCAGAGCACGCATTGTAGCACCAGTAGATACTGCTATTTGCGCCATCTCTTCGGCAGTAGGGTTAGGCACCACCGCTGCATCACCCACCATAAACATACCCTCTTCGCCATATTGTTTGGCAGGAGAAAAGAGCATCATAGCACCCGAAACGCAACTAACACCCGGTGTAGTTTTTACAATTTGGAGTGCTGGGCGCAATACATTCCCAGTAGTATTTGCTGCACCTGCTAGTTCGCCATCTGCATCACCACTCTTAATCATCAAACATGCAAGATATAGCGGATTTTTTGTTAACTCTCTAGCCTCCTCGATAGTCATACCCTTTCTCTTGCGCAATTCAGCAAGTAGAGTTGCATATCTCTCTAAGTCAGGATTATTATCTGGATCAATAATTATAGCATTTTTAATATACTCTAATCCATTCTCTTCTGCAAGGCGAGCAATCTCTGTAGGGTTACCTAAAAGTATAAGATTTGCTATTTTATCGCGCAAAATAGTATTTGCTGCTTGCATCGTACGAGGTTCTGTTCCTTCAGGCAACACAATTCTTTGCGGATTTTGTTGCGCTTGCTGTTTAATTCTTTCTAACAATTTCATAGTTATAGATAATTATTTGTTTATATAATCTCATTGATTTTCAGCATATTACAATCAACGTTGCACATACCAAAATGACATAATTACGCCATTTATTGATATGATACAACAATTGCACAAAGATATAATTTTTTTATCACATAGCAACTATATTTTAATCAGTTTTTTAGGTGGGATTTTTAGATAATTTTTACAACTCTCCGAAAGAAGAAAAAAAAAGGCTAAAACTTCAAATAATTAGAAGTTTCAGCCTTTTATATTATCACCATCTAGCGAGAACTAGATAATGGTTTATATTTTAATCAAAATATTATTTAACACAAGTTCTGTATAGATCTTCACTAAACAAGAATGGAGAATCCGATTTAACAGATGTCGTATTATCATTCATATACAATCTTTTGATACTTGCAGGTTCTGTGTCGCCAACAACAGATACTTGATCTGCATTATAAACAAGACAAGTAGATTCAGAATAGATATAACCATGTATATATACCACAACATCCATATCTTCAGCTACACAGTCGTAACCACCAATAGCACTAGGGATAGTATAAGTATATTGCTCAGAATAGTTACCTTCACTGTCAATAGTTAACTCATCACCAATTGCAGCAGAAAGGAAAGCACGAGGAGCATTGTTATGTGAGTAAGTTGAATTCACATATCCTGTTGTATTATAATCAGTTTGCGACATAACAATACCACTTTGTTTAACCAAAACAGTAATATAGTTGGTAGAAGTAGTAGAAGTAGTACGACCCGAAACATTAACTGTCAATTCGCTAGTTGTATCATCGTAATCAGTAGTCAAATCAATAGTCGCACCAGCAGGCATATTAATCAAAGAAGTCAATATATCAGTTGAGGCATAATAAGGGTGGTAAGATAGTCCATAACCAACATCAACGCGATTTGTTGCACAACTAGGAGCACCAGAAACGCCTAACGCAGTACAAACTGTAGAACTCTCTGTAAGAGTAAGGTCATCAGTACCATATCCAGCATGGTGAGCAACCCAAACAACTTTAGATGGATCAGACAATGCAGCAATATAATCAGACATATATGTCGTACCAGCAGGACAGTAACCACAATTAGCCGTAGTAAACTGCTCAACTATAATAGCATTACGCTCTAAATCCTCAAGATAGATAAAGTGAGAAGTTGTAGAAGCATCATTAGACGAATCCTCGTCTCCTGCGCTAGAAGAAGCAGTTACGGTGATATTTTGCTGTCCAGCCAGACTTGGAGAATATACATTAAATGCAACATAAGCACTTTGACCATTCATTAAAGAGTCAGAGACAGTTTCTGTGGCAGTTTGTCCACCAAATTCACACGTAAGAGTTATACCACCAGCAACCTTAATACCATTATTACGCACATCGCAACCTATAGTTACAACATCACCTGCAAGAGAATAACTATCAGCAGTAACACTTTCAACCACTATGTCGTTTTGTATTTCACCAGAGTAGTCGCCACCAGTAACAATTGCTTGAAGAGACCAATAGATATATTCACCAAGCGCAGAGTAAGTTCCAGTCCAGCCACTACCATAATTAAAATACTCCGAACTTGTTGATCTAGAAGAAGATTCATAACCTAAGATATAACCTGTACCTGTACAACTATAACCAATATACAAGTCTTCACCAGTAATTTCTATAGATTCATCAAAAAGAACATATTGCCAACCACCAGCTTTATAGGTAAATGATTGTGAATACTCTGGGTTACTATAACTAGACCCAACAAAAATAGAACCACCAGTAACAGATCCACCGATGTACATTCTAACACCTAAGATTTTTGTCCCTTCAGCCGCAAGACCGTCACCACTTAAAAGAGAGGCAACACTATAAGTATAGTTACTAGAACTACCCAAAGTATTACTAGCCGCACTATTTAGGCAGTTACCATACAACTGCACCTCACCTGGCACAGATAAATCGACCTCAGAAGTCTCACACGAAGTGATACAAAAAGCAACACTTATGGCTAAGAAAAGTGTTGAAAAAAAAGTTTTAAATTTCATAGAATAATTTTATTTATCAATTAATTAACCAAACCACTAGTTTTCAGAGTGCAAATATAGCTCTTATTTTTATAATAGATACTACAAACAACAAAAACGTTGCACTCATTAACAATATTTAACCTAATCCATCCTCTACTACTACATATACTCTATATATAGTATCCTTATTTACAGGACATAACGACAAATAACCCGATTTAATCCGTCCGTTATCCATCTGCAATGGATACCTCTTTGTTTGTATATTATGGTCGAGCAAAAGCTCAAAAGGAGACATATTATCTATCTTAAACCACCCTTTTGCACCAGCAGATAAGTATTTATCGGCAAAAATTCGCGCTACCATACCCATTGTCATACGCAAATTAATCTCAACCATAGGGTTTATATAATACTCATCATTTTGAGTATAAACAAACATATCTACACCCAGATAACCAGTATAATAAGGAGCAATTTTTTGAGTAAGAAAACCCTTTATCTCATCAATCAACCAGTGTATGTGTTCGCGCGATACCCATTGGCACAACTTATCCTCAATCATCTCATTAGACATCAATCTATTACCACGATATACACCACTCCCTTCGGTAAAAAAGAGGGAATAACCTGCAAATTGAGCTGTACCATTTTCGACTAAAAACTCCATAGCAAAATCTTGTACTCTGGTTTGGGCAGGTTCCACCATCACAGAGCCCTGTTTCTCGATCACACGCTTACACCACCCCGAAAGACTACTAGTCAGTTTACCTTTCGACCAAAAAACACCTTTACCACTACCGCTCCAAGGGGCTTTAAGAACTATTTCGTCATATTTTTTAGACTCCTCTTCAATTGCTTTAATCGAAGTAGCCTCTACGGGAGAAGGAGGAAAAGAGTTAGGGAAAATCGAACGGCTACGCAGATAATCCATACCCTCCATCGCAATACGCCTATGCGACAACTCTTTTATCTGCTGCACCTGTTGTATATTCGGTAGCATCGTCTCATTCACGCCACTCTGCAAAAAGAATTTACGCACAGCCATATCCCATCCCCACGGTTCTACCGACTCTGGGTGTAATTCTTTTAGTTGATAAGTAGGTATTATATCAACTTTGATATTTAACGGATTATCCTCCAATCCCGAATCTGTCTCGCTAAATACAGCTGCACCCTCACGAGCATACCAACACGGGAGTAGCGACAAATCACTTGCCATTGACGAAGCTGCCTCTGGCGATTTAAAATTAGCATCACCATTAGCCATTGCCAAATCGTGCTCAGGATTAAAATAGTATAGTTTCATATTTTATTTAAGGGGACTTTTTAAAAAAAAATCCCTGAAGAAAAAAATAAATTAGGGGAAAGACAAAACCTTAGCAAAGCAGCTTCTTGAAATCCCATTAAAATTGCGGCGACAAAGGTAATACTTTTTTAACAAAGTTACACCTCTAGTCTATTACAATTATGTTATTTTTTACTAAAAAATATCACTTTTAAAGAAAAATCGCCTTTTTACATTGCTTGAGATACAAGTATAAAATAAATTTTGTATCTTTGCAGCATAAAATAATAATACCACGATGAACAAAAATAACTCTATCCTACTAATATTTACTGGCGGTACTGTATCTATGGGCGAGAACAGCGAAAACCATTCACTTGCCCCACTTACAACTGAACAAGTATTAAGTTATATACCCGAATTGCAGCTAATGCATGTAAATATAGGCTCATACTCATTTAGTCCACTAATAGATTCTAGCGATATCCAACCCGAGAATTGGATAAAAATAGCAGATGTAATAAACAGCCACTACGACAGTTACGACGGATTTGTGGTACTACACGGCACAGATACGATGGCATATTCGGCATCTGCACTATCATTTATGCTCAAGAATTTGAACAAACCTGTTATATTCACTGGGTCTCAACTACCAGTTGGGGTGTTGCGCAGCGATGCAAAAGAGAATTTGTTGACAGCAATTGAGATAGCAGCAGCAAAAAGAGATGATGGACGAGCAATGGTGCCAGAGGTGTGTTTGTATTTCGAGGGAAAATTGATGCGTGGTTGTCGCACTACCAAATGCAATGCAGAGGATTTTAATGCCTTTAAATCATACAATTACCCACCATTAGCACGAGCAGGAGTGCACATTAAATATTACGAGCAAAATGTTGATAGAAACGAGGAAGAAAAACCACTTGAGGTATCAAAACATTTCGACGAAAATATAGTGGTACTCAAGATGTTCCCTGGAGTTAAAGAAGATGTCTTACGCGCTATATACTCAATAGAGGGGTTACGCGCAGTAGTACTAGAGAGTTATGGATCTGGCAACGTACCCACATCAAAGTGGTTATATAATGTTATCAATGAAGCAACTAACAAAGGAATTATCACTATAAATATATCACAATGCAGTACAGGGTCGGTTGAAATGGGACGATATGAAGCTAGTGTAAACCTCATTAAAGCAGGTGTTTTATCTGGATATGATATGACAACAGAGGCTGCTACTACTAAATTGATGTTTATTCTTGGCAAGTTTGCAACCGCAGAAGAGGTGAAAGAGCGAATGATTCGTCCGCTAAGAGGGGAGTTTACATTGAGTTGATAAATAAAAGGAGTTCTATAAACTCCAGAGGATAGATTTAAGGGGACATCTAAAAACTCCCCGATTAAAAAATTAAATTAATAATATGAGACTCTAAACAGTTCTTTTGCAATATTTTTGATCCTTATTAGCCTATTTTACCTCTTATATCACTCATTTAGCCCGCTAAACTCGCGATATGCTAGTCAAAATAGTTCTAATAATTTTTCAAAAATTTCTACAAAGCAGTTTATAGAAGTCCCCTTAAATTAAAATGTGGGAATTTTGATTGATGAAAAATATAAACAGAGAGGGCAGACAACTCATTAATATTACTATAATCTGCATAATCTCAACAATACTATATATCTCTGTCCGCTGGTATACTCACTACAAAGATGTATATAATCGAACCATTAACTACGAGGATAGGAGCTATGAGATAGACTCTTTGATAGCTCATCTTGATACCATTACCAGAAAAAGTGATTATTTTCCAAAAAGCGAACCACTACCCGCACAACGCACCTTTGCTTTCGACCCAAACAAGGCAGACAGCATAGAGCTACTAGAACTAGGGTTTAAACCATTTATGGCTCATAATCTATTGAGCTATAGGCGCAAAGGAGGAGTGATACGCAACTCAGATAAATTCAAACAGATATACGGAATAGATACCTTATTAATAGCATCACTTGACAAAGGTGGTTATATTCTATACCCACCTCCGACCAATTATCTACAAACCGCTGACGACACAGCTAATACTGAGAAAAAATACATCGCAAAGAGTTACTTTGAATTTGAATTGAACAGTGCAGATACCGCTTTGTTGCAACTTCTACCTAATATTGGCAGTAGCAGAGCACGCCAAATCGTGGCGTTTCGCAATATATTGGGAGGTTATCACTCTGCCTCACAACTCAGCGAAATTGAATTTTTCCCAGACAGTATAGTAAAAAAATTAGAGCCGTATATATCGATAAATACCGATTCTATACGACTCATAAATATCAATAAATCCTCTATACGCACTCTCAAACAGCATCCCTATATCAACTACTACCAAGCAAAAGCGATATACGATACTCGTTGGGACAAAGAGCACAAAGGAAAAATTACCATTGAAGAGTTAGAGAACATCAAAGATTTCGCACCAGAAGAGTTAGAAAAATTACTCCCATATCTGTGCGAATGATGTTATCTAACAAAACCTAAGATTAGTTTCGCATACGAAGTTTGATTTCTGTGAAGATTTTCTTTGTATGCAGAGCAAAATCTCCATTCATCAACCAGCTGTAGTAACCCATATCACGTTTGAAAACATCCTCTACAGGGACCCCCTTGTACTTACCAAAATTAAATACCTCCACACCATCATTATTGTAGATAATGCGACCAGCAAAATCCACATTACTATTATATGAGGTGAATTTCGCCAATGCCTCCATATCATTTTCAAGCGTAGGATATCTATCTAACTGAGCCATCAATATCTCATATGTGGCACGAGTATCAGCATCTGCGCTATGGGCACCAACCAGAGTTTGGTTACAATAGAATTGATATGCCGCCTCAAGAGTACGTTTCTCCATTTTATGAAAAACCACTTGCACATCAATAAATTTACGTTTTCTAAGATCAATCTCCACCCCTGCGCGCAAAAATTCCTCTGCCAATAGAGGGATATCAAAATTATTAGAGTTGTATCCTGCCAAGTCACACCCCTCTATATCATTAGCAAGAGCTTGAGCCACCTGTTTAAATGTAGGTGATTGCGCAACATCATCATCTGTGATATGGTGCACAGCGGTAGATGCGGCAGGGATAGGCATCTCAGGATTAATTCTCATCTTTTTGCTCGCCTCGTCGCCATTTGGCATAACCTTTATATATGCAATTTCGATAATACGATCTTTTGCAATATTTACGCCTGTAGTCTCTAAATCAAAAAAGACTATTGGGTTTTTTAAGTTCAGTTTCATAGGAATATGTTTTATATCAGCAATTTATTAGTGCTGACGTTATAGTTTTACATACGAGGCTTTCACCTGTTGATTTAAGAAAGTAGATGCAGAGGATTGAAATTTATCGGGGTGCTCGGTGGTAAGAAATTCGATAGTACCCCCTTTAGTGCAAAGCGACTCGAACTCTGGATGTCTGGCAAGATAATCCTTGAAAGATTCAGCCACTATTTCGCCCTGCATAATCACTTGAATATCATCAGGTACAGCAGATTTGATTTTATCAATCAAAAGCGGATAATGAGTACAACCAAGAATGAGAGTATCAATAATTTCATCTTGCGACAATAGAGCCTTGATATCACGCTGCACAAAAAAATCAGCCCCCACAGTATTATGCTCGCCATTCTCAATTAGCGGCACCCACATCGGACAGGCTTGACTATAAACCACCACATCTGGAGATTGTTTAGCCACCTCTAGCGGATAAGAATTACTGAGCACCGTACCCGGAGTAGCCACTAAACCGATATGTCTAGTTCGTGTGATGGCATCAATTGCCTCTACTGTAGGACGAATAACGCCGAGCACCCTACGATTAGGGTACTCGGTGTTTAATTTATATTGCTGTATAGAGCGCAGGGCTTTAGCCGATGCGGTATTACAGGCTAAAATGATAATTTGGCAATCCTTTTCGAGTAAAAACTTCACAGCCTCCCAAGTATATTGATATACAACCTCGTAAGAGCGAGTTCCGTATGGCGTGCGAGCATTATCACCTAAGTAGATATAATCATACTCAGGCATTAAGCCTCTAATCTTATCCAGAATAGTCAACCCACCATAACCCGAATCAAAAACGCCAATTTTCATCTAATTCAATTCTTTAATAACAAAAGGAAGAATATCAACACAATCCGACGACATATAGACTGGCGTAGTTTGGTCGAAAACAATAGTCAGTTGCAACTCCTCGGCAACCGATTTTATTGCAGCCTCCACCTTATTAATTATTGGGCGATATGCCTCTTTGCGTTTTGCCTCTACATCAGCCAAATATCTTTTGCGATAGAGGTTCATACGGCTCTCTCGTTCAGTAATTTCAGCTTGACGAGCGAGACGCAACGGCTCTGTCATCTCCTTTTGTTGTTCGAGATATGCCTTAACCCTCTCGTTGTATTCGGTGAGCATCATTTGATATTCAACCTCATACTCAGCTTGCAAGGCAATTAAATTCTCCTCTATCTCAACTATTTCAGGCATTGAGTTAACAAACTCCGCCTTATTAATATACCCCACACGCACAACACCTTCATTTGATTGGGCAAATAGAGAGAAGAAAATAGAAGAGAAAAAGAGAAATAGTAAAACTCTTTTCATCTTATATTCAAATTAGGTAAATTATTATAGGATACCTAACTCTTTTTTCACAGCCGAAGTGATATCAATCATCTTTTCGCTTTGATAAAGAAGCGCACCAGAGATAGTATCATAAGTGAACAGCAGACCCTGTTTTTTGCTTACAGTTGCAATAGCAGCAATAAGTTTTTCTTGTAAAGGTTTGATAAGTTCCATTTGTTTAGATTGACTCTCTTGATATAGAGTTTGTTGAGCTGTTTCATAACGTTGTTGCAAACCCATCAACTCCTCTTCTTGTACACGTGCGATAGCAGGAGACAAAGTCTCTTTCTCTTCGAGATATTTATTATATTTAGCTTGAATTTCTTCCTGCATACCTTGCAAATACTTAGTGTTTTGCTCATTATATGTAGCCAATTGTTTCTCTACATCACTAACTTCAGGCATCATCATCATTACCTCTTGCGAGTTAAGATAACCCACTTTAATATCTTGAGCCATAGCGAACAAAGGAAGAGCCACAGCCATCAAGATTAAGAACATTTTTTTCATAATCATTTTTGTTTTTTATTTTATTAAAATTTTTGTATTTTCTATTTTGAGTAACCTAGTTTTTCTAGAAGTTCGTCGCTGATATCGATTTTTGGCGCAGCAAACACGATACTAGAAGAAGATGCTTTATCAAAAATCAAATCATATCCTTTAGTATTTGATAGTTCTTGAATAGCGTTATAAATCTCGTCTTGGATAGGTTTTACGAGTGCCTCACGTTTTTTATATAGTTCGCCCTCAGTGCCAAAGTATGTGCGTTTCAAGTCGTTAGCCTCTTTCTCTTTAGCGATAATTTGGTTTTCTCTATCAGTTTTAGCCTCATCAGTCAAAAATACTATCTCTGTTTGATAGTTTTTGTACATAGTTTGCACCTGCACTAACAGAGCTTCAACCTCAGCTTGCCATTTTTTTGATAGCATATCAAGTTGCTCATTCGCTGTTTCATAAGCAGGAATAGCACTCATCACATAATCCATATCTACAAGAGCATACTTTTGTGCAGATACAGCAACAGATGTAAGCGCAAATAGCGCGATAATGTAAAATTTTTTCATAGTTATTTTATTTATGGGAATCTCAAAAAACGAGACTCCCTGATTAAAAATCAAATCATAAGAGGAGAGCTAAAAACTCCCCAAATTAAATTCTAAAACTCTTGACCTAGCACAAAGTGGAAATTACTACCACCAGTAGTTCCAAGTTGGTCTTTATCAAATCCATATGCCCAGTCAACACCGAGCAGACCAAACATTGGCAGATATACACGTACCCCAACCCCAGCAGAACGTTTTAGGTCGAACGGACTGAAGTCTACAAAATCCTCCCAAGCATTACCAGCTTCAAGGAAAGCCAACGCCCAGATATTAGCTGTTTGATTAAGCAACAGAGGATAACGCAATTCCAGAGTAAGTTTAGTGTATAAATTACCATTATATCCATAATAACCAGAACCAGAATATGGAGTAAGCGACCCGATAGAGTATCCACGCATAGCAATAACATCAGTACCCGGAGTTACATATCCCGACATACCATCACCACCAACATAATATTTACCAAACGACGAACGCTTATCTGAGTTGTAATAGCCCAAGAAACCATATTCAGCACGAGTCATAAGCACCAGTTTTCTATCTCTAGAAAGAGGAGTGAAAAATTTAGCACTAAATTCCCATTTGTGATATTCCACCCATTTACTGCGCTCCTCGATAGTCATTTCAGAATAGTCTGTATTTGGATAGAACAAAGAGTATGGCAATGTAGCATTAACCGACATAGTAACCGAAGAACCACTACGAGTGTAAATTGGGTTATCTATAGAGTTACGCGAAAGATTTATGCCAAGCGCAATATCATTCGACTCACCTGTTTCAAATCCATAATAGTCGCTATACCAGTTTTTCAACGAATATCTTTTGTATGTAATATCTGTGTAGAAAGTAAAATAGTCATCGGGCCATTTTAATCTAGTACCATAACCAACAGACCCCCCAAAAGTTCTCATATATACATTTTTGTCATATTCCGACTCATAACTTGTACTGTATGACGAGTTGCTATAACCACTATAATAATAGTAATAGCTACTATAGTCGTAATAACTATCATAATATCTATCACTAAGACCAGTTTGCACCGAATAGAAGAGACTAACTGAGAGAGAGTTTGGACGTTTACCGCCTAACCAAGGTTCATAGAATGAGATACTATAGTTTTGGTAGTATACACCATTTGCTTGAGCTTTCAGACTCAAAGTTTGCCCTTCACCTTGAGGTACAATACGATAAGTTTCTGGTTTGAAAAGGTTTTGAATTGCAAAGTTAGAGAACGTAAGACCCACAGAGAGCACAACACCCGACTGACCATATCCAGCAGAGAACTCCACTTGGTCGGAAGATTTTGTTTCGAGATTAAACTCCAAATCCACTGTTCCATTTTCAATATCTGGCTGCAAATCAACACCACTATACACCTTCTCCTCGTCGAATTGCTTTAATTGCGCCAACTCACGAAGCGTACGCACTAAGTCGCTTTGACTGTAGAGCATACCAGGTTTCACACGCATCTCGCGGCGCACCACATTTTCATAAAGGCGGTCATTACCATTAATCACCACCTTATTAATAGTAGCAGCAGAACCCTCATAAATACGCATCTCGAAATTGATTGAGTCGCCACTAATACCCACCTCTACTGGGTCGAGCTGCATAAAGAGATAACCATTATCCTTATATAGAGACGAAAGCGCATCTTCATCTTCAAAAAGACGCTTATTCATTATCTTTTGGTTGTATACACTACCCTTTTCAAGATTCAACATAGCATCAAGATACTCCTTGCTGTACAATGTATTTCCGAGCCACTCGATATTACCAAAATAGTATTTATCGCCCTCATCAACCTCAAGATATACATCGATTTGTCCATCATTGAGCATCACCACTGAGTCTCTTACGATTTCAGCATCACGATAACCTATTTCATTATATTTTGCAATAAGCAGATCCTTATCGTTTTTAAACTCATTTTCCACGAATTTTTTGGCTCTGAAAATATTCACTAATTTACCACGACGATTTGTCTTCTTCATCACACGGTCGATAGCCGCAATAGTAAGAGCCTCGTTGCCAGTTACAATAATATCATTTACCTTTACCTTTTCGCGTTTATCCACAGTGATATCCACAGTAACACCGCCATCCATACGAGTATCATTTTTTTGATAAACAAGAATATCGGCATTATAAAAACCCTTTTCGTATAGATATTTAGATATTGCTATTTTCGTTCTATCAATCGCATCGGCGTTGAGTTGTTTACCCTCTTGCACCTCAAGCACTAGACTAATATCCTCAATTTCAGATTTTTTCAGACCAAAGAAATTGACCTTTGTAACACGGGGAAGTTGTTTCAGTGCGATAGTAAGCCAAACACTATCATTCTCCACTCTGTCCATCACAATCTTCACATCAGAGAAATATCCTTGATTCCAGAAGCGTTTTACAGCAGAGGTGATATCATTACCCGGTATGCGTATTTTCTCGCCAATATTAAGTCCCGAAAAACCGATAAGCACATAA
This sequence comes from bacterium, assembly GCA_044433285.1. GTDB lineage: Bacteria > Bacteroidota > Bacteroidia > Bacteroidales > Paludibacteraceae > Aphodosoma. The sequence goes on along the minus strand of JAWXTU010000012.1, from coordinate 17,026 downwards.
TCCTCATATGAGTCAGCACCTGTAATTTTTATATCGGCAATAGTTAAATCTTGAGCCCTTGCAGCGTAATCTACTGAAAATCTATCATCTTCATCTTGCGTATCATCTTGCGCAAGAATAGGTTGCGAAAATAGAGTTATCATTACGGCTAAAAGTGTTGCCGAAAGTTTAAAGAATTTTTTACAAATCATAGTTTATAGCTGTTCGCTGGTTTTTCCATAGCGTCGTTCGCGCTGTTGATATTCATATATAGCGGCATAAAACTCCTCAGTGCGGAAGTCGGGCCAAAGTATCTCAGTAAAATATAATTCAGAGTAAGCCAATTGCCAAAGCAGATAGTTTGAGAGGCGCAATTCGCCACTTGTACGTATCAGTAAATCTGGGTCGGGTATTCCGTTAGTAGTTAAACTACTAGAAACCATCTCATCATTAATTTGATCTATATCAATCTCCCCATCTTTCAACTTTTGAGCAATGATTTTTGCGGCGTTAGTAATCTCCCAACGAGAAGAGTAACTAAGGGCAAGAATCAGAGTCAACCCTGTGTTATTTGCAGTATCGTTGATACACTCGCGCAGCTTTTCTTGTGCACGTGGGGGCAACATAGAGTTATCGCCAATAGCCGTAAGGCGAATATTATTTTTATGAAAAGTAGGGGTCTCCTTTGCGATATTCTCCACCAACAGATCCATCAACCCATCAATCTCCTCCTTAGGGCGATTCCAATTTTCGGTAGAGAAAGTATATAGCGTTAGATATTTAATACCAATTTCTGTAGCAGCCTCAGTAATAGCACGCACAGACTCAACACCGTGCAAGTGACCAAACAACCTCTCTTTGCCTTGTTGCCTTGCCCATCGTCCGTTGCCATCCATAATCACAGCAATATGCTGCGGCAAACGATTGAAATCTATACTATCTTTTATACTTTTCATATATCAAAATTTTACATCTTTAATCCACATCTCTCTTACACAATGTGCAATATCTTCTCGCGAGTTCTACAAGGTGCACAGATTTTATAGAAATTAAACGAAATAAAAACCTGCAATGTAGAGTACCAATCTCTGTTACTAAATATATTTGCATTCAAGCCAAAAGGATCATTAGAATAATCTAGCGAATCATTAAACAGTTTATTCATCATCCAGTAGCAACCGATATTTGTTCGATTATTAAGTTTAAACTTGCCCCCTATTCCAAAAGGGATAAAAAAAGATGCACCACCATCAAAACCAATCACCCCTACGCCAGCCACTATTGCAGGAGAAGCCCAAGAGTTATACGCCTCCCAGTTTTTCACTCCGTAATTAAAAAAATTAAACTCACCAAGCACCTGAGTGGAGAAATAGGTGGTACGAAGACGCTGATTATCTATATTATTTATACCTAGCCGCCCAGCATCCATCTGGAATTTGAGTTCATAAAAACCATTAAATTTATATTTTCCATACACACCACCGAGCGGTTCCACCCAATTAAAGAGTGTACTATTCTGATCACCCAACACAAAACCGCAACCAGTAGTAAGCCCTATTTCAGCAAAAAAAGTATCTTGCGAATAGAGATTATTGGCTGACATACAACACATTAGAGATAAAACAATCATTTTTACAAATCTTCTCATTTAGCTTACAATAAAGTCTCTGTTGCTTAAACGCTTTTACTCTCTAAAAATTGCTACAAATGTACACATTTTATCTCATATTTGGCATATAAATAGCCAACAGAATTATCGATTTTACAAAAAATAACATTTTTACTTCTTTAAAGTAAGTTTTTTTATCTACCTTTGCAGACTGAAAAAGCTAAAAGTAACTTCGAAAATTATGCTACAAGTAAACAACGTATACAAACAGTACGCTAACCACTTAGCGTTAGACAACGTATCTATCTCAGTGCCACGCGGCGAGATATTTGGACTGCTAGGTCCGAATGGAGCTGGTAAAACCACTCTCATTAGGATAATCAACGCTATTACAGCACCAGACAAAGGGGAGGTGATATTTGATGGCAAAGAGCTGAAACTCACTGATTCGTCGCGCATTGGATACTTGCCAGAGGAGCGTGGATTGTACAAAAAAATGAAAGTGGGCGACCAAGCGATGTACCTTTGTAGATTGAAAGGGCTATCGAAAACAGATGCGCAAAAGCGGTTGAAATATTGGTTTGAGAAGTTTGAAATCGAAGGGTGGTGGAACAAAAAAGTGGAAGAGTTATCAAAAGGGATGGCACAAAAAGTGCAATTCATCACCACCGTATTGCACGAACCTGAGTTGCTAATTTTCGACGAGCCATTTAGCGGTTTCGACCCAGTAAATGCAGAGATATTAAAGCGTGAGATTTTGGAGTTGCGCAACAACGGAGCCACCGTTATCTTCTCCACCCACAATATGGAGTCGGTAGAGAAACTGTGCCAAAATATAGCACTTATCAACCACTCGAAAGTAGTATTGGAGGGGTCGGTGAGAGATATCCGTTCGCAGCACAAAAAGGGGATATATAACATAGCGTGCAGAACAGAGAGGGCAATTGACCTAAGCCGCTACAATGCAGCAGAGATAATAGACAGCAGCTATGAAAATAGAATATCTCGCTTGAGTGTGCGCTTAAACAACGACAACCCAAACGAGCTAATTTCCAATATCATATCACAGGGAGAATTAATTCATTTTGAAGAGATACTACCCTCGATGAATGATATATTTATTGATATCGTATCGCCTAAATAAGTGGCGACTTAAAGAACATTTTTATCATCGCATATAGCGCACCCAAAAGCAACAGCGGCAAAACTGAGCCAATAGGCACCACATCACCTGGATCATTATTATAATCACCCCAAGCTCTGGTTACAGCTGTGCTATTTGCCGAGGCAAAAGGCTGATCTATATTCACTGAACTGTAAGTAGAAAAGGAGGCTGACGAAGAAGAGGCTGACGAAACACCCGCACCACCATAACTAATTTGAACTGAACCACTAACACCAAGCGACTGCATCTTTGAGTGCTGAGTATTAGTTGTTTTTCCCATTACATCATATCCCTTTGCTGAGACAGCCAACACATCTTGTTGCCCTCTATTTTTATTTGCAGCCACATATTGAGATGCACCTCTTATGTTTCTATCGTACGAGAAATCCAACTTTGCATCTGGCATCGAATTAGCAGCACCATAGTGGTTGCCACCAATCCGCATAGGGGTATTACTTGTTTTAGAAAACTGTATATTGCCCGCCACACTAGAAGCGATAGAGTCCTTTTGCGATTGATTATAAAACAACACGCCTAAAATAAGAACCAATGAGCCTAATGCTAAAAATAATATTTGAACCTTTGAATTCTTCATTATCATTATATATTTAAGGGGAGTACTTAACGTATAACAACTTTATAACTACTAATAGAGACTCCATCTGCAATAGCCACCATATATACCCCTGCTGGGAGCGATAAAACATTAAAAGATGAAGAGGTAACAGTCTGACAAGTAATCAATCGTCCTGCCACATCATAAACATTTACAGAACCACTGCCGCACAAATTCTCAATATTAATAGCTCCATTTGAAGTGTATATCATATAATCGCTATTCTCAGTAGTAACAGTTTCAGTAGCCACATAACTTATCTCGATTGAGAAACGCGCTGCATCATTTACAGCTGCATCAGTGGTAAATATATAATCACCATTAATAAGATTATGTCTCATACCCATTGTATTATCCACTAGATATATCGACTCATACGCCTCATTGTCTTGGTTGAGCGACAGAGTATAAGTGGCTGCGCTAGGGAGATATACGCCTAAATTTGTGGTTGAAATAGCTGAACTTGGCATTGCGTTAAACGCATATTGAGTATCACCATACGATGAATAAATTTGCGGATATGCAGTGCCTTTAGTAAGCATTTTCGACAAATCAGCACCAATTTCATAGTCTGTGGTATATTTATCGCTAACAACCATAGTTGTTACGTCTGCGATTGTTGCGTCATCATAACTTGCTATTGTAAATTTAAATTTCTCTGTAGTTGCCGCTTGCGCTAGTGCTGGGGCGGTATACACAGATGTAGTGGCAACGTAAGAGACTGTACCAAAAGTTCCCACCTGCACAAAGAATGGCACAAATGGAAGTAGAGTTGCATCTGCAACATCCAATTGATCGTAGGTAGAGCCATTAAAATAAGAGACATAACTTACCGCACCTGAACCAGAGAATGATGTTCCAGAGAACGATGACAATTGCGAGTGAGAGATTAGATTCCAACCCTCATTATCGTCATATTTCGCATCATAAGTCTCAACCGAAGATGAAGTTGCTTGATCGATATCAGATGTAGAGACCTCTGGGAAATATAGAGTCATATTGTCATTTGCCACCATAAGATTATACCCTACACCAGCTTTCATCACACCGTCCGAAGCCAAAGAAGCCCACGACGATGCCGTACCATTTAATACACCATCAGGATTAGTAGCGCGCACCTCACCGTCGTAATATACAACATCAATATCGGCAGATGCACCGTTTGAGCCATCATATAAAACCAATGAGTTACCCTCAGCATCTGTGATATCCGCCACATTACAATCGTAAGGGAGCGATACGAAATAGTAGCGGTCGCTATTGAAAGTGCGAGCAATTTGCAAATTAGCTACTAAATCACCATCTGTATAATCTATTTCAGCAGAGTTAGTATCGCCTGTTACATTTAATACAAGAGTATTTGCAATAAACTTCGTACCCTCTGCTATTGAGAGTTTTGCACCAGATTGAAGAGTAACGATATTAAACGTGGCATCATCAGAGCAAATAAGAGTAGCATTATCGCTCACCTCTATATTACTTCCACTATCAATATTAGAGGCATCAGTCTCCTCATCGATTGCTTTAGTTACCTTTTGATACACCTTTAAATTATCAAGTATGAATCGAGCATAACTAGATTGTATCGCCTGGAATTTAATCGTTGTAGTAGCTGTTCCATTTTCAAAACGACAGACATATTTTGTCAAATCACTCTCTGTATAAGCTCCATTATAATACAAATCAACAGTTGTAGTTTCATCATTAATAATCAAATACATCGTATTTGCACCACCACTCCAATTGGCAGCAAGAAACTCCACATAATAGACACCGCCATTGTCTGAGAGGTCAATTTCAGGAGTCTCTATCCAACCTTGAATAGATGTAGTACCCATTCTAATACCACCATCTTGCTTATAGACATTGTTGCCACTCCAACCAGACTCTTGCATATATGTATCTAATTCATCTGTATCATCTGCATAATTTGTTGATTCTGAAGTTACAATATCAAACCCACTAAAATCCTCATCAAAAACTACATCACCAACAGGCTTAATAGTTACCTCCTCAGTAACTACTGCACTATTTTTATTATATTCCTGTGCGGCAAAAGCACTAATAGTTGTGCGCTCAGTTATCACTATATTTGTTAATGAAGTAAATACATCAGACTCTGTAGTAGGTGTGTCGCCATTTGTGGTATAGTAGATAGTTGCACCCTCAGTAGCGGTTATCATAAGTGTTGTTACTTCTGTAAAATTATCCACTTCGGTAGATATCACAGGGATATCAACCGTAGTAAATTCACTTGTAGTAAACGAAAATTCCGTTGCCTCAGAATCCAAATAATATTTTGAATTTAATTGAGCTACTGCCTGCACAGTAACTATGTATGATGTCTCTGACTCAAGATCAGATATGTTTGCTGTTTTTTGAGTTGCAGTATAAGTTGCTAACAACTCTCCATCAGCAAAATATAGAGTAACCAAATAACTCATAGTCTCATCTCCACTTAAAGCTGAGTTATTATCATCTAATTGCCAATCCCAAGATAAATCAACTGTACAATCAGAAAGCAAGTCCGACACACTCAATCCAGTAGGAGATGGTAATTGAGTATAACTAGAACAACTTGTTGCCTCTGGACTATATATAGGGTCAGCATAATTTATAGTGATTGACAAAATACGCAAGCCTTTATCATCAGTTGATTGCGAAGAAAAAGCAAGTGTACCAGATAACGTTTGGTTAATTTCTATTGTATAAGCCGTTGCTTGAGCAGTAGATGTTGCTGTTTCTGTTGCAATAACATCTGTTCCATTAACAACTTGAAGCACAGCTGAATTACCAGAAGTTCCATTATAAGTACCCATTTGCACCGTTACCGACTCGATAAATGTAGGTTCAAACGATGGCGAAGTGAATGAGTTTCCGCTACAGATTGTCCAATAAGTACCTGCTGACGCAATACCCGCATTTACAGTCCATTCATCAGATTGAGATGAAAACGAAGTAGCAGGTATATCATCACCTTGTTGATATACAGCATAAAAGGTTCTATCTATATATGGATAATAATATTCATCCGAAGCATCAATTATAATTATTGGAACTGTGGTAGTCTCTTCGGTTAGTTGTTCTGTTGACCAACCAGAGAAAAACCAACCCTGTTCTCCACATTCATCTGATACTGTACCAGCAGGAGGTGATACACCTGCAGATGCCGACGATTCAGTCGATGTTATCTCAGTATCACTATCGACAAATGTTACCGAACACGCTACTGTGCTTGTTTTTCTTTCTATAGAGATTGGGTAGATACAAATAGCACTACTATAATAATAGACAACACCAACTACATCTATTGCATCACCTGCAAGAAGTTCCATCTCTATGTTAGAGAAGTTTGTATAAAGTGTCATTGTATTATCACCTGCATCTTTAATGTAGAATGTAGATTTACCATTAGCTAGTGATACATCAGCGGTTACTGTACCAGAAATTGTAATGTATTTATTAATATCATCTGTAGTAATATCTACTATTTCAACTGACTCTGGATCAACCTCATTGCCACCTGTTTCTACTGATGTATATGATGGATTAACTAATTCGTGAACATCATTATACTCTGCATATATACCTTTCAAACCAGTAATTACATCACCATTAACAACATCGTCGCCAAGTGAACCATAAATAAGCAACGAACCTGTTTCGTCTTGAATCCAAGTATTAGTGCCATTTTGATACACTACTGTTACATCATTAAGTGTCATCTCATTTTCTGTATCAGCAGCAGCAATAAACTCTGCAATAGTCGTCAAAGTTAAATAATTATATGTTGCAGTAGCTATAGATGAAGAAACACCATCTTTAACAGCAATTGCTCTAAGTGTAGTAGTTTTATCGATTGAAATTGCAACATTTTGGTATTCAGTACCAGTTGTTGCACTTAGCTCTACATTATCATCTGTAGTATAATAGATTGTTGCATCTTCTGTTTCGCAATAAATTTCCACTGAAGTATCTTTTGTGATATCCCCACCTTCAACTGAGAATGTAGGAGTTTCAACTGTAATAATTTCAGTACATGAAGGACCCGGGCTATAAAGAGTCTTAGTATTAACAGTGATAGATAAAACACGTAAACCAGCACTAGTAGATGTTGATTGCGAAGAGAAAACAAGTGTACCAGATAACGTTTCGTTAATTTCTATTGTATATGATGTACTCTGAGTACTATTTTCTGCTGTTGCTGTTGCAAGAACTTCAGAATCGTTAACAACTTGGAGTACGGCTGAATAACCAGAAACTGTACCAAATGTACCCATCTGAATAGTTATAGACTCCACATATGTTGATGTAAATGCTGGAGTTTGCATATAATCATCTTTAAATAACTTCCAATAACTACTACCACTAGAATCATCGACAGTCCACTCTTCAGATGCAGAATCTCCAAATGTAGTAGCAGGGATATCATCACCTTGTTGATATACGGCATAAAGTGTAATATCCGAAGTTGGATAATATATATTTAAACCATCAGTCTCAATTGTTGGTGTTGTTGTTGTTTCTTCTTCAAGTTGAGTAGTTGACCAACCTGCAAATTTCCAACCTTGCTCAGCACAAACTGTAGACAACGTATTAGCAGGTGTGGTTACGCCACCACCTACTGCTGTTTCTGTAAGAGATGTGGTAGTTATTCCATCGACAAATGTTACTGCATATGGGTCTGTTGCCACCTCCACTTTTTTGTATAGGAAGAGATTTTGTTGTGAACTGGTATAACAAGCAAAACGTGGACTAGTTGTGTAATATTGCAATACTCTAGTGTCAGTTCCTACATTAGTAAAAACGAATCTTGAACTAGAATAAGTTACTGTCCATAGAGCATAATCAGTAGTGGCATCATCTAAAGCATAAGACGAGTTACCGCCAGAAGATGAATAACCCACATAGACATCTGTTGCAACTGATTGAATGGTGAAATAATTACCTTCTTTTTTGATAGTCCATCTGTAGATATCATTAGACGTATCATCAGTAAGAGCAATCGAACCATCACTAAATGTCATATTAACGCCATTAAAATAAGTCCCACCTCTATCAGAACTCATTACGACAGTTGCCTCTAACAAACTACTTGCAGCTGACCCAACAACATACTCGCCATCTACAAGATCGTCTAACGACGTAATCATTTTATAGGTTTGTGCTTTAGCACCCCCCCCACAAAATTAAGCATTGCAACGGCAATGATTAGAAAAAAAGAATAAAATTTCTTCATTTTTTCGGAATATTTGATTGATATATATTAACTTAAGAATAGTTCTAAAATACTAATACTAGCCTTTATTTCTATGGTTCAGAGGGAATAGGACGACACGAACCTAATTGAACCAAAATTGACTATGCAAAGATAATAATATTTTTTTATTTTGCAAATACAATTCTGTTACAATTTTATAAAAATTTAACTGTAAAAATTTTAGAACAACTTCCACTAATTAAACAGACAACAAACAGATAGGCAACACGATAGCAATGAGTCTACTTGCGCCAGAATGTTCTTGAGAAGAGTAGTAAGATGGTGAAAATCTCTAGACGCCCTATGAGCATCATCAAAGAGAGATACCACTTAGAGAATGTGGGAATATCGGCAAAATTGCCGGCTGGTCCGATAGAGGCTACACCTGGTCCTACGTTGTTGAGCGAGGTGATTGCCGCACCGACCGACTCGGGGATATTCATACCCGATGCGATGAGAACCAACACAGATACCGCAATGAGTATAAAATAGACAGTAACGAAAGCGTGCACGTTGTTGATGGTGTTTTCTGGTATTACGTGGCGGTTAACGCGCACTGGCATAATGCTTTTTGGGTGCACTCTGCGCTTGAACTCGTAATACATATTTTTTACTACAACAAGCAGACGTATCACCTTCATACCCCCAGCAGTAGAGCCTGCCGAGCCGCCAAAGAACATTGCGATAAGTATTATCATCCATAGCAACGGACGCCACAACATAAAATCGGTGGTGGCAAATCCTGTGGTGGTGATTATCGAGACTGTTTGAAACAACGACTGACGGAAGTTTAATTCTGCATCGCCAAACGATGTTGGTCTGTTTGAGATGGTTAATCCTATGGTAATAATTACAGTAATTACTACTATAATAGATAGATATGTACGAAATTCTTCGTCGGCAAATATTTTCTTCAATGATGTTTTGCGCATCACAGCAGAATATATCAACGAGAAGTTGATGCCGGCAAATGCCATAAACACAATGATAATATATTGAATAAGAGGAGAATCCCAGTGTGAGATTGATGCCTGTTTTGTAGAGTATCCACCAGAGGACATAGTGGTGAACGAATGACATATGGCATCGAAAAGAGACATACCAGAGAGTGATAATAAGATTGCTTCACTGAGAGTGAGTATAAGGTACAAGCCCCATAATCTGCGTGCTGTATCTTTAATTCGTGGCTGTATTCTATCGTATGTAACTCCCGGCACTTCAGCCACATAGAGTTGCATTCCGCTACCCATCATAGGCAACACGGCTAGTGATAGCACCACGATACCCATACCGCCAATCCACTGAATGATACTGCGCCAAAAGAGCAGTCCGTGCGGCAGAGATTCTATGTCATTGAGGATAGATGCACCTGTAGTGGTGAAACCCGACATAGTTTCAAAGTAAGCATCTGTAACCGATGGTATGTATCCGCTAAAAATAAAGGGGAGCATACCGAAAAATGAGAAGACTACCCACACGACACCAACCACAAAACACCCCTCGCGCACCCCGATGCGCCCACTGTTTTTAGAGCCTATCAGTAGTGCCGCAAAACCAGCAGCAAACGTTAGAAGTGCAGTGTTGAGGAGCGCGGTCAAATCATCTTCGCCATATATAAATGATACAAGGGCGGCGATGAGCAGAAAGGCTGATTGGGTCACAACTAAGTGCCCCAAAATTCGCGATACCTGATGCCAATTGAATGTTTTAGTCATTTTTATTGCAGTGTGCTTTATACTGGTTAGAAAAAAGATGCTATTTTGCGCATACTAGAGGCTTTACAGAATATGAGCACGTGATCGCCTGGTTGAATAATGGTGTTACCATCAACAATATACCCTTTACCATCTCTGATTACTCCACCAATATTGATATTATTAGGAAATTTCAGATCACGCACACGTGATTTAGTTATCTTATCTCCCTCCTGAGCCACAAATTCCACCACCTCGGCATCTGAATATGTGAGGCAGTGAACATCGTTTGCCGACTCGTCGAGTGTCTCTTGATAAATACGAGCTGCGGCTATCAGTTTTTTGTTGATAAAAGTACCTATATCAAGACTGTATGCCAAATCTATATAGTCTAGATTCTCTACTTCGGCAATGGTTTTCCTCACCCCAAAGCGTTTTGCTGCAAGGCACGCCAATATATTTGCCTCGTAATTATCTGTGATAGCGATAAAAGCATCGGCATCTTCGATACCCTCCTCTTTAAGTAGGTCGATATTGCGCCCATCTCCGTTGATGATAAGTGTATCGGTTTGGTCGGCAATTTTAAAGCACCTATCTCTATCGTTCTCTATAATTTTTACGTTGATATTGGGTGGTAAAAATTGGATTGTCTTCATAGCAATTTTTGTACCGCCCATAATAATAATGTTGGTGATGTCGTGGTGGATTTTACCAGCCTGTTTACGTACAAAATCAAGATTATCTTTGCTACAGATAAAATATACTATATCCCCTGCAAGGATTTGATCGTTACCACCCGGTATTATGGTATCATTGTGTCGCTTGATGGCAACAATACGATATTTATCGTGATTAAAAAATCCTGTTTTAAACTCTTTGTTGAGAATTTCTGCCCCCTCTCTTACTTTTACACACACCACAATAAGTGCTTCATCGCAAAAAGAGCGATACTCCCTTACCCAACTACGGGTTAGTGATTGCACAATCTCTTTTGCAGCCAATTTCTCTGGATAGATTAACTTATTAATACCCATCGATTTAAAGAGTTCTTTGTTTTTTGGCAATAGATATTCGTAATTGTCGATACGAGCCACTGTTTTTTTAGCTCCGAGTTGCGACGCTAGCAGACAGGCTGTTACATTAAGACTTTCGTGCGGCGTAACCGCGATAAAGAGGTTGCACTCGCGCACTCCGCAACTGATAATATCGCTAGGCGATGTAGGCGAACCCACTTTTGTCATTACATCATAATTTGCACTTAAATCTTCTAGGCGTGTTTCGCTCTGATCCATAATAGTGATATTATGCTCTTGTCGCGACAACATTTTAGCTACGTGACGACCTACTTCGCCTGCACCAACAATAATAATTTTCATATCTATTAATTATTTAGGAGACTCTTATTTATTCAGGGATTTTTTATTTAGCAATCTCTTTTAAAATTGTATTTTTAATACCCTCTACATCAAGCGATAACATATTAAATAGTTTTGAAGGTGAGCCATGCTCTATAAACTCATCGGGCAGTCCTAGTTTCACCACTCTGTTGGTTTTATTGCGCTCCATCAACCACTCCTCTACAGCAGAACCAACGCCACCAATTACAGCACCATCTTCTATGGTGATTATCGTTTTATATTTTTCTGAAATTTCAGTTATCAGGTCATTATCTAGCGGTTTTACAAAACATAAGTCGTACAAACCAATATTTATACTGTTATTTTCTTCCGCCACCAATTCGATAGCGCGTTTGGCATTATATAGTATAGGACCAACGCCAACTATTGCAATATCAGCTCCTTCGTTCATACATTGTCCGCGCCCAATCTCCATCTCTTGCATCTCGTTGCGCCAGTCGTAAATAACACCTTTGCCACGAGGATAGCGTATTACAAATGGTCCTTTGTCAGGCAGTTGAGCGGTATACATCAAGTTGCGGAGTTTATGCTCATTGCGCGGAACAGCAATTGTGAGATGCGGTATCGGGCGGAACATAGCGATATCAAATTGTCCTTGGTGCGTTGCCCCGTCGTCGCCAACCAATCCTGCACGGTCGAGACACAACACCACATTGAGTTTTTGCAATGCAACATCGTGAATTACATTATCATACGCACGCTGCATAAACGACGAATAGATATTACAGAATGGCATCATACCCTCTTTTGCCAGTCCAGCCGAGAATGTAACTGCATGCCCTTCGGCGATACCTACATCAAATGTACGCTCTGGCATTTTATCCATCATAAATGTCATCGAACAGCCCGACGGCATTGCAGGGGTGATACCCACAATATTTTTATTTTTTTCGGCTAACTCTACAAGTGTATGTCCGAAAACATCTTGAAACTTAGGCGGTTCGTTTTTCTTCTCGTTTTTAATTCGTTCGCCGGTGGCAGCGATAAACTCACCTGGCGCGTGCCAAGTGGTAACGGCGTTTTCTGCGGGTTCATATCCTTTACCCTTCTTGGTGATAATATGCAGCACTTTTGGTCCGTTGTGGTGCTTTAGTTCAGAGAGTATTTGCACTAGTTGGCTTACATCGTGCCCATCAACAGGACCGAAATATCTGATATTTAGCCCTTCGAAAATATTATTTTGCGCCGCACCCCATCTGAAACTTTTAAGCGAATTTGCAAATCGGATAAATTTGCTTTTACTTTTCGCACTCAACAGCCTCATCTTCACAAGCCCTTTGTATGCCACATATCTTATACGGTTGTAAGTTGGAGAGAAATGTATTGAGGTTAGATAACTACTCAATCCGCCCTTGATAGGATCGATAGCCATATTGTTGTCGTTGAGAACAACAAGAAGATTATTTGGACTAGTAGATACGTTATTCAACCCCTCAAGTGCGAGTCCACCAGTGAGAGAACCATCGCCAATAACCGCCACCACTTGTCTATCATTCTCACCTTTGAGATGTGCAGCAATTGACATACCCAATGCAGCTGAAATTGAAGTAGAAGAGTGCCCTACGCCAAATGCATCAAACTCACTCTCTTTAGGAGATGGAAAACCAGAGATGCCCTTAAACTGTCTGTTAGTTTTAAAAGCCTCTCGTCTGCCAGTCAATATTTTATGGGTATACGCCTGATGCCCTACGTCCCAAATTAATCGGTCGTATGGTGTATTGAAAACATAATGCAAAGCAACGGTTAATTCAACCACACCGAGGTTAGCGCCGAGGTGTCCAGGGTGAATTGCCAACTGCTCTATGATATAATTTCTTATTTCATCGCACAATTGTGGCAAATCTTCAATATTTAGCTTTTTTAAATCGCTAGGATTACCTACCTTTTCTATCAGACTATCAGTCATATACAATACTTCTTATTACCTATCATAGATACAACTTGCAAAACTACAAAAAAAAACTCACATATAGTATATTTTTTATAAATATTTCAACTATATGGGAGTTTTTTAAAGGATTAGTTTTTAGAAACGACTAGATACTACTACTCATCATCGTGGTCGTGGTCATCATCATCATCGTCGTGATCATCGTCGTCGCTGCTAACAGTATTAGATAAAATAACTGTGTTTGCAACATACGATTCGTTGCCATTTGTATCGAGACAGTATACCACAAAGTGATATTCGCCCTCATCTACACCCTCTGGTATCACAATTTCGTGGTGGTGAACTGTAGCATTTTTTTGTCCTTCGATATCATACCAAGTCATTGTGTAACTGTATGTATCTGCGGTCGCACGTGATGCTGGCGCATGCGAATGTCCCTCTGCCGAGTGGATATCCACCTTATATGAACTAAGGGCTACATCGTCGCTAAGTTCCATCTCGAAGTGAACATCAGAACCAATAAGAAGCGAGTCGCCTTCGGCTGGTTCTATAAGATTAATTACTGGTTTTGTTGTATCTGCTACCTCATCAGAACAACTTGTGATTGCTGCACATGAAATTAGTGCCAAGAAAAGAAATTTAATTTTTTTCATTTTTTTTGTTGTTAAAAAGTTAATGTTGATTTTTAGTTAGTGTTGATTTTTAAAAAGTCCCTTAAACGGTATTTTAATTGATAGTTGAAAATTACGACCCGCCTCTGGTATCTCCATCTGGCGATAGTAACTTATATGATTGTAATATTTTGTATTAAACAGATTCTCTACGCTAAGATTTGCAGTTGCCCCTGAGGTGATAAATTCGAGTGGCACTGATGCACCCAAATTAAAAATCTCAGCCCCCTCGGTTGGGTCTTCGCCCTGAGCAATACGATTTTGATCGGCTATAATATGGCATTGAATATATGGCTCTACCCACCTGTTTTGCCATCGTAATGTAGTAGTCAATTGCGCTGGAGGTGAAAAACTCAACGGTATGTTAGTCTCTAGGTTTTGACCGTAGAAATACTCATAACTCAAATCTACAGCTAAATTATATGGCAGATGAACAGTGGCTGTGAGCTCGGCACCTGCGATAAGAGCCATCGCCCCTACATATTGGTATATCTGTCCCGCATCGGGCAAGAGCGACCACTCGCCAGTGGGTTGTAGATATATATAGTTAGAGAACCAACTAACATAGGGCGAAACCTCAAGAGTAACATATTTATTTTCAAATAGATAAGCCACATCCACCTGCCACCCTTTTTCGGATTCTAACGAATTGTCGCCCCTCTCGTGCCTAAACGACCCGTGATGCACACCATTAGCAGCTAACTCATTGGCAGAGGGCAAACGAAAACTGCGACCAAGATTTACTTTAAACAGTTGATTGTATGGTAATTGCCACACAAAACCTGCCGAGGCTGAATAGTTGCCAAAATTGCGTGTTACCTCCTCACTTCTAACTGCATTTTCGGCAGCAATTTCCTCTGAATAACCCATAGATAGCAGATACGATTCGATATTTTCATCTTCATTGCCAGATATCTCTATCCGCCCTACATCATATCTCAATCCGCCAGAGAGGGTAAAGTTTGGATTTACATTATATGTACCTACCCACCCTGCACCCATAGTGGCACGATTATATTCTGGAAGCAGGAAAGAGTATCCCCCAATCTGATTGTTTTGATACTGCATTTCGCATATTATCTCACTATTGAAACTAGCAGAGTGTGGAAGTTTTATATTTACAGACGAGCTATATGTGTCGAGTTTAAAAAGCAACTCTTTGTCGGGGTCTACCTCAGGAGCAGTTTGTGTAGGATAGTGGGTATGGAACGAACTCCACTCCTCACGGTGATTATTTTGATAACCTACATTCCACTCAAGCCACAGTTTATCCCACAAATATCTTTGATGAAGTGCCACTTTAAAGTGATTTACAAAACTATATGGCAAATCTATATCGCGATAATCTCCATCATCGATTATATTATTGGCATTTGGGATACCGTGAGCACCAGCAAAAAAACCTGTTTTTTGGTATACATTACTTGCTGAGAGTCGCACTGTGTATCGCCCTGGATTGTATTGAGCAAGTACGCTTGCATTACGCTCATAACCAGCTGTGTTATTCAACCTGCCATCTATCAGAGGCATTCGTTGTGTGAGATATACAATAGTATCTGTGGGCACTTTGTAGTCGGCAAATTGTTGTTCGGAATAGCGCATCCGAGCCGACCAATCATTATGCTTAAAACCAAACATTAAAGAGCCGCCCAATAGATCGTTGACCGATTTTGCAAGGATAGAGACATCACCAAATATCTGATTATCAATAGGGGACTGAGGGGTAATAATCTCTATCACACCTCCGATAGCATCGCTGCCATACAATAGCGACGATGCACCTTTGCGCACTACTACTTGGTCGACATTAAAGGCATCAATCTCTAGTCCGTGATCGGAGCCCCACTGCTGTCCCTCCTGTTTTATTCCATATTCAGTTACCGCCACTCGATTAAAACCCATACCTCTAATCATTGGCTTTGAGAAGCCCGACCCAATACCCATAGATTGCACGCCTGCAATTGCATCAAGCGTCTGCATTAGGTTACCATTAAAGTGTCTGGTGAGTTCTGTATTATCTGTTACCTTTATATTAAATGGTGTAGATTGAATCTGCTTTTTCTGAATATCTGTACTCACCACCACCTCGTCGATAGTGCGTACAGTAATGGAATCTTGTTGTTCGGCAAAGAGTGGCAATATAGAAATATACGCCACAACTATGCCTATAAGAATCCTTATATACATATTTGTGTAAATTTGAGGGATTTTAAAAATTCCAAAAAAACTTAAGGGGAACTCGAAAAAATTACCTCAAAAGATTTAAGGAGATTTCTAAAAACTCCTCGAAAGAATTAATAGAAAAATTGCTTAAGGGGGATTAAAAAAACCTCCCCATAACTCGGTTAGTTAGCAAGCAGCAGGAGGAGCGCGAGATTGTTTAAAGAGGATAACCTCGCTTTGAAGTTTTGATTGATTTTGAGATATATACTCTACAACAAAATCAAGTTCGACAGCCTCGAAGGTGTATGTCGATGCAATTTGTAATGGAGTAAATATAAATTGACACAGCTGACAGTTGTCGGTATGTTCGGAATTGTTTTCCGAATTGGGATTATCTGTCTGGTCTGAGCAACCATCAAGAGCAATGCACGAAACATTATCGCATATTGAAGCGCTGTGGTGCTGAGGAGTATGAACGTGAAGAACAGAGACAGAGAGTCGAACAGCTACCACAAAAAGCAGTAGCACCGCAAACAATCGTCGATATAGAACTATATTAT
>JAWXTU010000011.1:0-39243 GCA_044433285.1 bacterium | reverse complement strand
GCTCTTGAGTGATTGGCATATTGAGTTTGACATTTACGCTACCGTCAATCTCCTCTTGCTCAATGCGCTGCGATGAGTGGATAGGGTTGTTGCGTATCTCATCTGCTATAGACTCGTTGATCCAGAGTCTGACTAGTTCGCCTTTTGGTGCTTTGCGCTCGTTGGCTATTTTTATACCTGCTGGAGGGGTTGGACGAGGTAATTCTAATGATTGTGCTATTTTATCGTGAAGATTATATAATGGCACATCTACACCTTTCATCTGCGCAAAACCTAAATAGTGCTGCACTGATGTTACAGCAATAAGCAAATTTTTAATATCTAACTCTGTGAGATTTTGCTTTAAAAGTGTATATTTTTCATCTTTGTAGGTGTAATATTTTCTATCTACTACTGTAATTGGAGCTGAATAGCCTTTACGCATTAACTCTATGTCGGCTTGCACAGAACGGCGTGAATTTGACTCGGTTTCGCTACACGCATCGATAAGGTCTTGAAGCGACCAAGAACGACTTCTATCTCTCAGGCATTTGTCTATAATGAGCAATCTTTGTATGTTCATAGTAGTAGGGGGTTAAGGGGATTTCTAAAAACTCCCCGATGAAAAAAAATAAATTCATAAAGTGAGACATAAAACTGTTCTTTTGCGATATTTTTGAACCTTATTAGCCTATTTTACCTCTTATATCACTCATTTAGCCCGCTAAACTCATAATATGCTAGTCAAAATAGTTCTAATAATTTTTCAAAAATCTCAGCAAAGCAGTTTTTGGAAGTCCCCTTAATTATTTTACTTTGCAAAAGTAATATAAAATTTGCAAATACGCAATAGTTTTGCACAAAAAAAATGAGTTGCATAATTTATAGTAAACTATGCAACTCATTATATTGTATTTGTTGAAGGTATTTCTAAAAATTTCCCTAAAGAAAAAATTAGAAGTACAATACTACCCTAAAACATCTCTCTAATTTGTTCTGCCACTTTTTCTGGTGTAAAACCAAGTTTTTCTTCAAGTACTGTAAACGGTGCAGAGAATCCAAATGACTCTAAACCAAATACTTTACCCTCACTACCTACCAATCCCAAAAGATTAACAGGAAGACCTGCTGTTAGTCCAAAACGTTTTACTCCGCATGGTAATACCTCGCATTGATATTCAGCATCTTGTGTGCGGAACAATCCTTCAGACGGTACAGATACAACTCTTAAACATCTGCCCTCAGTGCGCAATATTGTTGCTGCATCTGACAGTGTAGATACTTCAGAACCAGATGCTACTAATACTACCTCTGGGTTTTCATCTGAGTTGACCACATATGCGCCTCTACGTGCTTTTTTCGCTTCTACTACTCTATCTCCTGGCAAATCTTTGATGTTTTGGCGCGATAAAATCATACCTGTTGGAGTTGACATATTCTCCATCATCATTTCATATGCTACTGTAGTTTCACACACATCGGCAGGACGTAAAACTAACATAGAGTTTTGTCCGCTATGGTTTTTGAGTTTTTCCATAAGGCGAATTTGTGCCTCTTGTTCCACTGGTTCGTGTGTAGGTCCATCTTCACCCACACGGAATGCATCATGACTCCATATAAACTTAACTGGCAACTCCATCAATGCAGCCATACGTATAGCTGGTTTCATATAGTCTGAGAATACAAAGAATGTACCGCAAGCAGCTAATACTCCACCATGCAATGTTATACCAATACATAGACAAGCCATAGTTAATTCGGATACTCCCGCATTTAAGAATGCACCAGAAAAATCATCTTTTGTAATAGGATGTGTATTTTTTAAGAATCCATCTGTTTTATCTGAGTTAGATAAATCGGCAGATGATACAATCATATTTTCTACTTGAGATGCGATAACACCCAAACAAGCTGCCGATGCTGCACGAGTTGGTTGATTTGGTTTTTGCTCTAAACCACTCCAATCAATTTTAGGAGCTTTACCACTAAACCATCTATTCATTTTTTCTGCTAGTTGAGGGTTTGCCTCTTCCCAAACTTTTGTAGCTGCATATCGCTCAGCTACTATTGTTGCCAACTCCTCTTCGCGGCGTTTGTAAATCTCAATAGTTTCTGGGAAAAGTGTAAATGGATTATCTATATCGCCACCAAGATTTTTGATTGTATTAACGTATGCATCGCCCCCAAGCGGTGCACCGTGAGTATCGCAGCAATTTTCATAACTAGTACCATCTGCACGACGAGCACCCTTGCCCATCAATGTATTGCCAATAATCAAAGTAGGACGACTATTTTCGGTTTTTGCCTCTGTAAGTGCTCCACGTATTTGCGCTGCATCATTACCCTCTATTTCAATTACATACCAACCCCAAGCTCTATATTTTGCAGCTACATCTTCACTAGAGACCTCATCACAAGCTGTAGAGAGTTGAATTTTATTAGAATCGTAAAACATTACAAGGTTATTCAAGCCCAAATGCCCTGCTATACGACCTGCACCTTGCGAAATTTCCTCTTGTATACCACCATCAGAGATAAATGCATAAATTGTTTGATTCATTATGTCGCCACCGAGACGAGCATCAAGAAATTTGGCTGCAATGGCAGCACCAACAGCAAACGTATGTCCTTGACCAAGAGGTCCAGATGTATTTTCTACACCACGTTCTACATCCACTTCTGGGTGCCCCGGTGTTACGCTTCCCCACTGACGAAATTGTTTTAAATCATCCATTGAGTATTTGCCAGTAAATGACAATGCCGAGTATAGCATTGGCGACATATGTCCAGGGTCAAGAAAGAAACGATCACGCCCTGCCCATTGAGGATTTTTAGGGTCGTGAATTAAAAATTCAGAGTAAAGCACATTGATAAAATCTGCTCCGCCCATCGCTCCACCTGGGTGACCAGATTTAGCTTTTTCTACCATGGTAGCTGCCAAAATACGGATATTGTCGGCAGCACGATTTAATTGTTCGATAGTGTTCATATTGAAACGTAAAAAATAGGTTGTTTTAGAGATTGCAAAGTTACAAAATTATTTCCATAGCAAAAAGGCTCTTTTATATTTTTATATTTCGTTTTTTTTTTGTAGTTTTGCAAAGTTTATGTATAATGTAAAATTGTTTAAATGGCAAAGAGAAAATTAACGCCTTTAGTGGCTCTATATTCTATATTCATCTTCTACCCTATAGGAATAGTAATCACCGTATTATGTGCTTTGGCAACTATATTAATGGTACCCATTTGGGGCGACTCAAGATGTAGCTATTACCCTGGTATATTCTGGGCACGAGCTTTAATGTTTATAGCATTAATTAAGATTAATGTGGTAGGTAAAGAAAATTTTGATCCTAAAAAATCATATGTTTTTATGTCAAACCACCAAAGTATGCTTGATATTTTTCTAATTTATGGCTGGTTGAATAGTAAATTTAAGTGGATAATGAAGAAAGAGTTGAGAAAAATGCCATTTGTGGGGAAAGCGTGTGCGATGATGGGACATATTTTTGTTGATAGATCTAGTGCGATTAAGGCTAAACAGAGTATCCAAAAGGCTAAAGAACAACTCGTGGGTGGTACTTCGATTGTGGTTTTCCCTGAAGGAACTCGCACTAAAACAGGTGAGATTGGAAAATTTAAAAGAGGAGCCTTCTCTATTGCAAAAGATACACACATTCCAATTATTCCAATGACTATTATTGGTGCTTATGAGTGCGTATCGAGCAAAGAATTTTGTATTAAGCCTGGTAAAATAACACTTGTTATACACCCAGAGGTAAATACAGAAAATATTACAAATGAAAACTTTCATCAACTTGTGAGTGATGTAAGAGACCAAATTAATTCTGCTTTTCAATGAGACATATATATATATATATAATTTTTGCTGCATTATTCTGCTTTAATATCTGCTCTGCCCAAGAGTATTCTGTAAAATCAAAAAAGGCTATAAAATTGTATGAAGAAGCCAAATTTTCGAATAATCAAGATGAAAAAATCTCTTTGTTAGAGAGAGCAATCGCTACAAAAAAACAGTTTGTGGAGGCTTATTGGGATTTGGCTACGATATATTCATATAAAAACAATGCTAACCATGCCATACAAATATTGAACATAATCGACAGCGAAGATTTTGCCTATTTAGCAGAGACAAAAAACCGTATGGTTAATATATATTATAGGAATGGAGATTATACTCTTGCACTAGAGAAACTCGGTGAAATAGATTTAGATATCTACACATCATATGCTACGAAAGTGATGCAGATGAGAGATAAATGCAAAATAGCAATTGATTTAATGTCTAACCCTATGGAATTTCATCCTCGCAATTTAGACCGTGTAAACACGATATACGATGATTATTTCCCTAGCATTACGGCTGATGGTAAAATGATTTCGACTACAGTTTTAGTTCCTCTCCCACAATATGGCAACAATAATTATAGTCCAGAATATTTGAATACAGGCAATAATTTAAGATATCAAGAAGATCTATATTATAGTAAGATATTAGATAATGGAACATGGAGTTTTAGTGAACCTCTGCCACCGCCTATGAGTGGATTTGGCAACCAAGGTTCGCAAAGTTTTTCGGCTGATGGTAGATATATGTTCTTCGTGAGATGTGATGGCTCGGAGGGATATGGTTCGTGCGATATATTCTACTCTATTAGGGTTGGAAATAAATGGAGTAACTCTATAAATTTAGGTTCTCCTGCAAATACTGAGTACTGGGAAAGTAACCCTGTTATGTCGCCAACAGGTGATATGATATATTTTTCATCAAGTCGTCCTGGTGGTGTTGGTCGTCGCGATATTTGGACCGTAGAGGTGGAAATATTAAAAAACGGTACTCTTCGCACCTCTAATGCACAACCACTAGATAAAACCATCAACACTATACAAGACGATTTCGCCCCATTTATCCACGCAGACAATAAGACTCTATACTTCTCTTCTGGTGGACATGATGGACTTGGAGGATTTGATATTTTTATGTCGAAAAAAGGTGAAGATGGTAGCTGGAGTGAACCAGTCAATATAGGATATCCAATTAATACTCACGGTGATGAATCTGGATTTGTAGTGAATGGTATGGGTGATAAAGCATATTTTGCATCTAACCAAATAGAGAATAATAATAAAGGATTGGAGATATACGAGATAGATTTGCCTACGGACTTACGCCCAAAAACAATGCTCTACAGTCCTGGTATTGTGTTTGATGCAGTAACAAAAAAGCCACTCCAAGCCAAAGTAGAGATTTTTAATCAAACATCTAATGAGAAATACTTTGAATCTATTACCGATAAAAAATATGGTGATTTTACTGTGATGCTGCCTGATGGTGATATTTATGGTATGAGTGTTCAACTAGATAATTACCTCTTTTACACAGCCTCTATAAATACACCTGGCGACAGTATCATAATACCTTTGCAGCCGATTATCAAAGGTAGTGTAACACGACTTAATAATCTCTTTTTTGATACTGACTCTGACGAAATTTTAGAGTCGTCTACAGCTGAAATTACAAGGCTGTTCGAGTTCTTCAGAAAAAACAGTAATGTTAGTGTAGAGATTGTAGGACATACAGATAATCAAGGTAGCGAGGCATATAACGAAAATCTCTCTACTCGTCGTGCAAATGCTTTGATGAATGCCCTTTTGGAAAAAGGTGTGCCTGCTCATAGAATGACAGCTGTGGGTAAAGGGAGTAAATCCCCTGTGGCAACAAACGATACAGAAGAGGGACGCGCTCAAAATCGCCGTGTAGAGATAGTGATTAAATAAGTTATTGGCTATTAATTGTTAGCGATAAGTTATTAGATTTTATCCGATAGAATATAACTCTCTATTTGCGGAATAATCGACCGTGGCACTAAGTGTGAGATTGATTTTTTTGCAGCTAATAGAGTACGTACTTCAGTTGAAGAGATTGGCAGCAACGGTGCACCATTTAGCCATTGAAATTTAGATTGCAACTCGTCATTTATGTCTGAATTACTACTATCTTTTTTGTCGTTTTTAGTCTCATTATTTCTAGGATATACAAACACTTTGTGGTGCATTAATATCTCTTCATAGTTATACCACTTATCAAAGATATTATAGTTATCTTCGCCGATCAGCAAGGCGAATTGAGCATCTGGATGATTTTCTCGGAATATTCGCAGTGTTTTTGCCGTATAATTAGGCGTAGGCAACGAAAATTCAATATCTGTAACCTCTATATTCGGATACTCCTCCACTGCCTTTCTGGCTAAATCCAAACGCACATTATCATCCCACAAATCGCTATTTACTTTCAAAGGATTTTGAGGCGACAGCACCATCATCACCCTGTCGAATAAAGATTGCGACAATAGATAATTTGCTAATGCTATATGTCCGTTGTGAATAGGATTAAATGAACCAAAATATAGAATTGTCCGCATATAAAAAGGGTAATTTCTTAAAATTTCAAGTAACTATTTTTCTAGTAAAATATCACGTAGATCTGCTACAGTCATAGCTACATTACCAGCATTGATTATATTTAGTTGATCAACAGGAGTATCAACAGCCCAACCGGCAGAGATACATTTAACACCCACTTTCTTACACTCTTCAACATCAGAAATTGCATCACCAATATATATCACATCATTTGTATTATGATTATATCTGTGCATTAATATCTCTATAGCCTCTGCTTTTCTATTGACTATCTGAGAACCAGTTTCAATAGCATCAAACAGATTAAAAATATCATATTTGTTGAGTATATTTACACAACTAGGTTCTCCCTTGCCTGTAACCAAAGAAATTATGCACCCTTGTTGTTTTAGCTCCTTAATCAAATCCACCATACCATCAAATGGTACAGTTGTTTCATCTAACAACTCACTGAAAATTCTATAATACTCCTCTGTTACAACATTTCCTATCTCCTCCCCTACTAAACTCTTAATGATACCCTCTTCTGTCAATCCAAATCCTGCATAAATTTCATCATCTTCAAATTGACAATTGGTTTTATTCTCTAAAGATTTCTTTATACCTACAAATGATGTATTAAGAGTATTTGTGATTGTTCCATCCAGATCAAATATAACCTGTTTTTTCATAATCATTTAATGTTCAAAAAGTTATCAACTGCTTTTCTTGTCTCTTTTTGTGCTTTCTCTAATTGGTCATTAATTATGGTTATATCAAATTTATCTGCAAATTCTAGTTCCCACGTTGCCTTTGCCACACGCTTTTCTATCATCTCATCTGAATCGGTATTACGAGAGATTAAGCGTTTGCGCAATTCTTCTACGCTTGGTGGTTGAACAAATATTGCTAAAGCTCTATCTCCGTAATATTTCTTAATATTCACCCCTCCCACTACATCAACGTCAAAAAGCATATTTTGTCCGTTATCTAGTTTAGCATTTATTTCACTTTTCAGCGTACCATAAAAACAATCTGGATAAACCTCTTCATATTCAACAAACTCATCGTTGGCTATCTTCGCTCTAAACTCCTCTGGCGATAAAAACCAATACTCCACACCGTTTTGTTCTTCACCACGAGACGCACGACTTGTGGCTGAAATAGAGAACCCAAATTCATAACCATTTTGTAGCAAATGGTTGATAATAGTACTTTTTCCACTCCCAGACGGAGCAGAAAATATAATTAATTTTCCTTTCATATATATATTTAAAGGAGTTACAAAACTCCCATTTTATTTATTCCATTCTAGTTTTATCTTCTCCACTCAAGATAGTTTTGCAAAATAATTGTTGCACTAATTTGATCGATAAGCGCCTTGTTTTGACGAGCCTTACGACTAATACCACTATCAATCATAGTTTGAAAAGCCATTTTACTAGTAAATCTCTCATCAATCATCTCTATCTTTATATTAGGATATTTATGTTTTAATCTACCCGCAAAAGGATTGATATATCTCACAATATCTGCAGGTTCATTTTGCAAAGTCTTCGGCAGTCCCACAACAATAACATCTACAGGCTCTGTAGATATATATTTTTCCAAGAACCGCTCCAACTCCTTTGTATCAACGGTTGTGAGTCCGTTTGCAATCAATTGCAACGTATCTGTTACTGCAATTCCTGTGCGTTTTGTACCGTAATCAATAGCTAAAATTCTACCCATATTTTTTATTTGCAAAGATACGATATTTTTTGTACCTTTGCAAACTTAAAATTAGAGACAAAAAATAGTTCTCGAATAAGGTAATAATAAAGAAAACAAAGGGGATTTTACCCTAAATAATAAACAGATAATTAAATGATTACAGTATCTAACTTAGCAATGCAATTTGGCAAGCGAGTTCTCTTTTCTGATGTAAATTTAAAATTCACTGGAGGCAATTGCTACGGTGTAATTGGAGCAAATGGAGCCGGTAAATCTACATTCATCAGAATGCTTAGCGGTGATTTAGACCCAACACGTGGTAATATTTCATTTGGTCCAGGCGAGCGTCTTTCGGTATTAAAACAAGACCACTTTGAGTTTGACCAATTTACAGTACTTGATACTGTTATGATGGGTAATGATCACCTTTGGAAAGTAAAAGAGGCGAAAGATGCTATCTATATGAAAGAGGATTTTACTGAAGAAGATGGTATTAAAGCGGCTGAACTCGAAGAGAAATTTGCAGAGATGGACGGTTGGAATGCAGAAAACAATGCAGCGCAACTACTTAGCGGATTAGGTGTTAAAGAGAATATGCACTATCGACTAATGAGTGAATTAGAAAATAAAGATAAAGTGCGTATTTTGCTTGCTCGTGCATTGTATGGCAATCCAGACAACCTATTATTAGATGAGCCTACCAATGACCTTGACGTAGATGCAGTAATGTGGCTTGAAAACTACCTATGTAACTATGAAAATACTGTGCTAGTTGTTAGTCACGACCGTCACTTCTTAGATGCAATTTCTACACACACAATTGATATTGACTACGGCAAAATTACCCTATTTGCAGGTAATTATACTTTTTGGTACGAATCTAGTCAACTAGCTCTGCGCCAACAACAAAATCAAAAACAAAAAGCAGAAGAGAAGAAAAAAGAGCTTGAAGAGTTTATCCGTAGATTCTCTGCCAACGTGGCAAAAAGCAAACAGGCTACTAGTCGTAGGAAAATGCTCGAAAAACTCAATGTTGATGATATCCAACCATCTACACGTAAATATCCAGGCATTATATTCACTCCAACTCGCGAACCAGGTAATATGGTATTAGAGATAAACGGATTGAAAAAAGTTGCTGATGATGGCACTTTATTATTTGATAATGTAAGTTTTAATGTAGAGAAAGATGATAAGATTGCGTTCTACTCTCGTGATCATCGTGCGATGACTGCATTTTTTGAGATTATCAATAATATCGACACTAATTTTGAGGGTAAATTTGCTTGGGGAGTAACCATCACGCCAGCTTATCTACCACTTGATAATAGTCAATTCTTCAATAATGAATTTACACTAGTAGATTGGTTAGGTCAATATTCCGACGATACAACCGAATCATTTATAAGAGGTTATCTAGGTAAAATGTTATTCTCTGGCGAAGAGATTTTCAAACGCTCTAATGTACTTTCTGGGGGAGAGAAGATGCGTTGTATGATAGCTCGTATGATGCTTAAAAATGCAAACGTAATGGTGCTTGATTCTCCTGTCAATCACTTAGATTTGGAGTCGATACAAGCATTTAACAATACACTTACCAATTTCAAAGGTAATGTATTGTTAGCCTCTCACGACCGTGAATTTGTCTCTACAGTATGCAACCGCATCATAGAACTAACACCAAGTGGAATTATTGATAAATATATGAGTTTCGATGAGTATCTCACCTCAGATGAGATTCATACTTTGAGGGAGAAATTCTATAAATAAAATATTTTAAGCTCACAAAAATCATAAATGAAGCTCAATTTACAATAAAATTGAGCTTCATTTATATAATTAGGGCTAATATTTCAAATCTCTTCAAACGATACAAAATCTAGTTTATCAAATCGGGCTGAAACTGCTTCTATATCAGACAAGCGCACTCTGAATGTGAGTTTGCAATCTAGCTCTTGGATGTGCGAAGTGATCTTTAAGCCAAAATCTTTCATAATTCGCATTACTGAATCTTGCATATCATACCCAAATTGAGAACTATAACTCTTTTCGATAATCTTCTCTACGATAGTTCCCTCCTCTATAGCATAGGCTGCTGAAGTTTTGTAGGCTTGGATTAAACCACTGGTACCTAGTAATGTACCGCCAAAATAACGCACAACTACGATGAGAATATCTGTGAGATTTGAACTATTTATCTGTCCCAGTATTGGTTTGCCTGCTGTGCCTGACGGTTCGCCGTCGTCGTTGCTTCTGAAATCAATACGATCACTACCTAACATATATGCATAACAGACATGGCGAGAGTCGTAATACTCCTTGCGCACATCTTCTAGTATAGTTTTTATTTCATCTACGGAAGTTACATGATAAGCAAAAGCAAAGAATTTACTACCTTTGTCTTTATAAAGTGCCTCTGATTTACCGTCGACTGTTAAATATGTATCTTTGATCATTAAATTCTAAAAATTACAAAAATTCTATTGACGATAATATACACGGCGAACACGTGGTGCAATGCGAGTGAGTAACTCATACGGTATTGTGTCAAGTTTGACTGCAATGTCTGAAATTCTCTGTTTATCATTGAAAATGACCACCTTATCCCCTACTCGCACCTTGTGTCCTGTAACATCAATCATCATAAGGTCCATACAGATATTACCAATAATTGGAACACGTGAACCATCTTTAAGAAATAGATGACCATTACCATTGCCCAATCGTCTATCGATACCATCTGCATATCCAAGCGGAAGAAGTGCAATAACTTTATCGCTTTCCACTAGTCCTTTACGATTGTAACCTACAGTTTCTCCCTCTCTTACAACTTTTAATTGCATAATGCGAGTAGAGAGCGAACAGACGTTGCGCAATTTATCTTCGTTGCAACAATTTACTCCCCACAAACCAATACCCAAACGGGCAATATCAAAATTATATTGAGAAAAACGCTCTATACCAGCGGTATTGAGTGTATGTCGCAATATTTTATGATTAAATCTACTCTGTATATATTTAGAGTTTGTGTCAAATTCTTGAATTTGTTGCAATGTGAAATTATCCATATCATCAGTTGCTTCATCTGCTCCAGCCAAATGCGAAAAGATAGATTTAACCTCAAGCACCTCTTGATTTTTGAGTATATCCACGAGTAATTCTAAATCATCTGAATCAAATCCAGCGCGGTGCATACCTGTATCAAGTTTTATATGGATAGGATATTTTTTTAGATTATGCAAACGAGCTTCATCTATCAACTTATTGAGAAATTGAAACGATCCGACAGCTGGCTCTAATTTAAATCTAAACAAGTGATTTAGAGCAGGTAACATTGTATCAAGCACTAAAACAGGTGCAGTGATACCAGCTTCTACCAACTCAACACCCTCATTAACAAAAGCTACTGCAAAATAGTTACAACCATAATCTTGAAGTGCCAGAGCAGCCTCTACCGACCCACTACCGTATGCAGATGCCTTTACCATACACATTAGTTTTGTGTCTGGTGATAATTTTGAACGAAAATAGTCTACATTATGAAACAATGCATCTATATTAACGTCTAGAACGGTATCGTGTGGAAGTTTTTGTAAATGATTGAGAATACGAATTGGTTCATACTCCGGAGCTATTCTCAACAGAATAACCTCGTTATTCAATTGTGGTATAAAATCACTTTTAAGAAAATCACGTGTGGTATTGAAGAAAAGTTGATTTTCGAGAGTAAAACGCTCTGAATTTTCGCTTAATTTATACCCTATAAAAACAATTCTATCAACACTCTCTTTAGCAATTATTTGCTGTATATTTGTATAAAAAACTTCGTCGGCTTTATCATTCCCGACAATGTCTGAAACGATTAAAGTCCGACGAAGTTTTTTCGAACCACTATTTTGTTGTTCGAGAAAACCAAGCGCATGTTCGGTAAGCGAAGTTATATCTGCATTATAACTAATAATTAAACAGTTATTAATGCCTGCCTCTGCTTCAAATCTTGGTAATTTTATCATAAGAATAACAACAAAACAGTTCTAATATTTAGGGAACTTCTAAAAACTCCCTTTTAGTTTGTAGCTACACCTGGAGCAATTTTTTTAATCATACCACGCAACACTGCACCTGGTCCAAATTCTGAAAATTGCTCTGCTCCGTCTGCCACCATATTTTGTACTGTTTGAGTCCAACGCACAGCACCAGTGAGTTGCGCAATAGAATTGGCTTTTAGTTCTTCTGGTGTAGTATATGGTTTAGCATCAACATTTTGATATACAGGACAAATAGGTGTATTATATGTAGTGGCTTTAATTGCAGCCTCAAGTTCTACACGAGCAGGCTCCATAAGAGGTGAGTGAAATGCACCACCAACAGGGAGTTTTAGAGCACGTTTTGCTCCTGCCTCTTTCATCTTTACACAAGCGATATCTATCGCCTCGTTAGAACCAGAGATAACTAGTTGACCAGGAGTATTATAATTTGCAGGTACAACTACACCATCTATTTCAGAACAGATTTGTTCGATAGTTTCATCTGGCAAACCTAGAACGGCAGCCATAGTCGATGGGTTTTGTTCGCAAGCTTTTTGCATAGCAGCAGCACGAGCAGCCACAAGGCGCAATCCATCTTCAAAAGATAGTGCTTTTGCAACTACTAAAGCAGAAAATTCACCAAGTGAGTGTCCTGCAACCATATCTGGAGTTTCATCTGCGGCATCAACAATAGCCGAAATTACAGAATGTAAAAATACAGCTGGTTGTGTTACATTAGTCTGTTTCAGATCTGCATCTGTTCCTTCAAACATCAAATCTGTTATTCTAAACCCTAAAATTTCGTTTGCTTTTTCAAAAAGCTCTCTAGCTGTTTCATTGTTATCATAAAGGTCCTTACCCATCCCTACAAATTGAGCTCCTTGACCAGGAAAAACAAATGCTTTCATAAATTTAATCTTTATTTTTTTTATAATTTATAGCACACAATTATCATTACACTAAACGCATTCATTCTTAAAATTTGTCTCTACTGCGCTTTTTCTCATATTAATAAGTGCATACCTCATTCTACCTAATGCAGTATTAATGCTAACATTTTCAATGTCAGCTATTTCTTTAAAACTTTTATCACCATAATATCTCATCTTAACTACCCTCTTTTGATCTTCTGGCAATAACTCTATAAGATTTTCCACACCCAAAAGAGTCTCCTCAAAACGCTCATAATCAGCGTGTGAAGTGTCACATAAATTTATATTATTAAACAAGTCCACACCATCATAAGCCTCGCTACTAATTGTTTTGCTTGAAGCCTGTTTTCTGTAATAATCAATAACTAAATTATGTGAAATACGTAATACCCACGACAAAAACTTGCCAACATCTTGATATCGACGTTGTCTTAATGTTGTAATCACCTTAATAAATACTTCTTGAAAAATATCATCTGCGATATCACTATCCTTAACTATATTGTAAATATAGCTAAAAACTCTGTCTTTATGGCGCATTATTAGTGTTTCAAATGCACAAGTCTCGCCTTCTACGTAGCTCTTTACCAATTGGTCATCGGTGTAATCTGAATATCTTTTCATTACTTTCAATTTTTCAATTTGCTAATACACAACAATATAGAGATTAGCTATTATCGTGTAATATACAAATTCATTAGTAAAGTAAATTATTCTTATAGGCTTGTTGATTTTGTTTTTATTTTCGATTGCAAATGTATGAAAAATATTTTAATTATGCAAATTTTTTTTTATTATAAATGATAACTACAAAAAACGTTCCGTCAAAAGTGCAATTTTCACTCAAAAGTGTTCCGTATATGGAACATTTTTTGTAAATCAACTTTCTAACCTACATAAAATTAATACCACAAAAAAAGGTGATTTCATCGTTGACAACAAACTAATATTTGAGGTTGGAGGAAAAAATAAGACATATAATCAAATCAAAGAACTCTCTAACTCCTACGTTGCAATGGATGATATAGAGTGTGGTTTCGGATATTTCAAGGATTCTGAATCAAGTTCAGAATGACAAATGAAATGGAATGGCAAAGCTCTAATAAAAAAAACATCAATCATTAATTGTAAATCATTATTTTTTCGTACCTTTGTAGTTTAAAAATTCAAAGAGGAGTTTTGGATTATAACTGCTCTTTTTTATAGTATAAAATTATATGGCAAATTTCTTATTAATAGAAACTTCTGGATTGACTTGCGGTGTGGCGTTGTGCGTGAATGGCGAACTGGAAAAAGTGTTTACAACCTCAGATGGAACGATGTTGCACGCTCAATATCTTCCAGTGCACAGCGATGAAATATTGAAATATATGCGCAAAAATAGTATAAAGCTTGATGCGGTGGCGATTAGTGCAGGTCCTGGCTCATACACCGGACTGCGCATTGGCACATCAACAGCCAAGGGTATATGCTATGCGCTAGAGGCAAAATTAATCGCCATAAACACACTGAAATTGATAGCGGCATCAGCAACCCAAAAGATAGAATTGAATGAAGATTTTCAGATTGCTCCTATGATTGATGCTCGTCGTATGGAAGTTTACACCGCCCTCTATTCACCTAAACTAGAGGAAATTATACCTGCATCTGCCGTTATTGTCGAGTCAGATTCTTTTGATAATATCTTATCAAAACCAACTTATTTTTGCGGTAATGGAGCCGAAAAATGCAAAGAGAGCATCATATCTGAAAATGCAAGATGGATTGATAATATCAATCCTACTGTAGAAGATATGAACATTTTAGCGATAGAGGCATATAACAATAATAAATTTGAAGATGTAGCCTATTACGAGCCTTTTTATCTGAAGGAATTTCAAGCAACTACACCGAAAAAAAACATATAAAAAAAATGGAATATAGAACAGAAAATGAGCTTATTTTACCTGAATATGGTAGAAATATACAGAGTATGGTGGATATTGCACTAACTATTGAAGACCGCGCTGAACGCAATAGATGTGCTCGCTCTATAATAGATTGTATGGGAAATTTATTTCCTTATTTACGTGATAGTGATATCTTTAAACATAAACTTTGGGATCATTTGGCTCTTATGTCGCGCTTTCAGCTAGATATCGACTACCCTTATGAGATAGCGGATTTGGAAAGTATGACTCTTAAACCTGAGAAATTACCACTTGATAAGAGCGGCATTAAAGCTAGACACTATGGTAGATTTATTGAGAAGTTTGTTGAACGTATTGCAAATAATGATAAATTTTCAATTACAAACCGTCCAGACCACGTACTGCTTATAGCCAACCATATGAAACGCAGTTATTATGCTTGGAATCAAGAGCTAATTGACGATGCTACAATATTTGAAGATATCTACACTTTATCAAAAGGAACAATAGATATGCGTGATATGAAGTTGCATCTTACAGATATAACACCCACTAGACGCAACAATAATAACAACAATCGCAACAAAAAGCATTAAACTGTTATTACCCAATGGATTGTCAATTACCAAATCTCAATGTGCCTAATGAAATCTCTGCTCAATTAAAATTGAGAGAAGAGACCGCAGGGATAGTGGAGATATTTGATTGTGTAAGAAAACGTTGGGTAGCATTAACCCCTGAAGAGTGGGTGCGACAAAATATGGTACTTTATCTATCTAATCTACTTGATATACCACTATCAAACATAGGTAATGAGATTACCATAAAATATAACAAACTGATAAAACGCTGCGATTCAATTGTCTATTCCAAACATGGAACACCTTTAATTATTGTTGAATATAAGCGTCCGAGTGTTAAAATTACGCAAGCAACTTTTGATCAGATTGCTGTCTATAATATGCAATTAGATGTGCCTTATCTTATCGTATCAAACGGAGTGGAACACTATTTTTGCAAAGTGGATAAGCTGAATAATAAATATATATTTGCCCCTGAAGGCAAATGGGGCAAATACAACAACTTATAAAGACTATATTATTTATGGCTAAACAGAGTGCTTTAACTGCTAATCAAATAATTACCCAAATTAAATCTAACGATATTAAACCTATCTATTTATTGATGGGTGAGGAGAGTTATTATATAGATCTGATATGCGACTATATAGATGATAATGTGCTGTCGGAAGAGGAAAAGGATTTCAACTACACAATGATATATTGCGATAGATATACCAAATGTGAACAGATAGTTATGGCAGCTAGACAGTATCCTGTTATGGCTAAGTACCAGTTAATCATTGTAAGAGAGGCGCAAAATATAAAAGATTGGAGCAGTTTTAGCCATTATCTAAAATCACCTCTACAGTCTACAATTGTGGTGTTTTGTCATAAACACAAATCGATGGATAAACGCTTAAAAATTGTAGGTGATATTGCAAAGTGTGGGGGCATTGTATTTGAGAGTAAACGCAAGTACGACAATGAGATACCATCGTGGATAACTAGTTATGTGAAATCAAAAGGCTATTCTATAAATCCTAAAGGGGCTAATCTGTTAGCTGATTTTTTAGGTACAGATCTCTCTAAGATTGTAAACGAAATAGATAAACTTGTAATCCTGCTGAGTAACACGGACAACAAGGAGATTGATGCTGAGTTGATAGAAAAAAATATTGGTATCTCAAAAGATTATAATAATTTTGAACTTATCAATGCTATTGGAGCAAAACAGGTGGTGAAAGTTAACCGCATTGTTAACTATTTTTCTCAAAATCCTAAGGCTACGCCTTTGATTGTTACTACCTCTACCCTTTTTAATTTCTTCTCAAATCTTATGTTATTTCATTGGTTGCAAGACAAATCGCCTGCGAATGTAGCATCTGAGCTGAAAATTAACCCCTATTTTGTAAAAGATTATCAAATTGCAGCTAGAAACTATAACTCTGGCAAAACTTTGAAAGCATTAGAAGCAATTCGCACACTAGATGTAAAAAGCAAAGGTTTTGGCAATAGCAACACATCAAATCACGACCTATTGCGCGAGACTATTTTTAGAATTATGCACTAAAGTGGAGATCTAAAAACTCCCCCCGAACATATAAATAAACGACAACAAACATCATCTTCTTAAAAGCTATGAATATTTTACTAACCACCAAATTACCTGTTGAGGGATTTGAATCAATATCTGAAAATCATAATTTAATTATACCTCAAACTACAAAATTCTCTCAGAAAGAGTTAGAGAAGTATCTTCCAGAAACAGACATACTTATACCAACTTTTGATTATAAAATAACAGAAGAGATGATGAATATGGCACCAAAATTGCAACTAATAACTAATTTTGGTGTAGGATTTAATAATATCGATATTGTAGCAGCTACTGCACGTGGAATAGTAGTTACAAATACACCAGAACCAGTAATAATACCTACAGCTGAGCAGGCTTTTGCACTTATGCTTGCTATCTGCCATCGCACAGCTGAACTAGATCGCAAAATGAGATTACCAAATTCACCAATTAAAATTGGGGTGATGAATAATCTAGGATTAGGATTATACGGTAAAACTTTAGGTATTATTGGATTGGGAAATATCGGTAAAGCAGTGGCAGAACGTGCAATTGCGTGCGGTATGAAAATTGTTTATCATAATCGCCGTCAAATGTCAAATGAAATTGAAGATAAATACAAAGCCGCTTATTGTGAGGATATTACCTCTCTGCTTACACAATCTGATATTGTCTCTTTGCATATGCCATATACTCCAGAGTCTCATCATCTAATTGATAAACAACGATTGAGTGAGATGAAAAAAGGTGCTGTATTAATCAATACTTCTCGTGGTGCTTGTGTTGATGAAGCTGCCTTAATTCAATCATTGCAAAGCGGTCATCTATTTGGTGCTGCGCTAGATGTATTTGAATTTGAGCCAAATATCTCACCAGAACTGTTTGAACTTGATAATGTAATTCTATCACCACATATCGGTACTGGTACAATCGACGGACGCATTGCTATGTGTCATTGTTGTAGTGATAACATTATCAACTACTTAAACAACTCGCACGATAGACTAAATAAAGTTAATTAATAAAATTATATGTTATGTGTAATATTTTTTGATTGTATGCGTTATATAGCTAAATAGCAAATAACAACAAGCCTATGATTCAGAAAATTACACCTAAGAAAACAACTTCAAATCAAACACTAAACAAAGAGATATCGCTGAAACCTAAAAACAGCACTATAAAATTTCTATTAGCATTTGCTAGTGCTTATCAATGTGATATTTTTGAGAAAAATGGAGTTGCATGCGATTTTAGTCTAAACTAGTAGCATAAATCGTTTAATCCCCTAAAAAATATGAGTAAACTACTCTCCCCTTCACTCTTATCTGCCAACTTTGGCAATTTAGAGCGAGACATCGATATTATCAATCGTAGTGATGCTGATTGGTTGCACATTGATATAATGGACGGTGTATTTGTTCCAAATATATCATTTGGTTTTCCTGTGCTTAAATATGTACAAAAACTATCAACAAAACCTCTCGATGTGCACTTGATGATCGAGAACCCTGATAAATTTATTAATGAAGTAAAAAATATTGGGGCAATGATGATGAACGTACACTATGAAGCTTGTACGCATCTGCATCGCACAATCCAAAATATCCATTCGGCAGGTATGAAGGCAGGTGTTACACTAAATCCACACACACCAGTAGAGCTATTAGAAGATATTATAGAAGATGTAGATATGGTGCTATTGATGAGCGTAAATCCTGGTTTTGGAGGTCAATCATTTATACCGCATACATACGAAAAACTTGCACGTTTAAAATCTATGATTGAACGTAAAAATTGTAATACACTTATACAAATTGATGGGGGTGTAAACCTTGAAAATGCTAGTAAACTCTACGAAACTGGCGCTGACTGTTTGGTAGCAGGCAATGCTGTTTTTGCTACCGACGATATGATTGAAACGATAAAACAATTGAAGCGTTAAATATTTGGATAGTATAACTATTATTATCTATAATTATTATCTATAATTATTATCTATAATTATTATCTATAACCATTAACTATGTCTATAACTATAAAAGAGGTAACCACCCAAAAGCAACTAAAAGATTTTATTCGCTTTCCTAATAAATTATATAAAAATAGCGATAAATATACACCTTTCACTGAAGGTGATGAGTTTGAAGCATTTAATCCAAAAACAAATCCTGCTTTAGATCATAGTGAATTTATTAATCTACTTGCCTACAAAGATGGTGAAATAGTTGGTAGAATTAGTGGTATTATCAATCGCATTGCTAACGAACATTGGAATGTAAAGAAGGTTCGTTTTGGATGGTTTGATTTTATAGATGACTATGAGGTGGTGAAATTATTATTAAATAGAGTTGCTGAATGGGGTCGCAGTAAAGGGATGAATGCCTTAAATGGACCTGTTGGATTTACTGATTTTGATCATCAAGGGCTATTAATAGAGGGTTTCGAGTACTCTGCTACTATGATTTCGGCATATAATTATCCATATTATCAAAAACATATTGAGCGTTATGGACTAACAAAAGAGGCTGATTGGATTGAAAATCAACTATTTCTTTCATCTATTATTCCAGAGAAAATTGCGCGAGTATCCGAGATTGTCAAAAAAAGATATGAGCTTCGCGTGGACAAAGTACGCTCTATGAAAGAGATGAAGCAAAAATATGGTTTGACTGCATTTGATGTAATAAATGAAGCCTATACTCCACTCTATAATTTTCAGCCTCTAACAAAGAAGCAGTTAGAATATTATGCCAATAAATTTATGCCTATGCTCAATTATGATTTTGCGACATTGGTAATAAATAAAAATGATGAGATTGTTGGTGTAGGTGCTGCGTTCCCAGATTTGTCTGAAGCACTAAGAAAATCAGAAGGGAGATTATTTCCTTTCGGGTGGTATCATCTACTAAAAACACTAAATGCTAAACAATTCGACTGCCTTGAGATGGCAATTATTGCAGTTCGTCCTGACTATCAAAATAAAGGTGTTAACTCAATAATATTAGGCGACCAAATACCATATGCAGCTAAATATGGGGTGAAACGAAGTGAGACTACAGCTGTGTTAGAAAGTAATTTTAAAAATTTGGCATCGTGGGATTACTTCAATATTAATCAGCATAAACGCCGCCGAGCATATATTGCTAGCATATAACATATAAGAAGTCCCCATAAAAATTAATATCCGATATAGACTGTTACTATATCGGATATTAATTTTATCTACCTATATATTATTATTATTTTCCTAAATAACTTTTACGTATTGATAGGAAGAATACAACACCAATCAAAGTCCAAACGCCCAAAGCAATCCAACTTGGAGTAGCTAAGAAACCAGGAGCTCCAGGTATAACCAATAGAGCAATAAATCCAATTGAAATAATAGTTCCTAAAATACCAATAAACATTTGAAGTTTATTATTTTCCAATCTAGCCTGTTTAGTTGCAGATAAAGTTGTAGAAAGAAACACAATAGAAGCTCCAACACTTGTCATATCCACAATCCAACCTAATACTTCACGACCGAGCCATGGAGCAAAAAGACTGGCAACCATAACAAAAAGAATTGCATTGCGTGGAGTACCATATTTAACAGATACTTTACTAAATACAGCTGGCAACGCTCCATCTTGAGCCATTGCATACATCAAACGAGAGGTAGAGATATAGAATGCATTCATACCTGCAATAACAGCGCAGAACATAGCTATACCTAGAATAATAAGTCCGATCATACCTATTTGATGCTCAACAGCATAACCAGTTGGCCAGCTTATCCCTTGTGATAAAAGCTCTTCCCAAGGCATTACCAACGCTGTAAATGCATTAACAATAATATAACACAAAGCAGCTCCAAATATAGCTAAAATCATAATAACCAATGAACGTTTGTGGTCGAAATTACACTCTTCTGCAGCTTGTGGTATACAGTCAAAACCGACATATGCCCACGGAGCCATAGCTACCACAGCAAACACGCCAACCCACCAGTCACCACTCCAAGGAATAGCACGAGTAGAACCTTCAACAAAATTCAAGTTACTCCATTCTGGACCTTGAACCAAAATCATAGCAGCAATAAGGAATATAGCACCTACGAGAGTCAATGCAATTGCAGTTTGCATCCACGCAGCATTTTTGATACCGCGAACATTAACAAAAGCCATAAGAACGATAAACGCAAGAGCCACAAGAATTTCGCCAGTATATACAGTCCAACCTGCCACTTCATACAATTCGCCGAATTGCAAAACAGGGAAAAGATATTTAGAAATTAATCCAATTGCTGTAGCATTTAACGGAATTAAACTCCAGTATACTAACAACATACTCCAGCCACCAATAAATGCATGACCTTTGCCAAACATATTTTTAGTATATACATATTCGCCACCACTTTTTGGGAAACGGCGTATCATATAACCATAACTCAATGCAATAACTAAAATTAATATTGCACCTAAGAAAAGACCAACTGTAGCACCTAATGGTCCTGCTTTTGGAAGAAAAGCATTACCAGGCAATACGAAACAGCCCCAACCAATTATTGCTCCTAAAGCCAAACCCCATACGTCGATAGGGCGCATCGTCTTTTTTAATTTTCCTTGATTTTCCATAATTAAATATTTTGTTTAAATATAATTTATTATATAAGATTTATTTAGCACACTCTATTAAAGATTCCAAGCAAAACCAACTTCTAGGCGAGAAGTTTTCTTATATTCTGGAGCTGTATATAATTCACCTCCAAATATTTGTGAATTTGCATAATTCCAATTAGCAAATAGTCTAATATTTTTATATTGTGCATTAAGATACAACGACATATCAGGAGTATTACCTACTAAAGTGCTTGTTTGGTTGTAGAACGAACCAGATACAACATCATATGCTTGTGCATAATACGCAGTATAATAGTTAATAGACGCACCTGGTTGGATAGTCCAATCACCATAAGAATCCATAAAATAGAAATTACTATAAATTGAGAAATCTGGCAATGGAAGAGCCTCTTTATTGCTAGAATATTGATATACTAATTGATTATCTAAATGGAATTTACCAAAGTTAAGATTAGCTTTAACGTCAGCAGCCACTACGTGAGTATATGTATCAAGTTGTGCTGGTGAACCTGTTTCATCAAAATAGATAAGACGGTCGATGTTGTCAGTTTTGATACCAAATGAAAGACCACGTTTTGGAAGTGAGAAACGTACACTTGCTTCTGTACGGTGATATTGTAAGAAATCAAAGTTTTCCCAATTTGTATAATAAGAATCAAATTTTGTAAGAAGTTTTGTATTTGAATCACGCACTAAGCCTAATCCCCAAGATACATCCATTGGTTCTGAAGCAACTTCAAAATCACGAGAAAAATCTGCAAATACACCACCCTCTGTAGTCAAGATACCATATATAAACATATCAGCATCAAGAGAGTAATTAAACGAACCGTTTTTCATTTTATATGTATCGAAAATAGTAAATCCTGTATGAAGGTGGTGATCGTGGATTAAATCACGAGTAAGTGTGTCTTGAGAGTAACATCCGTGATAGCGATATTCATAATCAAAGAAGTATTTAAGCGAGAAAGGCATCACTTCAAGTTTATTTTTATCAATTTGAAGAGCTAAAGAGTGACGGAATGAAGCAAATGCTATTGAATCTACAGCAGCAGAAGTACGATAAGAGCGACTTACATCTTCCCATTTAGTAGAATAGATAAGATTGATAGCATCTTTTGCATCATCATTACCAAGATGGAATACATTATTCATTATATATACATTTTGCACATAACCAACACCTGTAGACAAATCATTAACGAGAGTATTCTCTCTGTTAGCAATATTATTTGTTGTTGCAGCAAAATTGCCTGTATATCTATCATATGTCAATGCCATCCAAGCGTAACCATTACCAACTTGATTATAATCAGCACCATTAAGACCGTTAGATTTAGCAAATTGACCAGAAGCACCTAATGCAACGTGAGAGTTGATAGAACCTCCCAAATTTACTCTTACACTACCCTCTGTTAATTGAGAACCGCCAATTGGATTAGTTCCTCTAACAGTTGCATCTACATAGAAAGGTGTATTTAATAAGAATTTAACATCACCTGCTTTCCACAAATAGGCATCATATGCATCTGAAAACATAAAAGGGGTACGAGCTCTACGCTCAAAATAGATACTAGATTGAAGAGGTGAACCAACTGTTCCTAAATAATTGACAAAATTGCTGTACTCCTGTTGCGGTGTAGCTGCATGAAAATTAAATAGAGTTGTGTCCATTGAAGTTTCACTACGTCCGCCATAACGTTCGTTACCGATAGAGTAAGCTGTAACTTGTGCAGAAGCTAACACTGAAATTGTAATAGACAATAAAATTAAAACAAATTTTTTCATAAGATTAATGTTATAATTAATAAAATAAGTGCGAGTAATTATTTTGTTTTTTTGCGCACTATTGAATTTGTGTGCAAAATTACAGCATTTATTCTTAACCACAAAGAAAAAACTGTTAAAAAATACTAAAACAAGGTAGAAAAATTTCTCACTACCTTGTTTTTGTGCATATTTTCTATTTTCCACCTGTCAAAATTTTCCTAATATCATTAAGTTTCATTAGGGCTTCAACTGGTGTTAAATTATCCAGATCTAAATATAATATTTCGTCTCTTATATTGCTTAGGACAGGGTCATCTAACTGAAACATACTCAGCTGAAACCCCTCTCTTATAGGAGCTTGAGATAAATCTTTAGAATCTATCATCGATTTGCGATTATCCTTCTCCAGAAGCTCCAATATTTCACCTGCTCTATCTACAACCGTTCGTGGCATTCCAGCCATTTTTGCAACGTGAATACCAAAACTATGTTCACTACCGCCTCTCACTAATTTTCGCAAAAAAATCACTCGTTTATCCACCTCTTTTACCGTTACATTGTAGTTTTTTATACGATTATACGATTTTTCCATCTCATTTAGCTCGTGATAATGGGTAGCAAAGAGCGTTTTTCCGCGACAACCTTGTCTTTCGTGTATATGTTCGACTATTGCCCAAGCGATAGAAATACCATCATAAGTACTAGTACCTCGCCCCAATTCGTCGAATAATACAAGACTCCTATCTGTCATATTATTCAATATACTAGATGCCTCATTCATCTCTACCATAAAAGTAGAATCGCCTACACTGAGGTTGTCACTTGCACCCACCCTTGTAAAAATCTTATCCACAACCCCTATTCGCGCGGAATCAGCAGGAACATAACACCCCATTTGAGCCAGTAAAACAATCAATGCAGTTTGTCGTAACAATGCACTTTTACCCGACATATTAGGTCCAGTAATTATAATAATTTGTTGTGTATCAGAATCTAGAAAGACATTATTGGGTACATACTCCTCGCCTAATGGCAACTGTTTTTCTATTACGGGGTGTCTACCAGCCGAGATATCTATAATACTATCCTCATCTATTATAGGACAAATATATCTATTTTCTGCACTAATACGAGCGAAACCGAGCAGACAATCAAGTTGAGCAAGCTCTACACAATTAGTTTGAATAGCTGTAATATATTCAATAACAGAGGCAACCAAATCTGTAAATAGTTGTTGTTCTATTTGCGCTATTTTCGATTCAGCACCGAGTATTTTCTCCTCATACACTTTAAGTTCTTCAGTTATATAACGTTCTGCATTAACAAGTGTTTGCTTACGTATCCATCCCTCTGGCACTTTATCTTTATGAGTATTACGCACCTCTATATAGTATCCAAATACATTATTATACCCTATCTTCAGACTGCTTATACCTGTTGCCTCTATCTCTCGTTGTTGAATCTGCAACAATACATCTTTTCCGTGAAACGCTATCTCACGCAACTCATCTAATTCAGCAGATACATGTTCGGCAAATACTCCACCTTTACTCAAAAGAGCAGGAGCATTTTCCGATAGTTCTGTAGCTAATCGCTGACGCAACACCTCGCACGGATTAAGTCTATCTGCAATTCTTAACAGAGTTTCGCAATCAGAATCCTCACAGAGCGATTTGATAGGAGATACGGCATAGAGTGCATTTTTGAGTTGCAGAAGTTCACGAGGT
This sequence comes from bacterium, assembly GCA_044433285.1. GTDB lineage: Bacteria > Bacteroidota > Bacteroidia > Bacteroidales > Paludibacteraceae > Aphodosoma. The sequence continues at coordinate 13,994 of JAWXTU010000011.1, read as the reverse complement.
GAGACTCTTCCAACAGCCACTTTACTCATAATACGCTCTAAATCACCTATTGTAAGTAACTCCTGTTCTAACGAATCGCGCATTTCCGAATTACGAAACATCTCAGTTACAACACTCAATCTATCCTGAATAGGTCTTACATCTTTTAGTGGAAACATCAACCACCTACGTAATAATCTAGCTCCCATTGGGGTAACTGTGCGATCTATCACTTGGCACAAACCTCGTCCGCCCTGATTCATAGAGCCTAAAAGTTCGAGATTACGCACAGTAAACCCATCAAGCCAAACATATCTATCCCCCTCAATACGAGATAAAGAGGTGATATGTCCCACATTTTTGTGATGCGTTTGATCGAGATAATATAAAATTGCACAAGCTGCAATAAGTCCGTTGTTTAAATCATCAACTCCAAACCCTCTTAAATTCTTAACATCGAAGTGCTTAAGCAATTTCTCTCGGGCTGTATCAATACCATATACCCAGTCTGGCATATGTTGCAAGAAAAACTTGCCTCCAATCATCTCGATAATATCACTTCGCATTCCATCTTCAAACAACACCTCTTTAGGAGAAAAAGAACCAATCATCTTCTCTATATAACTACTACTACCCTCACCTACAAGAAATTCGCCAGTGGATATATCCAATAAACTCAAGCCCAATTGCCCTTTTTTCGGCATATATATTGAGGCAAGAAAATTATTCTCTTTTACATCTAATATATTATCATTAACGCTAACACCAGGTGTAACTAGTTCGGTTATTCCTCTTTTCACTAAACCTTTTACCGTTTTGGGGTCTTCTAGTTGGTCGCAAATAGCCACACGCAGACCATAACGCACCAACTTAGGCAAATATGTATCTAAAGCGTGATGCGGAAAACCTGCCAACTCTACATACTGCGCTACACCATTAGCACGACGCGTGAGTGTTATCCCTAAAATTTCACTCGTACGTATTGCATCATCAGAAAATGTTTCGTAGAAATCACCTACACGAAACAACAACACAGCATCTGGATACTGTGCCTTAATCTCGTTGTATTGTTTCATCAACGGAGTTTCCGCTACTGTTTTTTTTGCCATTTTATTCTTTAACGTCTAAAATTATTCTACAAATTTAAGGGTGAGATTTAGAAATAGAATGAGAATCCACATTTAAATGTAACATTACTACCCCAATAAAAAGCAGGTGTATATTTTGCCAAATATCCTGCTGCATCTAATCTATTCTCGCCCACATTTGCATCGCCTTCAACATCAAAACCTTGTGCATTATTCCAAGTCAAATCTACTGTAGCATATGCATTATGCACCACTTCATATCTAGTATGTAGTTTAACTTCATCATTTCTCCACACCAAATCATCAAATGCAGGTTGCGATATAATCTCTATAATATCTTTGCGAATGTAGTCGTATTCGTTGTATTTAAAAGCCCCAGTGTAACTCAAATCGAATAATAGACCTCTGATAGGTTTATAACTCAAACTCAAATATAGCTCACGTGCATTGCTACCAAGATAGTGCCCGAGATAATAACTATTTGATGTCCAAGTGATACGTTCAATAGAGTGTTCGTATGTAGCAATATTTGTTTGTGTAAACTCCGCAGTAAGAATTAAATTATCCAGAGGGAAATTACTCAACCTACCCCCCACTTTCCAACCAATAGGATTTCTATCTTCGCTAGATGGTAAAAATCTACTCCAACTAATCTCATCAATAAACACCTGAGCAAAAAGGTGTAGATGTTTGATATTACGAGATGATATCTGCGCAAAGAGTTGTGAATTTTGATTTTCAGTAGAGAGTCCCTTTGTTAGTTGATGATCAAGAGATTTATAAAATGCAATCGGAATAAGATATGCAGCCTGAATAGTAGATTCGCCGTATACAATAGAGTTACCAATAGAGAGATTCAGACCTTTAATTGGTGTGAAAGTAAAGAGATTGGCTGCCAAGAATTTAGATGCAGGGCGGTAATGTGTTTTAGATGTAGAATCGGTATAATTCTCCTCAATAAAATAGCTAGTAGAGTCGATAACATTACTCACCAACGAAGCGTGAATATAGTCGAACTGAAACCATTTACAAGGCTTTAGTTTCAACTCCAACATAGGAAACGACGGCGCACGACCAGACAGAATAAGACTTGAAGTGTATGAATCACCCCACTGCAAATTCTCCTTTACCAAACCAATCGAGCCCCACCAGTCGTACAATTTAATACCAGCACGTATTTCACTATAATCCCCACCATAAGTTGCCTCTTTATATTGCACCCCCATCTCCTTATTCATATACCCAGATTTAGTTAGTTGAGCACCTGTGCGCTTTGAAACACCAATAGACTCAAAATAATCATCGTTAAGGTATTCACCCGAATATGAATGGTCTCTTAAACTACCCCAGATAGCGATATGATCAATAATAGTAGCTCTAAATTCTGCACCATACCATCTGTGCGTTTGCGTTCCATGTGAGTTTGTGGTTATTTCCATACCCAAAATAGGGTTCATTTTACATTTAAACCACTCATCTTTATAATGATATGCAGGCTGCAATGCAGCTACAGAAAATGTCTTTTTATTTGTCCAATTAAATATTGCATCTGGCAAAGTGTCCAATTCCAATGCAAAATCATTCAAATAAAATTGCACCTCCTTGCGTTGGCGATTTGTAAGTAGAGAATCTTGCTTTGCTGCCTGTACCAGCCAATTTGCAATCATATCTCTATCATAAGGTTTCACGGCTGAATTAAGGCGGATTATTCTCTCTTGTCCCAACTCATCAATCAAATCATAAATCCCATCATATCCAGTATATTCTGCAACACCACCCAGTCCATCTCGGTCTGTTGGCTTAGACTTTTTCACTCTTACTTTTTTTTCTTTTACCTCATTTTCTACCGTTTCTTCTGCACTTAAATAGCTGACACTAAGTAGCAATAGAGAAAAGAATAATATTTTGATTTTCATTATTTTACTTTATATTACAGATTAATTTACAACAATATTTTTAAATATTTCTTTACACTGCAAAGGTACTATTTTTTTTTGTATTAGCAATAGTCTGAGGCTCAAAATATCACTAAAGATGTTCCAAAAACTCCCTTAAGAAAAAATAAATTAATTTCTACAATTCTATTTTCTTATTTCTCTTGTATATATCGCAAAAATGATGTATATTTGCATTTTTAATTTACAAAAATGAATATATAAAATAATTCACCTATCAAAATAACTAATCAATGAAAAGCGACTCAATTATTATTATCCCAACCTACAACGAAAAAGAGAACATTGAAAAGATAATTAGAGCGGTATTTGCGCTCGACAAACAGTTTCATATCTTGATAATTGACGACGGATCCCCTGACGGTACTGCGCTTATAGTAAAGGAGTTACAAAAAGAGTATGCAGAAGAGTTGCATATGGTTGAGCGTAGCGGAAAACTTGGTTTGGGTACAGCATATATTGCAGGTTTTAGATGGGTATTAGAACACGATTATCAATTCTGTTTTGAGATGGATGCAGACTTCTCTCACCCTGTGGATAAATTGATTGAATTATACAATGCGTGTGCAAAAAATGGTGCAGATGTAGCTGTTGGTTCGCGATATGTGGATAATGTAGTGAATGTAGTTAATTGGCCCATGATGCGTTTGATGATGAGTTATTACGCCTCTAAATATGTACAATTTGTTACAGGTTTACCAGTTGCAGACACAACAGCAGGATTTCTTTGCTACCGCAGAGAGGTGTTAGAGACTATAGAGTTAGATAAAATCCGCTTTATCGGATATGCATTTCAAATAGAGATGAAATTCACTGCATATAAATGCGGTTTTAAAATTACCGAAGTACCAATTGTATTTGTCAACCGAGTGGAGGGTACATCTAAAATGTCTGGTGGCATCTTCTCCGAAGCTCTATTTGGTGTAATTAAGTTAAAGATTAACAGTTGGTTTAGAAAATATCCTAAAAAAAAATGATTACAGTAGAACAGATAAAAGAGGCACAAGATCGTGTAGATGCGCTATATAAATATCTAAATATTGCCGACAAAACAATGCAGCTAGAAGAGGAGGAACTTAAAACACAAGCTCCCGAATTTTGGCTCGATCAAAAACGTGCAGAGGTGCAGATGAAGTTGGTAAAAGGGATACAATTTTGGATAAATAGTTATAAAACCGTTAAGGCATCTGTAGAAGAGGTGCAATTGGCATATGAATTTTATCGTGAGGAGGTGATGACAGAAGAGGAGGTAGATGAGGCTTATAATAAGGCTATTACTCAACTAGAAGAACTAGAGATGCGCAATATGTTGCGTAAAGAAGAGGATAAACTAGGGGCGGTATTAAAAATAGTATCTGGCGCAGGTGGCACAGAGGCTCAAGATTGGGCTCAGATGCTTATGCGTATGTATTTGCGCTGGTGCGAAAAACAGAATTACAAAGCCGAAATCACTACCCTATTAGAGGGTGATGAGGCTGGTATAAAGACTGCGACTATACAAGTAGATGGCGAATATGCATATGGATTCTTAAAATCAGAGAATGGTGTGCATCGTCTAGTGCGTGTTTCTCCATTTAATGCACAAGGCAAGAGAATGACATCATTTACATCAGTTTTTGTTGTGCCATTAGTAGATGACACAATCGAAATTGAGATTAACCCTGCCAATTTAACTTGGGACACATTCCGCTCATCTGGAGCAGGTGGACAAAATGTAAATAAGGTAGAGACAGGTGTTAGATGTCACTATACTTTTAAAAATCCTCTAACTGGAGAGATGGATGAAATTGTGATTGAAAATACTGAAAGTCGCTCGCAATTAGGCAATAAAGAGAATGCAATGCGACTACTTAAATCGCAACTTTACGAATTAGAATTAGAGAAACGCAGAGCTGAAACAGCAAAAGTAGAGGCTGGTAAAAAGAAAATTGAGTGGGGCTCGCAAATTCGTTCTTACGTATTCGACGACAGACGAGTAAAAGATCACCGCACCGATTATCAAACATCTAACGTAAATGCTGTAATGGACGGCGAAATTGATATGTTTATCAAAACTTATCTTATGGAATTTGGAGGCGAAAACTAATGTTACTTAAGAGATTTGCTCCCCTATTTTCTACAAACTTCTTTGGGGTGTTAAATGATAATCTACTAAAAACACTTGCCTGCTTTATAGCAGTTGATTGGGTGGCTAACGACAATAAAGCACTAATTATCAGCTGTGCAGCTGCAGCATTAGTCTTACCATATGTACTGTTATCCCCTCTGGCGGGCAAAATAGCCCAAAATCACAACCGCCGAAATATTGTAGTTTGCGCAAAAATAGCCGAACTACCTATCATATCACTAGGCATCTGTGGTTTTGCGATAGAGTCTACAGCTATAGTGCTCACCTCTATTCTGTTAATGGGTATACAGAGTGCCCTATTTTCACCTGCTAAGTATGGACTAATACGTGATATTGGTGGAGAAACTCACCTATCATTTGGCATTGGAGGTATGGAGGGTGTCTCTTTCTTTGGTATGCTTTGCGGTATGCTTATTGCCTCATTTCTAGTAGATAACGATCCAACTCGTACCATATCGTACTCCCTTTTAGCCCTATTTGCCATTACTGGATTAATAATATCCTTTTCTATAAAGAAACACCCCAAATATTATAATAATGAATTGCAAAACGATATCGTCTCGACCAATCCTATCAAGGGATTAATTGATATGTATAAATCTGCTCGGAAATTTAAGGGACTCAATAATATTATATTCGGATTATCTATATTCTGGTGGCTTGCAGCACTTCTACAGATAGGGCTACTCATATACTGTCGTGAAGTGCTATTAATCAGCTCATGGCATACAGGTATTATACTATCAACTGCTGCTGTTGGCATTACATCTGGATGTATACTCTCTGGTACAATTTTCAAAAACAGAAGGAGTTTCTTTGTATCTATTATTGCAGGGATTGCAATGTCAATACTACTAATTCTGTTATTCTTTATTACATTACCGCCATTTGCTTTTGGGTGTGTGATATTTGTTATTGCACTACTTGGTGGATTTTTTAAAGTACCACTAGATAGTGAAATACAACACACTGCAAAGGGTAATTTCCTCTCTATTGCACTAGCCTATTTCAATCAGGTATCATTCATATTTATTCTGCTCGCTTCGCTTACTTTGTCATTGATTTCACTCACATTAAATATCAAATATATATTTGCGATAATGGGGATAGTGATGTTGTGTGCTACTCTATTTCTACTCTTCTCAATTACACCTATCCTAGTGAGTTTTGTGAGAACTTTATTAAATTTGAGATATAAAATAGTTGTTCGCAACATTGAAATATTAAAACCTGAATGTAATTATCTAATTTTACCTAACCATTCGGCTGTAATTGACCCAGTTATACTTATCTGCACACTTAACAATATTCCAATACGACCATTTGTAGATGAACTATATGTAACTACCCCATTTGTTGGAAATATCGTACGCAAATTTAATCCGATTGCTGTACCAAATATTTCACGAAATAGAGCATTATTACAATCTGCTAATCAACTTCTTAGCAGGGCTATAGATGCACTAAAAAATGAGGATAATATACTACTCTATGCATCAGGGCAGATTACCCTAGATGGTACAGAGAAAATTGGTAATAAGAAACTAGCGCATCAAATAGCACCGCACTTACCTAGCAATACTCAAGTGATTGGGATAAGAATGAATGGTTTATGGGGCAGCAGTTTTAGCAGATACAATCGCAAATCTACACCAAATGTAATACTCACACTGATATGCTCGCTCCCAAAGTTTTTTATTAAACGCAGAGTTGTAAATATTGAACTGTATGATATTACAGCACAAATTAAAGATTGGAGTCAGCTAGAGCGACGATCATTTAATAATAAACTCGAAGAGTTTTATAATGAAGATGCTATTTCTTAATCTTCTCTATTCCGTCCTCTACTTGTTCTACAAAACCTTTCAGACGCTTTAATATAGTAGTTTTAAGATTACTATTTACAGCAGTATTTTCAGTAGAGCCCTCTTCTTCTGACTCAGAAACTAGATCTTGTAAACGTGATTCAAATTGTCGTTCAAGTTTATAAGTATTCTCCAAAGTGAGCACCGTATTTTCGTATCCTAACTTGAAAATTTTATTTATATTTTCAAGATCGAAAAGACTATATTGGTGCAACTCCTCCAACTCTATTAGCCTGTCGCACAATGCAATATCTGATAAAGCATTAGAACACGACATGTAATTATAAGAGCGAAGTGCTATATTGCGTAAATTTTGTTTATACTCAGTATTGGCAATGGTACTTACATTTACACCAAAAACTGTTTCGCAGAGCGGACGAATCGTTGATACTGGAAAATTCTTAAATAATCCACCATCAACATAGTGGACACCATCTATTACAACAGGCTGAAAAACAATGGGAACTGTGGCAGAAGCTAACACACATCTAGCCAAATCTCCCTCTGTGAATACAGTCATATGCCCATTATCTAAATCACTTACCACCACTTGAAGTGGTATTTTCAAGTCATTGAAACTTTTGTTATTTAAAGCATATCGCAAAAATTGCAAAAAAGGCTCGTGATTAAAAAGCCCTGATTTTGGCACTCTCAATTTTGCAAAGCTAGAAAATTCCTTACCTATAAAGAGTTTTGCAATAGAATATGGATCAGTACCAGCACAATACAATGCACCAATAATCGCTCCTGCACTTGTTCCAGATACAATATCTGGTTTCACACCAAACTCCTCTAAAGCCAAAAGTGCACCACAGTGAGCAAAACCACGTGCTCCTCCACCACTCAAAGCCAAACCTATTTTATATTGTTTCTCTTCTGCCATATAATACTATATAATCATCTACCATAAAAATTAAGCTACTCATTAGGGGGTATTTAAAAACTCACCCTTACTTTTCGTATGCCCCTAAATCAGGTTTTCTATCAGAATTACGGTTAGTACCGTCTAAATCAAGCGGATACAATTCAGCTACTGACACATTACCTAAATCTTGTGCTTGTGAGTTATCGGCTAAACGAAAATTGTAATATCCAGTCTCACTTATATTTGTAATTGATGTGTTAACAAACACTGTATCTTGTCCTGAGGTCGTATTTTGCGATAAAGCCCAAACACAATCAACAAATTGCGGTGAATTTATCATTGCACTCTTAATCAAAGTATTAGAGAAGAGTAAATTGAAATCTGTAGTACTAGTTGAATCTTGCAAAAGTTCAATTTCGGTTGCATTTGCACCAAAAATTATACTATTCTCAACCACCAAACTCGTTATAGGATAAGCATATGCGACATTATTTGAAGTTACATAATTAGTAGCAACAAACGAAGCACCTGTGCGAGTGGCAAATGCATAATAATTAGCAATGGTGGTATGAGCCAAATGAGCCTCACCTCCCACCATAGTTATACAACTAGTTCCACAATTACTAATTTCAGAATTATACACCTGTAAATTAGCCTGTTGAGCATAAATACCATAATAGCCCATAGTATGTACAACAGAATTTCGCAAAGTGAGAGTTGGAGTACTTCTAGCTGCACCTATTAATACAATGCCAATCCCCCCACCTCTAATATTAGTATTCTCAATTGTATGATTAGCTTGTGAATTTTGCAAATAGATACCACCCCACTGGTTAGGCATATAATCATAAGGTGTGCTGTTTACATCATTAACATAATCGTACCTGTCACCTCTAATCACAACAGGTGATGTATAAGTTCCGAGCGTCTCCAACTCACCATCAACAATAATATTTGCATCACCGTGCATGTGAATTATTGTACCCTCTGCAACAGTCAATTTCATACCCTCAGGCACATGTAGATAACCAAATACCAAGTACGGACGAAGTGAAGTAAATGTAGTGCTACTAGTTAATGAGTAATTTTCTAATACTATAGCATTTTCACTTATCGATAAGAGTTTAACATTTGAGGTGTTGCCATTGCATTGAAAAATCAACGAATCCATCGTTATTACAGACTCATAATCGTCGGTAACTGGCGGAGTCATCTCTATAAATACAAACAGCGAGTCATTACCTTTTATCGTTATATCTGTCAACTCTCCCTCATCGCTTGCAATACGACCATCAACATTAAATCTAAAATAAGAGTCCTCACCACCAGCCATTTTCACCTTGTCAATCAACAATGCATAATTATTATTATTGTATATCATCAAAGTTTTAGTTGCCGACGATTGACCTGTAAAAAGAGTATCAAAAACCAGAGTATCACACGAAAACGACAGTGTATAATCTGGATTAGAACTAAGATTATTCTCATTACAACTAAACAGCAGTAACGAGAAAACAAAAGCGAATATAATTCTAAATAATTTGATCATTAACAACTTAATAATTAACAACTAACAATTAATAAAAACTCCGTTATTTATCTACAGAACATAAACCCAGCAAAGAGGCGAAACCCTGATATAAAATCATCTTGACGATTGCTTACATTCAAAAGATAATCGGCTTTAAGAGTAACGTGTATACGAGGTGTAAGAGCATACTCCACACCGAAATATGGATCTACCACAGCAAATCCATATTTTCGATACGAAGTTATATTATTTTCTAATAAATAGTCCTCAGGTGTAGAACCTAGATGTGTAAGGTTTTTATAAGAACCACCACCAAACACAGATCCCACATACATAGTCCACTTGTTAATCTCCCACGAACAATCTATAGAGACACCACCCCAACCCACAGAGGCGTAACTATCATAATCTCCATAATGGAGAGTAGATACATACCCCTCTGAACCTACACGAAGATAATTCCCAAATTTTATTCTTACCGCACCACCTATCCCCATTGAGGGACCAGACGCTTTAATTGTTTCTGATGTTGATCCATCTGCATTTGTTAGTGTAAATTCATTAGAAGATGCATAACCAATATGCAACATCATTCCACCTGAATACCCATTATATGCCAGTGGGTGACTGTTTTCTGCATAAGAATTTGTGATAGTCAATATCACCACAAATAATAGAGCTGCTTTACGAATAAAATTCATAATATTTTTACTATTTAGTTTATGATTAGGATTATTTTTTTGCGCTCATACTAGCCTTTGTAAGATATATAATCAAACCTATATACATCACTACAGCAGCAATTTGAGCACCAGAAGAAGCAGCCCAACCATATTGATATAAATCTACACCAGCAAACTTAATAATTGCAGAAACTACACCCATCAACGCACCACCAGCAATAAATCCAGAAGCAAGCAATGTACCACGCTCCATACGAGCATCGTTAACAGCTTTATCTTTAGAGCGAGTAGAAACAAACCAACTGATCAAACCACCAACAACAAGAGGTGTATTCAATTGCAACGGAATAAACATACCAAGTGCAAATGGCAATACAGCCACACCCAACATATTTAGTAATAATGCAAGGATAGCACCACAACCATACAACAACCAAGGCGCACCTTGACCCATCATAAGTGGTTCAATTACAGCAGCCATTGCATTTGCTTGAGGAGCAACAAGAGAGCCCTCGCCTGTAAATCCATATGTTTTATTTAATACGATAATCACACCACCAACAGTAGCAGCCGATACAAGAGTACCTAAAAATTTCCATGTCTCTTGTTTTGCAGGAGTAGTACCTACCCAATATCCAATTTTTAAGTCGGTGATAAATCCGCCAGCCATTGATAACGCAGTACAAACCACACCACCAATAATCATACTAGCCACCATACCACTTGTACCATTCAAACCGATAGCAACCAAAATTACAGAAGCCACAATAAGAGTCATCAGCGTCATACCCGACACTGGATTAGACCCTACAATAGCGATTGCATTAGCAGCCACAGTAGTAAACAAGAATGAGATAACTGCAACAACTACAAACGCTACAAGAGCTTGAAGGAAATTAGGAATAACACCTAAGTAGAAGAATAAGAATACAATAATAAGAGCAGCAACAATAGAAATCATTACAAATTTCATTGACAAATCGCGCTCTGTGCGTGGTAATGCTTTAGCTACTGCCTTTCCTTTACCACCAAACTCTTTAGCAGCTAGTCCAGCAGCAGTTTTTATCACTCCCCACGATTTAATAATACCAATTACCCCTGCCATTGCAATAGCACCAACACCAATACTACGACCATAATCCAAAAAAATCTGTTGTGGATCCATAGCACTTAACATCAATGAGCCATCTGTAGTCATACCCAATAATGGGATAACAAAGAACCAAATAAAAAGTGAACCAGCAGCAATAATCAAACTATATTTAAGTCCGATAATATAACCCAAACCAAGTACGGCAGCACCTGTATTTAACGAAAATTCCATCTTTATTTTTTGTGCAACACTTTCGCCCCAAGGTATCATACGAGTATTTAACACCTCACTCCAAGCACCAAACGTAGATACTGCAAAATCATACAGTCCGCCAATAACACCTGCGAATAGTAGAGGTTTTGCTTGTCCTGCACCTTTTTCGCCAGACAAAAGCACCTGTGTAGTAGCTGTAGCCTCTGGGAAAGGATATTTACCGTGCATATCACTCACGAAATATTTACGGAACGGTATCAAGAATAAGATACCCAAAATACCACCAAGTAAAGAACTGATAAACACCTGCATAAAGCTAACAGTAATTTCAGGATATTTATCTTGAAGAATATACAAAGCAGGAAGAGTAAAAATTGCACCTGCCACAATTACACCTGATGCAGAACCGATTGATTGGATAATCACATTCTCGCCAAGTGCATTTTTGCGTTTTGTTGCGCTCGACAATCCCACAGCAATAATAGCAATTGGAATTGCAGCCTCAAACACCTGCCCCACTTTCAAACCTAGATATGCAGCAGCAGCTGAAAATATCACAGCCATAACAAGACCAAGAGATACTGAACGCACATTTATCTCTGGCACAACTTTGTTAGAAGGAAGAATAGGTTCGTACTTCTCTCCTGGTTTTAATTCTCGGGTTGCATTTTCAGGCAAACCCATTTCTGTTTTCTCTTCCATAATTTATGTTTTATTAATTTTTTATTATAGTATCTCAATATATTAATACGGTATATTATTATCTCCCGACATAGGCATCGGGAAATCATTATCCTCGCTTTGGAAATCTGGTGCAACTGGTTTATAAGCAGTAGAACTATCCACAAAATCATTATTTATTCTCGAACCATATACAGCATTTGGATCTACATCATCATCAAGGTTCATAAATTTAGCAAATTCACCACGGAATTTTAAATCGACATCGCCAGTAGCACCATTACGGTGTTTAGCGATAATAATCTGAGCCACACCACGTAAATCTTTACCCGAGTGCGGATCTTCATACACCTTATAATACTCAGGGCGGTGAATAAAGCATACCATATCGGCATCCTGCTCAATAGCACCAGACTCACGCAAATCGCTCAATTGCGGTTTTTTACCCTCAACAGTATTTTGTGAACCACGATTCTCCACACCACGATTCAACTGCGATAGAGCAATAATCGGAATATCAAGCTCCTTTGCAAGCCCCTTAAGCGAACGAGAAATCAAGCTCACCTCACCCTCACGACTAAAGAAACTCATACCCTGCGCATTCATCAATTGCAAATAGTCAATAATAATAATCTGCACACCATGATCGCGCACTAACCTACGCGCCTTAGTACGAAATTCCAAGATAGAGAGCGACGGTGTATCATCAATATAGACTGGCGCACCCTCCAAACTCTTAATCTTCATATCCAACTGCTTCCACTCATAATTATCCAAGCGTCCATTCTTTATCTTATCCGCAGGGATTTGGCACACATTCACAATCATACGATTAACTAGCTGAACATTACTCATTTCCAGCGAGAAAACAGCACAAGGTACACCATTATCCACAGCAATATTTTTAGCCATAGAGAGTACAAAAGCCGTTTTACCCATAGCAGGACGAGCAGCAATAATCACAAGGTCGCTACGTTGCCACCCCGAGGTAATTTTGTCAAGAGCATAAAAACCACTAGAGATACCACTCAAACCCTCTTTACGTTCGGCAGCTGCCTGAATACGAGCAATAGCCTCTTTAATTACAGGGTCAATCTGCTGAACATCACGCTTATTATTGCGTTGACTCACCTCAAAAATCGCCCCTTCTGCGTGCTGCATTAAATCATCAACATCAATTTTCTCTTCAAAAGCCTTAGTTTGAATATCTGTTGAAATTCTAATAAGTTCGCGCGCCACATATTTTTGAGCAATAATTTTAGAGTGATACTCTAAGTGCGCAGACGAAGCTATATTACTAGTAAGCATAGAAATATAACTTGGACCTCCTATCTCATCAAGAAGATCGATTTTTCGCAACTTCTCAGTAACAGTATATAGATCGATAGGCTCCTCTTTTGTAGATAAATCTACAATTGCTCTATATATTTTTTCGTGCGCCTCCTTATAAAAGCACTCGGGCTTAAGTATTTCAGATACAATTGAAAAAGCGTCTCTCTCAAGCATCAAAGCCCCGAGCACACTACTCTCCAACTCCACTGCCTGTGGGGGAACACGACCAAAGTCAATCTTTCTAACGTCTAAATTCTCTTGACCCTTACGAGGTCTTCTTTCTCCTGCCATAATATTATAATTTCAGAGTGCAAAGATACAATAAAAAAGTGATAATTAAAATAAATTACATACCCAAAATTCTCAACAACCTACTAACAGCACACCTAACAAACAATTTTACCCTGACTTTGTTACAAAATTTTCGGAATTTTACCCTGACTTTGTTACAAGATTTTCGGAATTTTACCCTGACTTTGTTACAAGATTTTCGAGATTTTACCCTGACTTTGTTACAAGATTTTCGGAATTTTACCCTGACTTTGTTACAAAAATTTAAAGTTTTTACCCTGATTCCGTTA
>JAWXTU010000010.1:0-39702 GCA_044433285.1 bacterium | reverse complement strand
CACACACTATACATATATAGTGTAGTTAAGGATATTATTTTTTTTTAAGCGTTATCTACGGATGGTATAAATATGTCATCCGTAGATAACGCTTTTTTTTGTGAAGTAGCATTTAGAAACCGAATTAAATAACTTAAATATAAATAAACTTAAACTTTTAAATTATGAAATTACAATCTTTATTTTTTGGCTTTTTATTGATGTTCTTTATAACATCTTGTGAGTTTTCAGATACTGTTATACTATCTGAATCTGATTTGACTTTTACTTTACCTACAGGTGAGAGTTTTAATATGATTTTTGTAGATGCTGGTACTTTTAATATGGGGGCTACATTTGAACAAAAGGGATATGCAGCAAGTGATGAGGACTCTGTTAAGAATATTTCGCTATCTAGTTATTATATTGAACAGCATGAAATAACTCAAGAGTTATGGTATGCTGTTATGGGTACTACTATTTTACAACAGAGAGATAGTGTAACCTTAACATACCAGAACGATACTATAATTACAGATTGGCCTCTGCATGGAGAAGGGAATTTATATCCAATGTATTATATCAGCTATAAAGAGTGTGTGAAATTTTGTACAGAGTTAAATGCATTGTTGTCAGATCAATTACCAGAAGGGTATTATTTCAGACTCCCAACGGAAGCAGAGTGGGAGTATGCAGCGCGTGGAGGTAGTAAAAATCTATCTTCTCTTTATTCAGGAGATGATGATATATCTAACGTTGCTTGGTATAATGAGAACAGTGGTAGTGCTACAAGAGAGGTTGGATTGAAAAATGCTAATGAATTAGGCATTTATGATATGAGTGGTAATGTTTGGGAATGGTGCTTAGATTGGTATAATGCTGATTTCTATTCTTCAAGTAAGCAAGATCCTATTAATAAAGTTGTTACAGAAGGAGATACTTGTCGTGTAATTCGTGGTGGAGGTTGGGGATTCGGCAATACGTATTGTCGTGTCTCTAATAGAGCCGCAGGAAGTTCAGGAGCTATAAAAACTTCAGATAAACGTTCTGGGTTCTTGGGCTTTAGACTTGCTTTAGTTTTAGAATCGTTATAATTTATATGAAAGCAAGTTTAGATTAATAATATCTCACCTCTTAACCTTATCAGGATTTTGAGCGGCGAACTCTTTCCAATTGCGGAATTGTTTGCCGCTCTTTTGTATGGGGTTGGCTGTCTCTAGGTAGTGGCAGTAAGCAGCAGCTAGTCCGTCGGTGGCATCGAGGTGTTTGGGCATATTCTCTTTGGAGATATGCAGTAGGCGTTCGAGCATTTTTGCTACCTGCTCTTTTGTGGCGGCACCGTTGCCTGTGATAGACATTTTTATCTTTAGTGGCGCATATTCTGCAATCGGTATATCTCGCATAAGTGCGGCTGTCATTGCTACACCCTGTGCTCGCCCGAGTTTGAGCATAGATTGTACGTTCTTGCCGAAAAATGGAGCCTCAATAGCCACTTCATCAGGTAGATATTTTTTTATGAGCTCTGTGGTCTGTTCGAAGATGGTGCGTAGGGTGAGGTAGTGGTCTTTGGTTTTGTGCAAATCAAAAACACCTAATGTGATAAGCTCTACTTTTTTACCCACCACACGTATGATACCATAGCCCATAATCGTTGTGCCGGGGTCTATGCCAAGTATTATCCTCTCTGGGGTAATAGCAGGTTTGGTTTTACGCTCTATTCGATTCTCCACAGTTCTCTATTTTCGATTATTAATAGACTACTTCTAATTAATAGACTACTTCCATTGTAGTGCAAAAATGTAGTACTCCAGTACTTTTGAAGAGTTTGCGCATCTCTTGTTCGTAAGTGGGCATCTCTTTCTCTCTCCAATTTTTAATAAATTCTTCTGTCTCAGCCTCAAATTGTACGGCATAGTTTACATACCCTTGTTCTGGTTTTGCACATATACGCATTATTCTAGGCTCTGTAAAACCATATTCAAGTAGCTCTGGCACATATACATTATGTGCGTATTTTATCCATTTATCTACGTTTTTCTCCTCTATCGCAAATGTTGTATTGAATATATACATAAATCTATCTATTATTTACGGGGATTTCTAAAATCGCCCCTTTTTTCTACCTGCAAAGGTACAAAAAAGCGGTGAATTTTCAAAATAAAATTCACCGCTCTATTATTTTATATAATCGCTCTGTTTTGTAAAAAACTACTCTGTTAATTAGTTAGCAGCGATAGGCTCTACTGAAACAAATGATTTGTTATCGCGTTTTTTGCGGAAAACAACTGTTCCGTCAATCAATGCAAAAAGTGTATGGTCTTTACCGATACCTACGTTTTCGCCTGGGTTGTGACGTGTGCCACGTTGACGAACTAGGATATTACCAGCTTTAGCAAATTGACCACCAAAAATTTTTACTCCGAGTCGTTTACTTTCCGACTCACGTCCATTCTTCGAACTACCGACGCCTTTCTTATGTGCCATTTCTTCTGAATTTTAATTGTTTGAGGTTTAACCTTTGATCGTTTTGATCATTAACTCTGTAAAGTTTTGACGGTGACCGTTCAATTTACGGTATCCTTTACGACGTTTTTTGTGGAATACAAGAACTTTATCACCACGTACGTGAGATAAAACTTCTGCTGTAACTGTTGCACCTTCGATTGATGGAGCACCAACTGTAATTTCACCAGCGTTGTCAATCAACAATACATTTCCTAACTCGATTTGAGATCCGCGTTCTGCGCTCTCCATACGGTGGACGTAAACTCTGCGTCCTTCTTCTACCTTGAATTGTTGTCCAAGGATTTCTACGATTGCATACATTTTATTCGTATCTTTTTTAGTTTGTAAGACGGGGAGGTGAGGGTGCTAACTCCTAGGTTAGTAGAACTACTTAATACCTCTGTGCGAATTGAGCTGCAAAGTTACAACTTTTTTCTCTACCAGCCAAATATTTTTTATTAAAAATTTACTTTTACTCCTAATAGTATGTTTGCACCAAAATTTTGGTAGCCATACCAATCTTCGTATTGTAGTAATGGTATGGTACTTAGTATGTTATTGCCTTTTACAAAGATGGTCATACGATTCTCTACTGTATATGATACTCCCAAATTTAGGTTGTATCTGTTGCTTAGGCTAACAGTTTTGTATTCACCCGATTCGTAAATCTGACTTTTGTATCCTGCACCGAAGAAAAAGTCTGCATAAATATTCAAATTTTCTATCGGAATTATCTCTGCACCAGCACTTACTTCCCATGTTGGCATATACCAAGCCTCTACATCTGCATCCTTTACATTATAGTAGTTGTATTTTCCCTCTAAATGTAGTACATATCTATCTTTAATATTGTAGTTTGCGCGTGCTCCAACGTTGAAGTGTTGCATATTCGAATATGCTGCGGTGAATAGATTGCTTTGTTGTATAACGCTATCTACTTCATATGTTTTATTATAGAAGAAATGTGCATTATATACCAGTGCATAGTGAGCATTAAGGTCAATCATCAGTCCGTCAAGCGGTTTCATACGAAATCCTGCCAAGAAATCGGCTGGAGTATATGTGTTGTATTCTAATTCTTCGCTTGGGTTGAAGTATAAACACTCTTCTAGGGTAGACGACAGTGAATATTGTTTGTAACTACCTGTTACGCCCCCATATACATTATATCTGCTGCCGATATTGTACTCTGCAATGATATCTGGTGAGATGTTGGCTACTTGTCCTTTCAAGAATGAGAAGTTGATTTTAGCTCCCCATTTGATTTTGAGGTCGCCAACTGTCATATTATATGATGGGTCGATACTTAAAACTAGGTTGTTTTTCAAGCCTGCGTTATTTATATCTTTTATCTCACCGTAGAATAGGGTATTGAAATTAAAATCTATTAATAGCTGATTATTAAATAGTTCTTGTTCTACTGTACCTGCAATGTTTACGTGGTGTTCGTTGGTTTTAAGATATTGCAAATACATCATATCATAGCCTACATTGAAGTTATATTGCAATCCACCTCGCTTACTTTGTGTTGATCTAAGTCCTATCAAAAAGTTGGCATCATGAATTGATTGTAGTGTTGGCAGCGATAGCGAATTATCTTCTGCAATATCATTATCTCCATAGTAATTGTAGAACTTGTTTTTATATCCTGCTGTGGAGTACAGCTCCATATCTTTAGATAAACTTTGTATAAACAATAGGTTTAAATCAGTGTTAATAAGCTGCATACCATTGCCAGCTAGTCCGTCGTGCTTGATAAAAGCATCGAAATACGTTGTTCTGGTTGATGCAAAAGGTATAAATCCTTCAGCCAACCAATTTATAGGATATCCAAATCCTAGTGCGGCATATCCGTTTTTGGTTTTTGCTCTGTGTAGCACATCTTGTTTTTGTGGCTCAAGAGGGTAAAAAGATGATTGTGGGTGCACGCTAGCAGCATAGGTTGAATACTCCACACTGTTTTTGTCTATTGTTTGATTTTGAAGACTATAAGCAATAGTTTGTCGCTTAGTCTCTTTTATAGTAGGTGCATACTCTTTCTCAATGCGAATATTGCGTTCAACTATAGTGGTGTCTGTATCATTCTCTGTTTCAGCTACCTGTGCACCGTATGCAGTTATAGATGATGTTGCTATCAAAGCAATAAATAATATCTTTTTCATATTTTGTTTTGCTATTTTCTCAATTATTTAATAGGAGTTTTTATAACTTACAGCTAAATTTTTTGTTTAGTCAAGTCTCTCTTCTTGTAATATGTTTTCGCTTTCAAGTTGTTGTATTGTACCAATTCGTTCGTTGATCATCAGTTGTATATCATCGTTTTTGGTGTAGTTTTCTTGTAGACTTAATAGATACTGTTTAGCCATAAATATGTCATCTTGTGCCATATAAATATCAGATAGAAGTACAAAACATCTAGCTAACCAATATTGGTGAGAAGTACCGATATTAATGAACTCCATAATTGTAGCTTCTGCATCAGAATATTTGTTGTTATCAAATTGATATTGAGCATATACATATTTTGCTTCAGCTCCAGTTTCATACGAAATATTCTTGCCTAGTTTAGTTAAATCATCTACAGCACTGCTATATTGTTCTAGCGTATAATATGCTTTGTATCTACAATATCTAGCCTCTCTGATTATGTTCTCGTCCGATAGATTATTATCGATTATCTCTGTTGCAATATTAATCGTAGATTGTGTTTGATTGGTGTAGTAGCTACATCTGAGTATACCAACGCGGGCAATCATACGATTTTCGTTTGAACTTGCTGCAATATGCAGTTGGTCGAAGTACTCTTTTGCTATACCATAGTTTTTATTGTCGTATGTAATTTCTGATGCACGCATAAGAGATTGTTCCATATATGTGTTACCATCTAGTGATGCTAAACTATGGAAATATGATAACGCTTTTTCTCTGTCATTGGTTTGATAATATGCCTCTGCTAAGTAATAACGTGCTGAGATACAGTTGAGTGTTGGTGTTTCGCAATACTTAACGATGTAGTTGTTTAGTGATGGTATTGCAGATTCATAATTACCTTTGGCATATGCCTGCTCTGCTGCGATAAATGATATCGAATCTTCTTGACTTTTTGCCATTGTAGATATCGTAATTCCAGCCACCGATTCGCGATATGAGATATATTCATCTACACGATTATTATTTACATATATGTTTTGCAGGTTGTCTAATGCCACACGTGTCTCTTCGCTAGATGGATATCTAGCAATCATATCTTTATAGGCTTGTATTGCTTTCTCTGTTTCGTCCATATTGGCATATATCATACCAATCTCTAATGATGATTGGCGTGTGAGTCTGCTTTGTGGATATGATTTTTGTAGTGTGTTATATGCTTTTATTGCCTCTGGGTATTTCTCTTGTAGGAAATAGGTGCGACCAATTTCATACATCGCATCATCGCGGTAATCGCTGTTTTCTAGTTTAGAAATCAGTGTGTTAAGCGATTTTATTTTAGCGTCGTACTGTTTTTGCAAACCTAAGATAAAGGCATTTTGGAACATAGCATAATCTGCTACCGACGATGAGATAGGTACTTGATCGTATAGTTTGCGAGCCTCTGTAAAGTTGCGGTTTGTAAACTGGATATCAGCCAAGCGGTTCAGTACATCACCGTATAGTTTTGAACGGCTAGCACCCTCTACTTCAAGAAATTTATTGAAATATGGTGTCGATAGATTATATTTCTTTTCAGAGAAATATGTATATCCTAATGTGTAATATGCCTTTTGAAGTTGGTCGGCTGTTTTTGGCTGTTTCTGTTTTAAAAATAGGTTCAAATCTTCGCGTGCAGCTGTGATATTTCCATTTCTAAATTGTGCCTCTCCTCTCCAAGCATATGCCTGAGCCGAGAATGATTGAGCCGAGAAGGTCTCTAACGATTTGCTAAACAGCTCTATAGCATTTTTATATTGTTTAATGCGGAAAGCTTCTAATCCTAATTGGAATAGGGCGTGCTCTTTTGCCTGTATCAATTTAGGAGTAGGATTTTTGATGTTAGATATAGATTCTACAGCATCTTTATAGTTTTTGTCAGAGATATACACATCTGCCATATGCTCGTAAATATCATTAAGGTATTTAGAGTTTGGATACTCGTTTACAAATCTTTCAAACGATTTTATAGTCTCACCAAATGGTGCATTGCTTTCGTATGTAGCTAATGCATAGTTATATAAAGCCTCTTCTTGTAATTTTTTATCGAAATTCTGCAATGATGCAGATTGAAATGACATTCTTGCCTTGTCAGCCTCATTTGTCTTTAGATATGAGTGTCCGATAAATAGATATGCATTTTGCGCTAGGGTGTCGGTCTCGTTGGTTACTCTTCCTAAAGAACTAATTGCAGATTTATAATCCTCTGTTTTATAGTATGATATACCGAGCATATATATCGCATCTCTCTGTAGTTTATTTTGTTGAGCCGAATATTTTTTAAAGTAAGATACTGCATCTTCCCAATTGCCTTGATAGTATGAGTTCTCGCCTAATACTCTATATGCTTCGTTGCTATATTTGCTTTTTGGATAGCGAGTAATCAACTCTTTACCAAATCGTACAGCATCTTTTTTCCTTCCTAATTGGTCGAAAATTTGTAGCATATGAAATTGTGCTGCTTCAAAATATGAGCTTTGTTCTTCTATGTTTTCAAACGCTTCAAATGCAGGCACATAATTTTTCAAGCAAAATTCGCAGTAGGCATAATAATATTCTGCATCATATTTATATGGTCTGGTATAATCTGTTATAGTTGAGAATATTGCACTTGCTTTTTTATACTCTTTTTGCACTACATAACAATATGCTTTCGAGAAAAGATAATCATCGCACTCTTTTTTGCTTAGTTTTTTGCTATCTACTTTAGTGTAATATTTTAAACTCTTTTCATATGCTTTCTTTTCGTAGTAGCATCTACCTATTAAGTAGTTAATCTTATGAGACATCGGAGTATATGGATATTTCTCAAGATATTTCTCTAACAGAGAGAGGGTGTTTTTACTCTTTGTCTCAAAAGCGCAGCAAGCTATATAATATTCAGCTTCTTGGCGTTGTTCCATTGTCAGATTATCTTTCTCTGAATCTAAAAATTCACTGAAAAATTTGCTGCTGACAGCATAATTCTTTTGGTTGTAGAGTTCTCTCCCTTTCGCAAAATAATCCTTTTCTCTCTCATCTGTTCTGCCAGTTTGGGCTGACAAGCTAATGGTTGTAAGTGCAATAAGCACAGCAATTAATTTTATTCGTCTCATATATTATTTATATTCTTTTTTTTTAGTTTTCTATAGTTCGTAAAAGTCATAATTTATTGCATCTTCTACATTTACAATCACATATGATGCTCTGTCTGAACCATCTAGCATCTCATCAAGTGTTACATATTCCACGTCATTTAATGTGGTAGTACTTCTATAATGTACGTGTCCGTTGAAATAATAATTTACACTGTATTGTGATAGTATATTGCTAATTTTGGCTGACTCTTCTATTGAGAATAGTCCTGATGGAAATTGCGAGAAATTTTCTGCCCACATATTAGTGTGACTAAATACGAAGCAGTGTCGGTAACTATCGCGAGAAGATGATAATAGCTCCTCAAACCATTGCAACTGTTTGCTGCCTAATGTGCCACTTCCCGAATCGAGTATGATATACAAATCTTTTGCAGTTGGTGTTTGTACTGCAAAAGAATATATTCCAGAGCCAAACAACTCTTTATATACCTCCCATTGATTAAAATATAGGTCGTGGTTGCCAACGATAGTCTTCAGAATAAAATCCTCTGTTGTATGTTTTTGGATTGTGTCATACGCTATCTCCATTCCCCCTTTTTGGTCTGTAATATCTCCCAAAATTATAGAGAATGCAGCACTACTATCGGCTTTAGCTATTTCTATGAACTGTGCTAAATTATCTGCTGTGTTTATTACGTGTATATCACCACACATATATATAGTATAATTTTCTTGTAGCACCTCAATAATTGTGTCAGAGGGGTTTGAACTATTTAGTTCCATCGATTCGACATATCGCTCTTCGATAGTGGCACTAGGCGAGACGAAAAATCCTGTTATATCAAAATCACAGCTTACCAACAATAGTAGATTGCAAATGAAAAATATTTTTAAAATACGCATACAACTCCGATATTAAAAATGAATGAATAGTAATTAACAGCTATATGTGTGATGCCGCTTGGTTGAAATCCCGCTTGAGAATATAATTTGAGCGGACTATTATCATCTAAAGTAAATGTATAATGTCCGTTAAGTAAAAATGTAGGATTGTACACCCTCTCTACAACGAAATCTCTACAGTTAGTAACTTCACCCTCTAAGTTCCAGATGTGAGATCTAGGGAAAATTCTTGCCTTTGCATCATACGTGATACCAGGCTCCCATACATAGGTTCTCGAGCTGCTACTTTGATTAACAAATGAGGTGTAGAATTGGTAATTAGCACCGAGGGCAATCGAAAAATATTCTTGATCATACACAGCCGCTAAGCCAAAACTTAAACTCTGAAGATTATCATCGGCATAAATGCTATATAGATATTGATTGCGTAGGGCAATAAATCTGGTATCATCTGTCCACCACTTAAAGTCCCCTTTTGCCATCAACTGATTTATGTTTTTTGTGGAGATTTTTATACCTGCTGATGCCTCAATCCAATTGAGTGGTGTGTAATCTAATACCATCTCTGAGTGAATGTTAGAACCAGATGTGAGGGTATGTTCGTATCCTATATTCGCATCAAAACTTAAACTATTATCTTGCGCATAGAGTGTGCTAGATATAGTGTAAATACTGAGTAAAAGTATATATATTTTAAGTTTCAATTTGATTTGATTTAGTAGATTTATATCTATTTATAAAGTGTGTAAACTCCCTAAAAATAGTAACGTGCAAAGTTAATAAAAAAAGATGATATATACAATATGTTATTACGGGTATTTTTGGCTCGATAGGTAACTAATTTTCAATACTTATTTGGCTACTTCCATTGGCAATTTTCTCTACATTTATTTGAGTTGTAATGCGTTCGGTCATCTCCGCTACGTGAGATATAACACCGATTTTTCTACCCTGAGTTTGTTGTAAACTCTCTAGTACGTCCATTGCAGTTCGTAGTGTTTCACTATCTAGTGTCCCAAACCCTTCATCTATAAATAGAGATTCGATTTTAATGCGGTTTGATGAGAGAGATGAGAGTCCTAACGCCAGTGCCAGTGAGATAAGAAATGATTCGCCCCCAGAGAGTGTGTTTACAGATCTAATTTCGGATAACATATCATAGTCAATAACTTGTAGAGAGAGTGATTCTGGCGATATTCGCTCGAGTTTGTATCTCTTTGTAATACCATCAAGGTGCATATTTGCATATGTCAATAGCACATCTAG
This sequence comes from bacterium, assembly GCA_044433285.1. GTDB lineage: Bacteria > Bacteroidota > Bacteroidia > Bacteroidales > Paludibacteraceae > Aphodosoma. The sequence continues at coordinate 29,785 of JAWXTU010000010.1, read as the reverse complement.
CGTATATCCTTGTGCTATAGTTCTGAATTTTGCACCATCAGCCGACCCAAAAAGTTCATTGAGTTTGCTCCAATTATTAAGTATCTCCTGTCTCTTTTTTAGCTCTTTTTCGTACTCTTTTATCCTATTTTTGCTAGTGTTATATAGATTTATAGCTATATCAAATTCGCCTGCTTTGGCTCGTCTGTTTTTAATCTCCTCTTCTGTATTATTGAGTTTGGTTTTCAACTCCTCTCCGCTAAGATTTTCTAAATCTTTTATTACTCCTTTTTTGTGTTCGATGCTATTATTCTCACGCTCTTTTAGTGTGGTTGTCGATGTTATTAAAGAATTTTTTAGCTCGTTTAATTCTTCTCTCTCTCTTGTTATCCAATTATTGTCGTAACTTAATAGTTCGTCTATTTCGCTAGTTGTAATTTTATTTTGTTGAGAAGATATCCATTCTGATATTGCGCCTTCTAGCTCTGTAATTTGTCTCCGACTGTTCGTTATATTCTTTTCTGTAAGTTGGATAGTTGTGTCGAGCTCTTTTAATAACATAGCGATGCTATTATGTTCTTTCTCTGCTTCTTGTGCTTTGGTTTTAGCGTTGTTTATACTATTCTGTAGCTCTTTTTCTACATCAACCACTCTTTGCCCGTTGAGTAGAATATTTCTCTCGTTTTTAGATTTTAATAATTCGTTTTGTAGCAGAGTCAACTCCTTCCGTTTTGAACTGTTTACCTCCTCTTTCTCTTTTTGCTGAATTGTAGCGGTGTCAAATGTTTGTCTGTCAGCTCGTAGAGTCTCTTCTAGTTTAGTGCGTTCGATTAAGCTCTTTTGCCAACTGTTCTCTTTCGTGGTTATCTCATTGGCTAGACTGTTGTTGTCGAATAGCATTTCCCAGTTATGGTAGTTAGCAATAGAGTTTGCAATGCTCTCTTTTGTATTGTCAAATTGCCTACCATATGCTTTTATTAACGTTTTGTGTTCGGCAATACTTTTTTCTTTATCGTTGATGCTTGTCTCAATACGTTTAATCTCAGCTGCACACTCTTCTCTCTTTTTTGTCAACTCTTCTTCGGCTAGTACATCAGTTTCTATTAGAGTAATAGGGTGGTGTATACTACCACATACAGCGCAAGGCTCACCTTCAATTAGATCTGCTCTTAATTTGGCTACTTCGCTAGGTAATAGTTTGTTAAGTCTATCCTCCTCTTCGTGTGCTTTTACTAAATTAGTCTTTTCTTTATCTAAAATTGCAAGCAGATTAGTTACAATTTCATTCTGTCCTTCAATCTGTTTTTTGCAGTTGAGACAATCATTTATTTGGTTGATAAGTAGTGAGTATCGAGGTGATATTTCGGTATAATAGCTGTTCTCGTCAAACCATTTAGTTGCATTGATTAGCCGAGTTTCACTAGTGGTAATCTGCTCTGATAATTTATCAATCTGCTCTCTATTGTTTGTGCACTCTTTAACTACAACTTCGCACTCTTGCTCTTTTTCTTCAACTCTTTTTCGCTTCTCCTCAATTAATATATCACTCTCTCTGGCTTTAATTATTTCAGGTTGCAAACTGTTCCACTCTTGCTCTTTTTTATCGCGTTCGTATCTGCTCAATTCCACCTCTTTTTTTACTCTCTCTATCTCTTTTATATAATCCTCTTTTTTCTTGCTCTCTTCGGTTAGTCGAGTTTTATTTGTGGCTAATTCTTTAGTCTGATTCTCTTTTTCTCTATATTTATCGCGAATTTCTTGTATGCTATCTATTCTAGTTAGCAATTCAAATCTATTTATAGCCAGATTGTTAGCTACTGTGTATTTATGATGTTGATTTTTAGCCTCAGTAATGCTGAGTTCTATTTTATTGTTTTGCTCAATCCAATTTAATTGGTCGTTGATTAGTTTTTCCTCTTTTATCAGTTCAGATAGGGCTGATTCACACACCTTTTTCTCTTCTAATATTTTGTTAAATTCAATCTCCTCAATTATTTCAGTTCCATCAATTTTCTGTTTGGTATTCTTGTATTCGTTCTCGCTCTCTCTATATTTTTCATATATTTTCTTCGATATTTGAGAATATATATCAGTTCCAGTCAATTTTTCTAATAAATCGGCTTTCTCTTTTTTCTCTGCTTTTAAGAATGTAGCAAAATCGCCCTGCGCAAGTAGCACAGCGCGTGTAAACTGATCAAAGGTTAAACCAATTAGAGCTACTATCTTCTTTAGCAACTCAGTTTTTGTCCCTTGTACCTCTTCGTTATTGGTTACATTCCATACGTTTAGCTGCGAATCTTGCAGCTTTCCCATCCCTTTGTTGTGTGCTCTTTTAATGGTCCAGCGCGAACGATAAGTGTTACCGTCGAGAGCTATAAAATCCACTTCGGCATATCCCATTGATGTGCCACGACGAAGTGCATTTCCGCTCTTACCAAGATTAATGAGATTTTTGCCATTATCTATTATCTTTTCGTTCTCTGCATTTTTTATGCGAGGGGTTGTGTCAAATAATGATAAACATATCGTATCTAAAATCGTGGATTTACCAGAACCGGTAGCTCCAGTTATCGCAAAAATTCCTGCTGAACTTAGTGGCTCTTTTGTAAAATCTATTTCAAACTCTCCTTCAAGTGATGCTATGTTGCAACCGCGTATGACTAATATTTTCATCTTTCAATGTCTAGTATTATTTGGTTCAACAATGTTTTCATATTATCGGGCATCTCATCTCCTCCGTATTTACGTTTAAAAACGTCAGTTGCCATATCAATAGGGTTGATTTTTTCTAACTCTTCGTATGTCAATACTTTATCCGTTTCGCTTCCTTTACGTTCAACTTTTCCCTCTATCCGTGCTAATTTCACAGATTTACCCTTTAATGCCTCCTCTATCACAAAGCGCATTGTTGGTTCGGGTTCGGTGATAAGCACTCGTATCTCTAAAAATGGAGATTTATTATTTATTTCACCATCAGGTAGTTGGTTTATCTCGTTTAGTACTTCAGCTAGTGGTTTTGGTTCGTTTTTAGGTATCGAGATTAATTTCACCAGCGTATCGTAGTCTATCTTCTCAATCTCTTTTTTGTTATCTTCAAATGTAACTAGTGTTACACTCTGTTTGTAATTTTTTTCGGCAAACGACATAGGGAGTGGTGCACCAGCATATCTGATACTTTCATTTTGTGCAACTCGTTGTGCCTTATGCAAATGCCCCAACGCGGTATAATCAATATCTTTATCGAAAATTTTTGGCGATATAGAATCTAGTCCGCCTATAGTGGCACGTTCCGATTTATCATTCTCAGAGAATTTTGCTCCGTTTGCAACTAAATGTCCCATTGCAATAATTGGATATGCATCTATCTCTTTTGCCTTCTCTATAAGTTTTTGGTAGAGAGTTTCTACCCCCTCAGCATAACTGTTAGACTGAGGATAATCGCCTTGACGTAAATAAGGTACAGCTAAAATGGCAGCTCCGCATTTAGTTTTAACAATTAAATTATCCAAATTGATAGTCTTATCTTGTAGTTTATGCACCACACCTCTTACGGTGATATTCATATTTTCAAGTAGTGGGTTTGGTGCCTCTAGACGTGCTGCAGAGTCGTGGTTGCCAGCTGTAATAACAATTTGAATATTAGGGTTTTCGTAGGTTACATCACGCAGAAATGTGTAATACATCTGTTGCGATTCGGCAGATGCATTAGAGGTATCGAATATATCTCCAGATATTAATAGGAGGTCAATATTTATTTTTTTAATCTCTTCTTTTAACCAATTTAAGAAGTGTAGATGTTCGTGTTTACGATCGTAATTATAAAATATTTGTCCTAAATGCCAATCTGATGTGTGAAGAAGTTTCATACTCTTTTGTGCTATCGAAGTGGGAATAGATATGCTATAGAGGCAGAGATATTTTGGTTTGACGACATACTGTAGTAGTCCGAGCTAGTAGATGGAAATATATTGCCCAGTCCATAACTATATCTAATATTAAATGTGTAAATTCCAGTGTTAGTATTAAATTCCATACCCAAATCAACTGCAATGCCGTAGTCAAATTTATTCACAGCAAGGGTGTGTGCCTCGCTTGTTGATGTGATATTTTGCACATCATTAATCATATAAGATATGCTTGGACCAAGGTTGAAGAAGAAGCGACAAAGTTTTTGTCCAAATGTAACGTGGGTTAGAAATGGGAGTTCAATATAATCGAGTCTTCTGTTGGTATATGCGCCATTTTCGTAACTGCTAAAACCGCGTTGGGCATAATTGAGTTCTACAATAAATCCAAAATGTTTTTCTGATATCATTCTAAATTGTGTGCCTGCGTGGTAATTTACAGGAGGCATATATTGCGAAATAGTAGGGTCGGCATACACATATGAGGCAGTAGCACCCCCTTTTATCCCTATTGCATATTCTGGATATTGCTGTGCATGAAGTAGAGTAGTAGATATTGCAAAAAATAGTATTATTGCTATTCGTTTCATTCTTCGCCGTCTGTTATTATTGTATTATTAATACCATTCCAATAGAATAGGAAGTATGTTAGATTCAGATATCTATTACCTATAAATTGAAATTTAGGAGATGATTGTAGATAGATACTATTATCAACTGTTTCAAATGTGAGTTTGCCGTCAGTTTTATTTAATCCAAGTAGAGCAAACATCGTTATGTCATAACCAATCAGATCATATTTTATAATGTTTTTATCTGCTCTTTTACCGAAATATTTCGCATAATTATCTATATAATCACTGTTTTCTCTAGGATTGAATAGCGAGTAATAGTATGTGCGTGGATAAGTTCTAGTATAAAATTCCCACTCTTCGAAGCCCCAAATAAATAGGTTATTTAGGTTGGATTCTGTTAAAGATTTTAATATTATATCCACATCTTCTGGTGCAGATGAACCAAATACCAACATTGTCGTATCGTTGCCAATGAAATTAACAAGAGAGTCAATTGCATTCGGGTCAATTAATATTTCAGAGTATTCTATATCATTAGCTGTAAATTGTTTACCGAGTTCATCTATAAATTGATTACCTTTGTTTTTGCAATTTGCAAATCGAGCAAAGATATAGTTAAATCGTTTTGATGAGTTGCTATCATCGAATATCTGTTTGAATAGATCGTTGCGATGTGGATTAAATTGCAAAAATAGGTCGTGATGATTATCACTCTCCTCAGATGCCGTAAATGGAGAGATATTGATTATGTTATTCTCTTTTGTAAATTTTGCAACTTTTTCTACTTGATCTGGGTATGCAGGTCCGATAATAATATCCATCTTTTTCATAGATGGTAAATTTAAAATAGAGTCTAGAATAACTGTATCTCTTTGGATATCAAATGTAAATACTTCGGTGTCAACGCCAAACTCTTTTGTGTTTTCTAGTGCAATTAGTGCACCTTGATAAAATTCGATAAATTTCTTTGCCAGATTGTTAGGGTCGTGAGCACCAGCCATAAATGGAAGTAGGTATGCAACTTTTATTCGTTTAGTGATATTACATACAGATGAGTCTGCATTAATTTCATAGATTGAATCTATCTCAATATCTATTGTATCAGATTGAATTTCATTCTCCTCTTCGGTTGCGGTTGTTTCTATTTCTATTTCAGTCTCAGTTTTAGTTTCTATTTCAGTCGTACTTTCTGGTTCAGATACACTCTCTTGTGGCATCTCTAGATAGATATATTCTCCTGCTTTCAAACCCTCGTTTTCTACTTTAGGATTGTATTTTAAAATATCGTGGATAGCTACATCATATTGTTGCGATATAGAATATAATGTCTCTCTTCTTTGCACCAAGTGAGTTTTAGGTGCTGAAGTTATGTTTTCCTCTTCAATTATATTACTCTCTCCGGTAACTGTGGCGGTGGGTGTAGAAGAGCTTGTTGTGGCTCTTGATAATATAATAACATCACCAACCTTTAAACCATTTGCGACGTGTGGGTTTAGACTTAAAATTGTATCTGTTGGAATATCATATCTTTTCGATATTCCGTATAAAGTCTCTTTAGCGGCAACGGTATGTGTTAATATTCCCTCGCTATCATTTGATGTTTCTTCTTGATATTTAGGTATGTAGACGATTTGTCCAATCTTAAGGTCATTATCTATAACTTCATTGTATAGGTGTATATCTGCTTGTGTAACACCAAATTTACGTCCGATGGAGAACAACCCATCGCCGATTTCCACGACATATTCATAACAAATTTGTCCTTTAATTTCTTTTGTCGAGTAGATAGTTTTGTCAATTTGTGCACTAATATTGACACTTGCAAGTAGTAGAAATATGTTTAAAATAAAAATCTTCATAATAAATTTAATTTAATCGCATAATGCATATAAATCCCCACGTGGATTTATAACCATTACAGGTATTGTTGCTTGGTTTATAATTTTTCTCTCTTTTGGTCCTAATATTATGTCGTCTAATCCATATTCGCGTGATGCGCTAATAATGATTAGTTGATGATCTGTTTGTGATAATTTAAGTGCTTCAAACTCAATTTTATCACTTCCTTTACTTCCTTTTGATATCTTATAATCAACATTAAGTGAGTTGAATAGGGTACTTATAGCATCTATATTTTGCTGCGCTTTGGTACCATAATCTTTAGGTTGATATATTGTTATATCTGCGTTAAATGAGCGTGCGAATGATGATGCAAAAGGAGCCTTTTCTTTTTCTTCAATCAAAAATGTTATAGGCAGCGCAATATGTTTTAACTCAAAAGTCTGACTTGGTTTAGTAAATATATATGGTACCCTAATGTCTCGTAATAGATTCAAATATTTTTGCGTATCCTCTCTTTTGTCTATTTCACAGACAATTAATGCAGCATCATTCTCATCTATAATCTCTATAATATCTACTAACTGGTCAAACATAATATCTATTATGTTGAATGACATTGTCTTAGCAATACAATTTGTTATATTGTTTATGCTGCTAGGCTGATTTTTGTTTATTACATTTATAATTGCTCTCATCAATTCGTTATAATTTTAATTTTGAGCCACTATTTCCTTGCATTGAATTTTTATCGTCTCCCTCTTGTCCCTCTTCTTTGTTTCTACTGTTCTTTCTGTCTAACCTTTTTTGCTCTTTCTCTTCATCAGCAATAGCCTTTTTCTGTGCATCAATTTCTGCTTGTGTAGCTCTTTTGGGTCTGAGGAATACATCTTCCCATTTTGCAGGTCTCACCTCAATCTGCCATGAGAAGTTAGAGAGTTTTTGCATCTGCTCTGTTACTTCTCTGATAGGGTATAGTGTAGCTTTCGGCGCAGGAAATACATTCATTTTATCAAGTTTGCCATCTTTGAAATAGACGTTCATATAGCTACTCTCTATCGAGTTTAGTCCAATTATCTCCCCTTCGTCTATTGGGTACATTATAGATTGTACATTAGCTATTACCTCTAGCCGTTTCAATTCATTATCAGCAATATATCCAAAAATCTCTTTTCCTGATATTTGGTTGAAGTGCGCCGTGTCCTCCTCAATAACTATAAAGGCGTTATTTATTACGTGTACGTGATCAAACGAGCCATCTTTCGGTATTAACTTAACTGTGTCGCCTGTAATCTGTTTGCCATCTGTCCATAATATAGGGAGTTGCATCAGAACCAATATCGAATCGCCTGTAAAATAGGTTAACGAATCGCATACCCCTTGAGCATCAATATTGAATAGTCGTGCATTATGATATGCCAACACCATATTCTCCTCATCATCAATGGCGTATGTATAGAGTGTATCAGCGTGAACATATATTTTATCTTCGCTTGAATATTCTACCATTAATGCAGAGTCTGTTACCAGCCCAATCTCATTATCTTCTTGATATAAACCGTAATGTCCGTAGAGTGTAATGGAGTTTGCAGTGTCAATTAACTCTACATTATGAAATGCCTTTCCAATACCTCTATTCTTATCGTAATATATTGTATCTCCAATTAATATTTTACCGTCGTTGTGGGTGATTTTTGACTCCTTAAGAAGTTGCGATTTATCTGTAGATGTATTATACCAACCTAGTTCAGAGTAGAGTATTGTGCTGTTATTGTTGTAGTTAATTGTTGTTGGACCAAGAATTGTTGCAATTTTTGTCTCTGTATTGTAGGTTAACGTGTCGCTATATAGTGTAGAACTATCATTTACACCGACTACATCTAGTTTAAACTCTGCAATTTTAGTATCAGACCAATAATACCCATGTTTAGATGTCAGTGTATTAATTGAATCTTGAATTGTGCCCCCACATAAATAGTATCCTAAATTTTTATTTCTATCGTATGTAAATGTATCTGTATTTAAAATAACATCGTTATTTTCCATAACAACATTATCATTCAAATCGGCAATTTTAGTATTTCCATCGTAGAAGAGTTTATCGGCGTAAATGGTGAGAGTATCTCCTTGCTCGATTACCACATTGCCAAATGCATCAAAAGAGTTGTCTGGTTGATTGAAGTGTGCCGAGTCGCAATAGAGATAAACAGAATCGTGGCGCAGTACTACGTCTCCCACAAGCATTTGTATATTAGGCAATAACTCTTCGTCGAAGCGCATAATATTACTTCGTTCGAGGTATATGATAGATTGTGTTGAGTTTGTATCATTCTCAGCCTCTATGTTGCCTGCATTTGGTTTTAGCCTTTCATGCTCAGATTTTTTTCGAGCCTTTTTTTTCTCTTTAGGTTTTTCTGCTCCCTCCTCCTCACTTTTTTTCTCAGCACCCACCATAGGCTCTTCTCTCACCTGTTCAATATCTACGTCGGATTTAAATTTAGGAGTCATTTTTTTTTGCTCTAATTTAACCGATTTTTGCCTTGTTGCTGTACTGTCATTGTGAGGCTTTAATAGACGTTCTTGAGCATAAAGAGCACAATTACAAATGAATAACATTGTAATTGTGCATATTATCTGTTTTATATTATTATGTATTCTTATTTTTGTAACCATTCAGAATAGTTGAATGTGCAGCTTTGCCATTCTGGAGAGATATAAATATATGTATCTACAATTTTTTGTTTAATCCACTCGTTGATAAATTTCTCTCTTAAACTGTTTTCGCAAAGTGTTTTAAGTGTTTGAAAATCATCGTCGAGGTTTGCTTTGTGATTTGGCAATTTGTGTTTGAGTTTTACAATAGCATATACCTCTTTGCCCAATGTTTGTGAGAACATAGAGAACGGTTGAGTTATTTCGCCTGGTTTCATATTGTATACCAATTTTGAAATTTCAGTAGGCAGATCTTGAAACTCAAATTTTGATGAACCATTACGTGCATTTGTCATCAAACCTTCATTCATTCTTGTCTCTTTGTCGGACGACATATGTGTTGCAGCTTGCTCAAAAGTGATTTTGCCAGTGCGTATGTCATGTGCAATAGTATCTAATTTATAAAGAGTTGCCTCTTTTACATCACTTGTTATTTTAGGTCTAATAAGGATATGGCGACAATTGATTCGTTCATCTCTCTTTTCGATAAGTTGGATTATATGGTATCCAAATTCAGTTTCTACCACGCGACTCACACTTCCTGGTTCAGACAATGCAAAGGCGGCATTGGCAAATTCAGGAACAAGCGACCCTTTACCCATAAATCCTAATTCACCGCCCTGTTTTGCACTCTCAGTATCATCGGAATATAATCTGGCTAGCATCGAAAAATCTGATTCACCACGATTTACGCGTTCAGTATATTCTCTTAATCTGTTTTTTGTCTCCTCTATAGCCGATGCTGGTATTGGAGGTTCAATAGTGATGATTTGAATTTCAACTTGTGCTGGTATAGTCGGTAAAGAGTCTTCGTTTAGTGATGCGTAATACTTGCGAACATCTTGCGGTGTTACTTTAATGTCTTGGATAAGAGATTGTTGTACCTGTTGCACAAGTGATTGATCTCCAATCGCTGTGCGCATCTCTTCTTTTATTTCAGATAGACTCTTATTAAAATACTCTTCTAGTTTTTCTTGCGAGCCAATCTCTCTTAAGTATAAATTTACTTGAGCATTTACTTGTGCCTCTATCTGTCCAGCGTTATTCTCAATACTATCAATTTTTGCTTGATGTAAAAAGAGTTTTTGTATTGCGATCTGTTCCGAAATAACACAATATGGGTCACCCTTAATGCGTTGTCCCTCATATTGTGCACGAATTCTCTCTTGTTCTACATCAGAACGCAAAATAGCTGCATCACCAATAACCCAGACAACACCATCAATAAGGTTTTTCTCTTGAGCTTGGAGAGTAACGGTTGACATAAGAAGTATAAATAGTATACTTTTAATTAATTTTCTCATACTTAAGTTTTATAAATTAGGCGATTATTATTCATTTTCAAATATAATTTCTCCACTTTTTTTAGCTTTCTCGTATAATTCAGAACCAAAATCTCGTAAAAAATCCATTTTACGGTTATTATACAGTTGATCTTTAGCTAGGTCAATAGCCATCTCTTGTGGCATTATATCCTCTTTATCTCTAAAGTTAGTAACATTTATTAGTGTAACTGTTAAACTATCAGATATTTCGTAGTAACCCTCATCTTTAATGCAATCTAAATTTAGTTTGCTCTGTTTTTCAATATTGTTAATATCTTTCCACTCTCCAATAAAGATAGAGTAGTAGATAGCATTTTGGAGTGCAAATTTCTCTATCTCTTCAATATCTTCGTTATTAAATCTATTGATCTTTTTCTTCCAATTTTGCAATTGCGATGTTGAATTAGGTAAGCGTAAAATCATAGCTTTCATAACAACATCAGTTAATTTAAAATCATTCAGATTAGAAAGATAATAGTCAATAGCCTCACTCTCCGTTGGTGTAGAAATGCGTTCCTTTACAACATTTTGACGATAGTTGTGTATTGTTAGAGAACGACGATAATCCTCTACCATTCGTTCTATCTCCTCTTTATTGCTTATATTGCTTTTGGCGTTGTTGTACATTAACACATCTATCGCCCATCTACGAATATATCCCTCTACTAGTAACGCACTATCTGCCGAACTAGTACCCAATGGAATAATTTTATTTACATCTTCTAGTAGAAGATAATTATCTCCTATTGTAACGAGTGCATCTTGTGGCTGTTCTTTTTTAAATAATGAGCATGATGATACAATTGTACCGATTGATACAATGTAAATGAAATAAATTAGTTTTGCCCAATGATTTTTCACTTTATAAATTCAATTATTGGTTAGTGGTGTTTTTAGAAGCCCTCTTTATAACGTCATCGTATATAACAACCGTGTATTTTTCTTCTAGAGATTTGATCCACTCTTCCTCTAAATAGTTTTGATAGTCAGCTGTTACCATACCACGTACATCTGTATAACAATCAGGTACATTTTGTTGTTCTCCAACTAAATATACTACGGGTAACTCTTCTGATGTAGTTGTTGTTACAGTTTTATCCTTAAATCCTAGTTTATCAACAAATTGATTTTCACCTTTTTTCCACAATCCACGTTCAATTGTTACAATGGTTGTTGAGTCTGTATTGTATTTCTTTGCAATAGAGTCGATTAGTGAGTTGTCTTTTAAAGATTTAAGCTCTTTTTTTACCTTTTTAGCAGTTGTTTTATCTGCACATTTTACAATCAAACCTTTGTATCTAGTTTGATCCCAAACATAGCTATTTATATTATTATTGAAAAATTCAATAATACCAGCTGTATCAACTAATGCCTTATTCCACACCTCTTGATTAGATATTTCAAATAGCAAAATACCATCGTGATACTCTTGCACTAAATGAGCAAAATCAGAGTGTTTTTTCTCAAGATGCTCATCTTCATATGAAATAAGTTCTGATGTTACATATTGGTCAAATAACTTTTCATATGGCAATTTACCATTTTGAGCAGAGTAATATTTAATGAAATCTGAAGCCATCAATTGTTGATCTTTAAATGAACATAAAACCCCTGTAAGTTTTTCGCCCTCTTCAATTAATGTACTGTTTTCATTCGTTTTATTCGCCTCGATAAGAGCTTTAACACTATTCTCAACTTCTGTGTTTATTTGGAAGTTGTATTCAGTTTTAAGTTTGCCGACAAATGATTTAAGTGCAGCGGTAGAACGATTATCGTACTGCATAACACGGTGAATATCTGCTTTTTTCTTTTCAAAAGGCTCTACTTGACGTTTGTCAGTAACTTTGATTAAATGCCACCCAAACTGAGTTTTAATCGGAGCAGACATCTCATTTACTTTAAGAGCAAAAGCAGCGTTTTCAAATTCGCTTACCATACGGTTAATGCCAAACCAAGATAAATCCCCCCCATTTTTTCCTGTTCCTTTATCATCGCTAAATAGTTTAGCCAATTCCTCAAAGTTCCCCCCATTTCTTATTTTACTTGAGATATTTGAGATTTGTGTGTATGCATTATCTTGTTCTGTTTTAGTCATTTTATCGTTACACAATTTCATTATGTGCTGTGCGTGTATCTGTCCATAGGCAGGTCTACGACTGTGCACTTTTATTATATGATAACCATAATTTGTGCGTACTGGTTGCGATATTGTATTTAGAGGTAAGTCATACATAGCCTTTTCAAACGACCAGACAGTTTGTAATGCAGTGAAAAATCCCAAGTATCCACCATTTTTCCCTACACTTTGGTCTTCACTTATACTTTTTGCAACTGTTTCAAAGTTCTCTTTGTTAAGTCTTTTTATCGCAGCAAGTGCTTTGTTGTAAGCAATTAATGTATCTGCTGGTGTAGCATCTGCTGTTAAACTAAATAGGATATGACTCACCTCGCAGTCTTGACTGAAATGGCTATATGCCTCTTGGTATAGGTGGTCTTCTAATTCAGAATCAGTGAGATATGGTTTTGCCAGTTGATTTCTATAACCATTGAGCTCGCGTTGGAATGAGGCAACAGTGTCTAGTTGTTTTACCTCAGCATCGTGTACTTTTAACTTAAACTTAACAAATAAATTAACATACTCTTCAATTGATTTTTGCTCTAAAACAGAAGAAGAGTTGTTTTTGTTGTAGAGATATTCAAACTCAGATAATTTGATGGGTTTGTTATCAATCTCTATTACAATGGGTTCTTTTGCGAATAATTGCATTGATGTAGCAATTATTACAACAGCTAGAGTTAATTGTTTCATAAAATAAAATTTTATATATTATTTAATTAAATTTTTACCAGTCATTTCAGATGGAGGGGTTACACCCATAATGTGTAGTATTGATGGTGCTACATCAGCTAGTATTCCATTCTCTACGTTGCCGTTATATTCATCATCTATGTATACAAATGGTACAGGATTTAGCGAGTGAGCCGTATTTGGCGATCCGTCTTCGTTAATTGCATTATCTGCATTACCATGGTCAGCAATAATGATTGATTTGTATCCATTTAGGCGAGCAGTCTCTATCACCTGTTTTACACAATTATCTATAGTTTTAACAGCCTCTTCTATTGCACCATATACACCAGTGTGCCCAACCATATCTCCATTTGCAAAGTTTACAATTGCTAGGTCACATGTGCCATTTTCTAGTTCAGCACTTAGTGCATTTGCCACTTCATAGGCACTCATTTCAGGTTTTAAATCATATGTAGCCACTTTTGGTGAGTTGATTAATATGCGGTTTTCTCCATCAAATGGAGTTTCGCGCCCTCCGTTTAAAAAGAATGTTACGTGAGCATATTTTTCTGTCTCTGCAATATGTAGTTGTTTCAATCCTGCATTTGATACTATCTCTCCAAGTGTATTCTCCACATTGTCTTTGTCAAAAATGATATTAACACCTGTAAATGAAGAGTCGTATGGGGTCATACAAAAATATTGTAGATTTAATCTATTCATACCAAATTCAGTGTAGTCATTTTGGGTAAGTACATCTGTCAACTCTTTTGCTCTATCATTACGATAGTTGAAAAATATAACTACATCATTATTTGCAATGGTTGCTACAGGATTACCGTCAGTATCAATATTAATTATAGGTTTGATAAATTCATCTGTAATATCATTATCGTATGACGATTGCATTGCTGCCACCATATCATTGTTTTTTTCGCCAACACCTTTTACTATTAGGTCGTATGCAACTTTAACACGCTCCCAACGTTTATCTCTATCCATAGCATAATATCTACCAACGATAGAGGCGATTTTACCTCCAGTAGTAGCTAGATGATTTTCTACTTCTGCTATAAATCCCTTTCCACTACGAGGGTCAGTATCTCTACCGTCCATAAAACAGTGTACAAAGTGGTTTTTTATCTCATATTGTTTAGCAATATCGCATAGTGCATATAGGTGGTCTAATGAACTGTGTACACCACCATTACTTGTTAATCCCATAAAATGGATATTAACATTGTTCTCTTTTGCATATGAAAAAGCTTTTTTTATCTCACTATTTTCAAGTATAGTGCCTGTTTTACATGCGATATTTATTTTTACTAAATCTTGATATACAATACGTCCAGCTCCGATATTTAAGTGTCCTACTTCTGAGTTACCCATCTGACCATCAGGTAGTCCAACATATTCGCCCGATGCTTGTAGTTGCGAATTTGGGTATTTTTTCAAAAGAGAATCCCAATAAGGAGTAGGGGTTTCTGAAATTACGTCTGCCTTTGTGTGGTTGCCTATTCCCCAACCATCTAAAATCATTAATAGTGCTTTATTTGCCATTTTACCTTGTAGTTTATTTATTCTACTATAATACTAAATTAGACTGCAAAGTTACAAAAAAATATTTATATTTAGGCTAATTTGATATGGAAATTTAGTTTATAGCAAATAAAAAGATAATGCACAAAACTAAATTATAAGTTTTGTGCATTGTCTTTCTGTTTTACCGTTCAAAAAAATGAAGGTTTTTGTAGTATACCCGGTGAGGCTCGAACTCACGACCCATTGATTAAGAGTCAATTGCTCTACCAACTGAGCTACGGATACAGACCTACTATTATGGTAGAATTTTCAAGTGCAAAGGTATGGAAAAAATATTTATTTTATGGTTTATATTATTTATTTTTAACAATTAATTTTTCGCCATCTTCGCTTGTGTCTATTTCTATGGTTTTTGTATTAGATATTTGTTGCTGAAACATCAAATCAACTATCATATCTTCTACGTGTGTCTGGATAGCGCGCTGAAGCGGTCTGGCTCCATATTGTTTATTATAACCCTTTTTAGCTAAGAATGTTATAGCATTGTCCGAGATATTTATTTCATAGCCAATATCTTTGCATCGGTTTTGTACTTTTGCAAGCTCTAGAACAACAATTTTTTTCAATTCATCTTCGCCAAGTGAGTCGAAATGAATAATATCATCTATACGATTTAGAAACTCTGGAGAGAATGTTTTTTGTAGTGCTTTTTGCAATACAGAGTTTACATACTCTTTATTATCAGTGTTATTTGAAGAGTTAAACCCAATGCCATTACCAAATTCCTTTAATTGTTTAGTCCCTGCATTTGTTGTCATAATAACAACAGTGTTTTTAAAGTCTATCTTACGACCTAATCCGTCCGTAATAAATCCTTCATCTAGCACTTGCAGTAAAATATTGTAAACTTCAGAATTTGCTTTCTCTATTTCGTCAAATAGTACAATTGAATATGGTTTGCGTCTGATTTTTTCAGTCAGTTCTCCCCCTTGTTCATGTCCCACATATCCAGGAGGGGCTCCCATTAGGCGAGACACACTAAATGTTTCCATAAATTCACTCATATCTATACGGATAAGAGCATCTGCACTTCCAAACATATATTCAGCCAATTTTTTAGCTAACAGAGTTTTACCTATACCAGTTGGACCAATAAATATAAAGCTACCGATTGGTTTATTTGGGTCTTTTAATCCAACGCGACCACGTCTAATCGCTTTTACAACCTTTTCAATAGCATCATTTTGACCAATAATATCGCCTTGTATTGCAGTAGCCATATTCATCAAACGTTGATTCTCGTTTTCTGATATACGTTGTAGTGGTATGCCAGTGGTGTTGGATACCGTTTCAGCAATATTTTCGGCTGTTACAGGCACTTTTTCTGAATTAGCTTTTGACAACCAATTCTTCTTCTCTTCATCTAATAGAGTAGTTAGTTTTACCGCTTTATCTCGATATTCTGCTGCAATTTCAAAATCTTGACTTTTTACCGACTCCTCTTTTAGGTGATTATAATTAGATATCTCTTTTTCAAGTTTTTCTATTTCTTCTGGCACTGTTACATTCTGCAATCGCATCTGTGCACCAGTTTCATCCATTACATCAATTGCCTTATCTGGGAAATATCTATTTGTTATATATCTATCTGCAAGATTAACGCATGCCTCAATTGCTTCATCTGAATATATAACTTGATGAAAATCTTCGTATTTATCTTTTATATTTTGTAATATCGAAAGCGTCTCTTCTTTCGTGGTAGGTTCTACTATTATTTTTTGAAATCTACGCTCTAATGCACCATCTTTCTCTAGCGTTTCGCGATATTCATTAAGTGTAGTAGCTCCGATGCACTGAATTTTGCCGTGAGAAAGTGCTGGTTTTAACATATTGGCAGTGTCAAGCGCACCAGAAGTTGCACCTGCACCTACGATTGTATGAATTTCATCTATAAAAAGTATGATATCAGGGTTTGCCTCAAGCTCTTTCATTATAGCTTTAAGTCGCTCTTCAAATTGCCCTCTATACTTAGAGCCAGCAACCAATGCACCCATATCAAGAGATACTATTTTTTTGTCATACAGTGCTCTAGATACCTCTTTATTATATATTCTCAGCGCAAGACCTTCTACAATTGCAGATTTACCCACACCGGGTTCACCAATAAGTATTGGGTTGTTTTTTTTACGTCGGCTGAGAATTTGAATGGTACGGTCTATCTCTGTTTTTCTGCCAATTACGGGGTCTAGTTCACCCATTGATGCAGCTTTTGTTAAGTCGCGAGCAAATGAATTGAGGGCAGGTGTAGTAGAATTGCCTGTTTCTGGTGCTGAAGTTACACCAGCTTTTTTTGAGTTGTTATTGTTTGGTGGTTTCGGTGAGTCAAAATCGAAACCTTCATCATCATCAAAAGATATTCCCATATTAAATTGTTGAATATTAGTTGCTAGAGAGTGCAACTGTTCATATGTAACATTAGTTTCGTCTAGAATTTTTCTTACCTCTGTTTGCTCTTGGTGAGCCAGAGCCATTAGGATATGATAGGTGTGCAGTTCTTTACTTTTAGTTATACGAGCTTCTAGCTTTGCCAGAAATAAAAGCGATTCTGTAGATGGATTGTATTGCGCTTTCTGTGTAGTATTAATGTTTTCTATCGTTTTAAGTTTTTCGATAAGTTCATCAACGTCAACGTAGAGAAGTTTTAGGCAGCTGATAGCAGAACAGTCCGCAATGAGCAATATCCCTATTAATAAATGGTTAGGATATATCTGTTTAGCGGATAACTTTTTGCTTTCGTCCTCGCTTTTTCTTAATGCTATTTTGAGATTTTTACTGTAGTTGCAAATTTTCATCTATGGTAACCTAAAATCCACTATAAAGTATCTCCATTCGCATGGGCGAATATTCGTTTTGACCACTTCTTACAGAAATTGCAGAAAACATTGCTAGTGGTTTAATACTAGATACAGAAGTAACATAGTTAGACGTTGTACTTTCTACAACAACAGGCACAAGCAGTACATCTATTGTTTGGTCAGGTGTAATGGTTTCGTCGCGTAGATATTTTGTCAAGAAATATGACATATCTAGTACATATTTATCACCAGTATCATCATCTGAATAATATGTTCCTACTACAGCAGTACTATCATTAGATGTTGGTATAGTGTTGTATTTTACAAAGTCATCATACTGTTCCTCTGTAAGAGCCAAAATATATGCTGATGGATTCAAAAATACATCATCATCATCGTAATCAACGCACTCTACGTTGATAATTGCAGAATTTATCTGTAGTTGTTTATCCCCAATACTGTCATTTAGTCGCTGACTTATTCTTCCGATAGGGATTTGTAGTTTAGGATATATACCAGCACTAGATTTCAAATAGTTCAAGCTGTCAGGTCTTTGATCTATAACTTCTTGTACATCTGCGTGATAAAAACGATTTAATTGTCTTACGTCTGTATTCGCAGGGTATATTATACTTGTATTCACTACTGTATCTACACCATTTTTTTGATATGTGTAACTATAGTACATATATAATGAAATCTGGTTGAGATAAACTAGGGTAGAAGAACCATATCTGGTTGTTATGTAAATACCTTTAAACTGGTCTAAGAAAGCATCTTCTGTTTCGTATGCAGATTCTGGGATATTAAAAAATCGCTCTAATTGAGTTTGATCAAATACATATCTTATATATGGTACAGTAGCAGTGTCTGCTCCAAGTGTATCAATTCTAGTTTGATCCAATGTAGTAGCTATACTTTTACCCATCAAAATGGTTGAGTCGGTAAATTGTGAAGGAAGAATATCTGAGAGATATTGTTGACTATATACAATGTCATCTTTATTCATCTCATATATACTAAGTTCAAAAGGAGCGTATGCAGATCCGAACCAAGTGTAATAATATAGTAATAATACCAATGAGTCTGGTGTTGGATTATATTCGCTTTGAGGGAATTCATATTCCACAGGAGGTGCAAATTGCACAAATAGTTCGGCTTTGGTAGAACCATATTTCGCACTGTAAAATTCACCCAGAATAAACGAATCGGGTTGTGCAGATATTGCAGGTGCTGCAATATCTTGAGTGAAAATATGAAAAGTGTCTGTACCTACAATAATTTCATCTCCCTGCGGTCTGATAGCTGAATTGATTGAACTGTCATTGTCGTCGCAAGAGGTGTTGATAATTGCAATTGTTAGTAGTAACAAAAAATAATAAAATGAGGATTTATTCATTTTTTTCTATTCTTTTTTTGATTGATTCTAATCTTCCTCTGTTTTGACAGGGCTTAATTCATTGAAAAGGTTCGCATACTCTTCACAGAAATTTTCTTCAGGGGAATGTGGTAAATACATTTTATTTTTTATGTTAATATAACGTTCAATTTCTGGGGAAATTGTATCAGAACCACATATGATTGCATCAGAATAATCAATTGCTAACTTATGCATATCTTCAATGTTGGCATCTGGTTTGCTTAGTTGTTGAACATCAGTAGGTTCTATGCCTTCGAATTGTATTTTTCTATCAAATCCCTCTGCAATATTTTGTTCAAATCCACCTTTGTAAACAGAATATATTACTTTTGAATTAGCAAAATAAGGGTCAGAATTGTAAGATTTCTTTATATATATAGGCGCAATAGATGATATCCAACCATTGCAGTGGATAATATCTGGAGTCCAGCGAAGTTTTTTGATTGTCTCTAAAATACTGCGGGCAAAAAATATTGCGCGCTCTTCATTGTCATCAAATTCTTTGCCATCCTCACCAGATTCTATACCTCTGCGGTGGAAATAATCCTCATTATCTATGAAATAAACCTGCATTCTAGCTGCTTGAATAGATGCCACTTTGATGATAAGAGGGTGGTCTGTGTCATCAATAATTATATTCATCCCAGATAGGCGTTGCACTTCGTGCAATTGGTTGCGACGTTCATTTATATGTCCAAAACAAGGCATAAATGTACGGATCTCAAAACCTTTTTCTTGTATGTATTGCGGGAATTTTCGGCAAATATCTGAAATTTCAGACTCTTTTAAATAAGGGTCTATCTCTTGGGTGATGAATAGGATTTTAACAGGATCTTTCATTCTTATATTCTTTATTATTTAATGCACAATGCCGTTAATTTTTATTTAACGACATTGTGCTCATTAATACTCTCTGCAAAGGTACAAAAAAAATGTGATATAGCTACTATATTATATGTAAAAAATACAAAAGTAGGGTTTAAATTTCTATTTTCTGTATATTTTAAATGCTTCTTGGGTATTTTCTGTGGTTATAACCATTAAATAGAAACCTTGTACAAGTGCTGAAATATTTACTTGTTGTGTGCTATTGAAGTTTGCTATTTTTTGTCCCCAAAGGTTATATATATTTACAGAATAGTTGTTGTTTTCACCATTTATATATATGTTGCCATCTGTAACTGTAGGATAGACAATAAAATTAGAACCAGCTATACCAGGTACTTCTACATTTCCTGTGCCTAAATAATCGTACGAACTAGGTACATCAGGTAGTGTAAAATATTCAGATGTATAGATTTTTACCTCACCAGGACTTAATGATATTGATGTACCATTGCCAATAGCGGAATTGTTGTTGGCAAAGTAGTCATACCATACAGTAGTGCCATCTGGTAGTGTAAATGAAGTAGTTTCGCTTACAGATAGGTTGCTTGCAACGTAAACTTTCACGTCGCTGCTGCCCCAATATATTGTGCGTTGGCTTTGTCCGCTACTCAATGAAGATGATGTAGGGTTGCCTTCAAATGTTTCAGGTGCTAATCGTGTGCGCAATTGAATCATCTGTCCTATTTTTTGGTATTGTGCCATACGTACTGGGTGAGTGTAGAAGCCATTATCTTCTGGTAGTGGTTTTGATTCTGTGCGTTCGTCATCTTCTCCGATTGTAAAATCATATCCAAGCTCATCAAATTGCCAGAACATTTTAGGACCATCAAGCATTACACACATTGCTACATTTGCAGCCACACGGTTTAGGCGAACTGTTTCATCTGTTCCTACAGTGCCGTTACCCCATTGTGCTGCTTTGTAGAAGTTGCGCTCTTCGTCGTGACTACAAGTATATGAAACATATCCATCTTTATTTCCAGTACTTAAATTGTCGTCTGTCAACCACCCCATAGCTGTTTGACTATATGCATTATTAGTGTTTTCCCAACATAGCATACCTTTGTTTACTAACGAAGAACGTTCGCTATATTCCCAGTGTTCCATAATGAAATATGCATCAGATGAAGCAGCTATTACCCCATTGTCATAGAAATTATCAATAATAGCAAGTCTACCAGTAGTTGTACATTCTGGTCCACATAATCCGTGAGTTAAGTCCATTCTGTATCCATCAATTTTATACTCATCTAACCAGTAGTTTAGCACTCGTACAAAGTGGCTAGCAGTAAGTTCAAAATCGTGGTTGAAGTCCTCAAATACATTATAATCGTGTGCAGCCACCTCATTGAAATATGGATTGTCAGCCAAATCAAATAACTTATTAAATGCGTTAAGTCCTGTTGCGTGGTTAAATACCATATCAACAATTACAGCAATTCCACGTTTGTGTGCTTCGTCTACTAATAGTTTAAATGTATCAGATGTTCCATATGCTTTATCGAGTGCAAAATAGTAGGTAGGATTGTAACCCCAACTCATATTTCCTTCAAATTCGCTAACAGGCATAAATTCAATAGCATTAACTCCTAAATTTTCTAGGTAATCAAGTCGTTCAATTATTCCGTTAATCGAGCGAGCAGATGAGAAGTCATACACCCATAACTCATAAATAACTAAATTATTTTTATCTGGACGAGTGAAATTTAATGTTTCGTCTGACCAGTTATATGTCTCTTTACCTGTTTGTAGAATAGATACATAACCATCTCCAGCAGCAGGATAACTCATAAGATTAGGGTATATTTCATCACTGATATATACATCATCAGGGTGAAGTACTTTTTCGGCAAATGCATCACCTATCTGTACAATTGTACCGTCGGCGCGTTTTACCGCATATTGAAAAGCATACTCTTTGCCTGCTTCAAGTCCGTTGATTGTTAACCAGAAATGACCAGTAGTGCCATCTTTTTTCATTTGATAGTCAGTGCTATAACTCCAATCATTGAAGTCTCCAATTACAAATACATTCTCAGCGATTTCGTCTTTATTGTTTTTGGTATAAATAGCAAGTGTAACTGTTGTGTCGTCATTTTCATCATATGTGATACCATCAAGCAGTCCAGTTGGTCGAGTCTCTTCTGTAGCATCACCAGATACGCATATAGATAAATTTGCTTCGGCAGTGGTAGTGCTTGTTGCTTTAACTGTACATTCGTAATTACCAATTTCGTTGAATGTATATTGATATGATAGAGTAGATCCAGTAGTTGTATATACACTTGTGTTGTTGATAAGAAGCTCTAATGATGCACTCTCCGATGCTGTTGCGGCAAATGTAATAGTAGTTCCAGTTGTAAGTAGTAGATTTGATGTTGGGTCTGTGAATGCAACATTTAATCCCTCTTCAACAAGTGTTACAAAAATATCACTACTATTTTCAGTTTTTCCCTCAAGAGATCCATCTGGTCCATCGTTGAATACAAACGCAAGTTGTTGTATATCTTCGCTTTCTGGACAGCCATAGTATGTGTAGATATTTGAGATAACCAACTCCCAATTATCTCCCGATTTAGTCATTTTATATTTATCTTCCCCACCTCTCCAAGTGGCGGTAGCATATTGCCAGTCAGAAGCACTTGTGCTATTTTCTGTTATAAGACCAGTGTGGGCATAACATTCTGTAGCCCCAACCATACCCTGATTACCAAGAGATGGATTAAAAATAATTTTAATTTCTCCATCGTACCCTTTTGTGATAAAGGCGGGTTCAGTTGTTACTTGCGCCGATACTAGCAGGCAGAAGAATAGCGATAACGTTGAAAGTAATAGATGTTTTTTCATAGTTGTTTAAATTTTTATTAGAGGAGTTTTTTGAAGTCTCCTAATCTGTTTTTTGTCTTTGCATAAATGTTTTACAAAGATAATCTAAATTATTGGAAGATTAAAATTAGTTTTGGTTAAAAAACTTTAAACTCATAGTGCCATCTGTCAAAATAGAGATTTTTAGTTGCTGTTTCTATTTCACCTCTTTGAAAATCAACTGTTTCTGAGCGTTCGTATTTTTTTTGAGGACTTAGTTCTCTTCCCCAATCTCTATTTACCACCATACGAAAAGCATCAATCCCGCCATAATAAAAATAGCGTTCAGTCTCTGTTTTGCCCCATTGTTGAACTCCGAAAGAGGCATCAACAACTATCCATCCCATATTTTCTATATATATTTCTGCCCAGTCGTGCAAATTTTCATATCCTGGGTGGAGCATAAATCCACTTTGCCAGCGAGCAGGAATGCCTATATATCTGCATAGAGTAACAAAAAGAAGTGTTATCTGTCCGCAATCGCCGTGTTTTTCTCTAATCACATATTGCGGAATATTTGTTATGGTGCTATATTCTCGTGCCGATGTCCACGGATAGAGAGTGCGCATAGCCTCGAATAGTAGTCGCCCTTGATAGTATGGACGAGTTTCGTTGCCAATAATCTGTTTAGCAAGGAGTTTTATCTCCTTTGTGAATATGCAGTGCGGAGCTCTCTCTTGAAGATATTCAGCCACTTCTCTATTTTGTGCATCTATTGATATGTGTACAAAATTATCTGGTAGTTGGTGATATTCTGCTCTTGTTGTAAATTGATATTTTACTTCAAATTTTGTTGTTGCATCAGCATTATATTTTTGTTGCATATATGCGTTAGCATGTGGTGTCTCTAGGTTCAACTGAGCCTCTATGTTACTATAAAGTAGTTTTATATTGCTTTGTAATCTGCTGTTTTCGTACGGTGCGGGCAGCCAAGCACTTAAAAGTTCACCATCTTCTAGCCCACACTCTTTTGTGAGATATATCCTATGCATAAAATTCCACGTATGAGGGGTGGATTGATTAGATAAGACTTCGCGTATATGGTTTTGTAAAATATAATCTCTCCCAGCACGTTCTTTACCCTCTAATTTATATTTTAGTTCTCGGGCTTCTGCATCTATGCGCATTAGATTTTCGGCAGCATTGTTAAAATATCTCTTCTCACCATCGATAATTTTATATTCCAGCGCACCAGATTCTTCCCATTTTTGTATCTGAGAGTTGTCTGCTTCAGGAAAATATTTAGTTATTTTCGGCAAAATATCCGAAAGAGAGCATTTGAAATCCAACGAAACTCTTCGTTTTATTTTATTTTCAGAGAGATAAAATAGTTTCATACACCTTTACTATATAGGGGAGTTTTTATATATCCCCTTAAATAAAGGGCTATTTAGCACAGTACCAAATAGCCCTAAAAATAATATTAAATATCTTACATATCCCATTGTTCGAGCGAGTCCATCAAATCGTCGAACGAGTGTTTATCTGTTTTAGCTTGTACTTCGGCAATCTGTTTTTCAACAGCCTCATCGTAAGTCTCCTCTTCTACAGCACGGATTACGCCAAGAGCGATAGGCATATCAGGTCCGTCCATAAGAGCCAATTTAAGATGGATAGTAGTGTCTTGACATTTTGTATCGTGAACTAAAATATCATTTTCGGTAACACCATTTTCGCCAATTGTTACCACTTTCAAGTCAAATCCATCAAGTACCAACCCCTTATTTCTTTCATTACCAAATATCATTGGTTTTCCATCTTCAAGGAATATTGTGCGGTCGGCGCGGTTCTCTTTTTTAGATAACCATTCGTGAGTATTTTTTGTGAAAATCACACAAGATACTAAACATTCGCAAACTGAATATCCTTTATGTTCGTGTGCTGCTTTAAGTACTTTTAGTGCAGTAGGTTGATCAACATCAAGCATACGAGCGAAGAATGTACCACGAGCACCAAATACCAATTCGGCAGGGCGGAAAGGTCTCTCTACTGTTCCAAAAGGAGATGATTTACTTACATAACCTTTAGGTGAAGTAGGTGAGTATTGTCCTTTTGTTAAACCATATATGCGGTTGTTGAACAACATCATATTGATATTTAGGTTACGACGAACAGCATGTATAAAATGGTTACCTCCGATAGCCATACAGTCGCCATCCCCTGATACTTGCCATACAGACAGCTCAGGGTTAGATACTTTTACTCCAGATGCAATAGCAGCTCCACGACCATGAATTGAGTTAAATCCATAAGAATTAACGTAGTGTGGTAGGCGTGATGAGCAACCAATACCCGATAATACGGCTACTTTGTGAGTTGGGACACCAGCCTCAGCCATTGCTTTATGTAGATAGTTCAAAACTGCGTGGTCGCCACAACCTGGGCACCAGCGAACAGCTTGGTCACTTTTAAAATCTTTTGCAGTATACATAGTTTTCTCTGTTGTTTTTTGGTAGGTTAGATTGTTCTAAGGAAATTTTCTATTTCGCTAATATTAAATGGTTGTCCCTCAATTTTATTAAATTGTAGATATGTAGCAGGGATTTGTGAACGTAGATAAGTTGCAAATTGTCCGCTATTTAATTCGCACACAACCAATTTTTTGTATTTGTTAAATACCTCAGCAGTATTTTTTGGTAGTGGATTGATATAGTGGAAATGAGCAAGAGCGCAAGGGCGACCCTCTTCGTTCATTGTATTTACGGCACTAAGTAGGTGTCCATATGTAGAGCCCCACCCGATAACAAGAGTATCAGCATTAGTGTCTCCATCAACAGTTAGTTCGGGTATGTGATTAGCCACTTGTGCAACTTTTTCTGCACGAGTCTCTATCATAATAGCGTGGTTAGCACCATTTGTAGAGATACCTGCTGTTACAGCATCGCGTTCAAGACCGAAATTACGGTGTTCAAATCCTTCCATACCAGCAAATGCTAAGTGGCGGACTTTTGTCTCTGCATCACGAGTACAAACATTATATCCTTCACGGTGCTCTTCAGTAGCTACTGCAGGTTTTATTTCTGGTAGCTCAGCTAGTTTTGGAAGTCTCCAAAGAGCTGATCCATTACCTAAATAAGCATCGGTTAGTAGGATAACTGGAGTATTATTTTCAAGAGCTATCTTACTTGCTTCAAATGCGTATTGAAAGCAGTTGTCAGATGTACTTGCTGCGATAACTACGCAAGGGCACTCCCCATTTCTGCCATAGATAGCTTGTAAAAGGTCTGTTTGTTCAGTTTTTGTAGGCAATCCTGTTGATGGACCTCCACGCATTACGTCTACAACTACTATTGGTAGCTCAGCCATAACACCTAATCCTATTGCTTCAGATTTTAGAGATAGACCAGGACCAGAGGTGTTAGTAACAGCCAATGCGCCAGCGAAAGCTGCGCCAAGCGTTGTACATACACCAGCAATTTCATCTTCCGATTGCATTACCTTAACACCCATATCTTTACGTAGTGCCAATTCGTGCATAATATCAGTAGCAGGGGTGATTGGGTAGCTGCCAAGAAACAATTGTTTATCAGCTTTTTGAGCAGCAGCGATAAATCCAAATGCTGCAGCTTTGTTTCCTGCAATAATAGTATATTTACCAGATGGAAGATGTTCCGAACGGTTAATATTAAATGTTGAGATATTTAATTGTAGGTTGTAGCCATAGTTATATCCATCAGTTAAAACTTTTGAATTGGCTTCTAGAAGAGCAGGCTTTTTAGCGAATTTATTACCTAAAAAGTGTAGAGCTTTTTCTAGTGGACGATTGAATAGAGAGCATATTAACCCAAGAGCAAACATATTTTTGCATCGAGTAACCGCCTTATTATCCATATCAAAATCCTCTAAACTTTTTTGTGTAAGAGTAGTCAATGCAACTGGCACTAATTGAGTTAGATCAGATAGTCCTAATTCAGTGAATGGGTTGTCAGTTTCAAATTTAGCTCTTTTAAGATTTTTTTCGTCAAAAGAGTCAGTGTCGAAGATTACAACACTTGTTTTTTTCAACAACTTATAGTTAACTTTTAATGCAGCACAGTTCATAGCCACTAGCACATCGACTTCATCGCCAGGAGTGTAGATGTCTGAACCTACGTGTACTTGAAAACCAGATACACCTCCAATGCTACCCTGTGGGGCACGCATATCTGCTGGATAATCTGGGAATGTTGCAATTTCATTTCCTAAGATAGCCGATAGACTAGAAAATAGATTTCCTGTCAATTGCATTCCGTCGCCCGAGTCGCCACAAAAGCGAATTGTAACGTCTTTACGAGCAATAGTTTTGTTTGAGTTCATTTCTTAAGGTTAAAATTTAGTTTGTGTTTTATGAGTATTAATTTTATTATTCCATTAGCTTGCGATAGCGAATGCGTTGAGGTTCTACATTACCCATACGCATACGTTTATTCTCTTCGTATTCACTGTACGATCCCTCGAAGTAGAATACTTTTGAGTCTCCTTCAAATGCCAAAATATGAGTACAAATACGGTCTAAGAACCAGCGGTCGTGCGAGATAACAACAGCACAACCTGCAAAGTTAACAAGACCTTCTTCTAAAGCGCGGAGTGTGTTTACGTCAATATCATTTGTAGGCTCATCAAGTAGCAACACATTAGCCTCACTTTTTAGCGTTAATGCAAGGTGTAATCTATTTCGTTCACCCCCAGATAGTATACCACAAAGTTTTTCTTGGTCGCCACCTGTAAAGTTAAATCTACTAAGATATGCGCGTGAGTTTATTTCACGACCTGCCACTCTAATAAACTCTGTGCCGCCAGATATTACTTCATATATTGATTTATTTGGATCTATATCTTTGTGTAGTTGATCTGCATAACCAACTTTTACTGTCTCTCCTACCTCAAAAGTACCATTGTCTACACTCTCCATCTCCATAATCATACGGAAGAGGGTAGTTTTACCAGCACCATTTGGACCAATAATACCTACTATACCATTCGGAGGCAACATAAAATTTAGGCTTTCAAATAGTAGTTTATCGCCAAAACTTTTTGCCACATCCACAGCATTTATCACCTTATTACCAAGGCGCGGACCATTAGGAATAAATAGTTCCAATTTCTCTTCGCGGGCTTTTTGATCTTCATTCATCAATGCATCGTACGAGTTCAAACGCGCCTTGCCTTTTGCATGTCTAGCAGATGGAGCCATTCGCACCCATTCCAACTCACGTTCAAGAGTTTTGCGGCGCTTGCTAGCCTGTTTCTCCTCCTGAGCCATACGTGCAGTTTTTTGATCTAACCAACCAGTGTAGTTGCCTTTCCATGGAATACCTTCGCCTCTGTCGAGTTCAAGAATCCAGCCAGCCACGTGATCAAGGAAATAAC
Organism: bacterium; assembly: GCA_044433285.1. Lineage (GTDB taxonomy): Bacteria > Bacteroidota > Bacteroidia > Bacteroidales > Paludibacteraceae > Aphodosoma. The sequence continues at coordinate 1,740 of JAWXTU010000010.1, read as the reverse complement.
GGTCGTGAGTAACCGCAATGATTGTACCTTTATATTGTTGTAAGTGTTGTTCTAACCAATCAATAGATTCTGCATCAAGGTGGTTGGTAGGCTCATCAAGCAATAAAATATCAGGTTCTTGTAGTAACAAGCGACATAATGCCACACGACGACGTTCACCTCCAGATAGGTTGCGCATAATATTTTCGTCTGGCGGACAGCGTAACGCATCCATCGCACGTTCTAATTTCGAGTCGATGTTCCAAGCATCGTGTTGGTCGAGTTGATCTTGCAATTCAGATTGTCGAGCTAATAACTTATCAAAGTCCGCATCTGGGTCGCCAAACGCCTCATTAATTTTCTCAAATTCAGCCAACATATCCATAATAGGTTGTACACCCTCTTGTACAATCTCTTTTACGGTTTTATCTTCATCAAATTTAGGTTCTTGTTCTAGATATCCAACGCTATATCCAGGTGAAAATACAACCTCCCCTTCATATGATTTTTCTAAACCTGCAATGATTTTCATCAATGTAGATTTACCCGATCCATTTAAACCGATAATACCGATTTTAGCTCCGTAGAAGAACGAGAGGTAGATGTTTTTTAGAATTGGTTTGTTTGCTGTGAACGATTTGCTCACATTTACCATTGAAAAAATTACTTTTTTGTCGTCTGCCATATCTTTTTTTGAAATATAATTTTATATGTACAATGCTTATTTTTAGTTGTTTAACAGGTTGAGTTGTTGCGCATACAAAACTATTATGTATTTAGGGCACAAAGATACTATATTTTTTTTGTTAACACTATATTTTACGGTAAAATTTCAAAATAATTTCATTTTGATGTAAATAACTGAAAAATAGCCTTTTGTTAACACCTCTGTTTTGATAATGTAATGAAGTTTTCTGTTGATGTAACCCCCTTATTTGAAAAAAAATATTACCTTTGCAATCTAAATCAAAGTTAAAATGCACTTAAATAATTTTCCAAAACGAGAATTCGCTGTTTATAATACTCCAATAGGCATCTGCTATATTGAATATTGTAATGAGGTGCTTTATGGTCTCAAAATTTCAAATGATAATCCGCAGCTTGATTTCAGCGAGTGCGTTAAACATCTAAATATAAATAAGGTGGAACTTGTAGAGGAAAAAAGTTATGCAGATGTGGTGTATAATCAGTTGATTATGTATCTGAGTGGGTCTTTGCAGAGGTTTGATATACAATACGATATATCATTTTTAACGGAGTTTCAACAGCAGGTGTTGTCGCAACTCGCAAAAATCCCTTACGGTTCAACATTTACATATAAAGATGTGGCGGTGAAGTTGGGTAAACCTAGCGCAGCACGGGCGGTTGGTATGGCTTGTAATCGCAATCCGATACAGATAATTATTCCGTGTCATCGTGTGGTAGGAGCCAAAAACGCGCTTGTTGGATATGCGGCAGGAGTAAATATTAAACGCTATTTGTTACAGTTAGAGATAAATTCTAAAGAATAAAAAAAAGTTTAGCTGATATTTTTGAAGGATTATCAGAACTAGTTTGACTAGTAATATCGCAAGTTTAGCGGGCTAAATGAGTGATATAAGAGTCGAAATAGACTGATAAGACTCAAAAATATGAAAATATATTTTTTTTTGAAAAAATACTTGCATATGTTAATTATTTGCACTATCTTTGTGGCAATTTTATATTTAAGTCTAATATTAATATATATAAAATCTATAATAATAATTTAAAATATTGAAT
>JAWXTU010000009.1:17723-40120 GCA_044433285.1 bacterium | reverse complement strand
ATAATCAATCGCAATTGTCATATAGACAAGGGCTGCTTTTGATTTTGTCTTAATTTTATTATTAACCTGCAAGTGTCTGATTATCAACATTTGCATAATTTATTTTCGTATGAAAAAGAAATGCCTCTGAGTCGAAATATTTAGCACCAACAGGACACCGTTTCACACAAGCACAACATTTAATGCATACACCCTCCACCTCTGATAGAAAGTGAAAATTTATTGCTCCCATAGGACAAAGCTCAACACATAACTTACACGAAACACAAGCAGATGATGTTTTGGGTTTTATTTTACGTAAATCAATTGGTGTGCCATCAGCAAATTTTGGCTGATAATGGGGCTTATATAATGAAACAGTCGCGCCGCTACCACCTAATACTATATCAACTTCTCCCCCACCGCTATCTAGATTATCCAAAACCTTCTGAGCAAACTCCTCCGCTTGCTCTAGGTCAGAATAATTAGGACGCCCCGCCGCCAATTTGCGCGAGAATGAATGTTCACCAACAAATGCCGCAGCTCCAATTAAACTTGCACCTGAAGATTTCAGTAAATCGCACAATTCAATAAGTGCATCATCATAATGGCGGTTACCATAAGTTACAATTGCAGCGCTTTTTGCCCCATTGAACTCAAACCCTTTAATATAGGGGACCATAAGATTTGGCACTCGTCCTGCGTACACAGGGCTACCGAATATTAAAACATCTCCTTCGTTAATTCTCGGATAAAATTTGCGCTTAAGTGGAGATGTGAAATCATGAAGTTTAACCTCAAAATTTAGTTGAGCAGCAATTGTGACGGCAATACGCTGACAAACTCTTTTGGTGTTGCCGGTGGGACTAAAATATATTAGGTGTACGAAATTCATTATTATTTGCGTGTATATCCTATACCGAAAAGGGCAAAATCCATAATTGTTGGGTCGTCGGGATAGAGCTGGGCACAATTGACTGTAAGTTGTTGAGCCGCTTTCATATCCGAGGCAGTGCGAGTGAGTAATGACAACTCGCGCGCTACCCTATTAACGTGTACATCTAGGGGTATAAGAAGTTGCTTTTTATCCATTCCTGCCCAAATACCCAGATCAACTATACCATCTGTACGAATCATCCAGCGCAAAAAAAGCGAAAGTCGTTTACACGCTGAGGTGCGATTTTTGGGTATCCCCTTGGTGGGCAAAAGAGCTATAAGCGCATCAAGATAGTGGCAATTATTTTCATCGCAGTAGGACAATATCGCTGTTTGCAGATTGGGATAATCCGAATACACCTTATATAATACATTTAAAAGAGAGAAAAAATCGTGTTGAGAAAAGAGGCGATAGAAACATTTTTTGTCCCCCTCGAATATGCGCCATTCTTGCGACATTAGATACTGATATGGGCAACCACTCATTAAATCATATGCGGCTGTGCAGTGTTTAAATATCTGGTTGCGATTGCCATATGCCAACCACGAGCAGATGACACCCATAATCTCAATATCGTTATGCTCTGTGCATCTGCGCACGACTGCCACTGGGTCGTGCTCGAAATATTTCATATTGTTGTAGGTGATGATTGCTGTTTGATAGTCCATATATATAATGTATAAAATGTTATTGTAGATATAGAGAGCGTCGACAAACTCCCCGAACTAAAAATCAATTAAAAATAAGAATTAAAACTCCTCCATTGCCACCGCTGCCGTATAAAGATATATCTTCACATCTTGCGATTGATAAAGTGCATTGGCTGAAGATATTACTGTAGAGCCAGTAGTAAAAACATCATCTATAAGCAAAATATTCTTACCTGCAAATAGTTGCTCATCACGCAGGGCAAAAAGATTTTCGACATTTTTGGCTCGCTCTATACGTGATTTTTTTGTTTGCGATTTATTATTTCTAGTCCGATAGAGATTAGTAGTGTTGAGTGGTACATCAAGTTGTTTTGCTATACTTTTTGCTATTATTTCCGATTGGTTGTACCCTCGCAAAGCTAATTTTTTAGGGTGTAAGGGTACAGGCACTATATAATCCATTTTTGGGAAACGCTCTGACGTGGCTATATTTTCGGCTATCTTGACTCCAATAAACTCCCCCACTCCACAATTATTTTTGTATTTTAGTTCGTGAATAAGCGTACTCATCACATTATCATCATTATAAGGCATCAATGCAGCCGCAGCAGATACAGAAGCCAAGCCATACAGTCTCCTCTCGAGAATATTTCCCTCATATTTTGTAACATAACTGCTATAAATATACTCCGATGCGCACAAATTGCAAAGTCCGTAACAGTCACTCGGCAATTCTGCATTGCATATCAGGCAGTGTCTATCTTCGATGAAATCGAAAAACCACTTTATTATCTTATTAAAAAACAAATCGTTAAAATTAAATCTGCGGATGAAACCAAATAAATATTTCTGCGCTAATAGCAAAGCACAAAGGTAAGAAAAAAAACAATACCATATTTAAGTAATTGATTATTTTTAAAAATTTAGCTAATTATTAACCTCGATTTAGGGTATTTATTCAATAAAATTTCGTAACTTTGCACCGAATTTTTATTTTTGATAGTTCGATGGCTAATTTAACAGTAGATATTGGTAATACATTAATAAAAGTTGCCATATTTGAAAAAGAGGAATTAATGAAAATCACCTCTCTTGATGAATGGCAATATAATGATATTAAATCTTTTATTGCTGGCAATGAATTAGACCATATTATAGTTTCTAGTGTAAGAAAAGATATTTCTCTCATTATAAGCGACTTGAATAATACTGGGGCTAAAATAATAGAATTATCGCACAAGAGTTGTCTGCCTTTTAAGATTGATTATCTAACGCCAGAAACTCTTGGTATAGACAGAATTGCAGCTCTGTTAGGGGGCTGTCGGATTAAACCAAATAGCGATCTACTTGTCATAGATATAGGGACTTGTATAACATATGATTTGTTGATTAACAACCATTTTATTGGTGGAAATATAGCCCCCGGGATACAGATGAGGGCAACGGCAATGCACGAATATACACAGAAGTTGCCATATATTGAGGTGGAAAAAACTTCTAAAGAAATTGGGCAATCCACCAAAGAAGCTATAAATATTGGTGCATTTTGGGGGGTAATCTACGAAATAAAGAGTATTGTTTCTCGTTATAGAGTGGAATATCCAAAGATTGAGTGTATTATAACTGGAGGTGGAGCTGATTTTTTAAGAGATAAATTAGAAAAAGAGCTCGATAACATCCACTATGACAGACACATACTTCTTAGAGGATTAAACTCACTGCCCCAATTTTTATAAAACAATAATAACCACGTATGAAACGATTTAATTATATTGCAAAAATAATAACAATGTGTATAGCTGTACAAGTTATATTCTTTGCAAGTTTGAGAGCACAAAACAATACAAATTCGCCTTATTCTCTGTATGGTTATGGCAGTTTGGTAAACGACGGTTTTTCTACTAGTCAGGCAATGGCTGGTACATCCATTGCAACACGCTCAAAATATGCTATAAATCCTACTAACCCAGCATCGTATAGCAGTTCAGACAGCACTACATTCCTTTTTGAAATGGGAGTATCTGGCTTATTTACAACTCTTACCAACGATGCAGGGTATAATGTTACAGGTAATGGTAATTTGGATTATATCACACTGCAAACACCTCTTACTAAATGGATGGGATTGAGTGCTGGTTTAACTCCATTTTCCTATACTGGATATAGCTATAGTGTTTCTGACTCGATAGTTATTCCTGGCAGAGATAGTACAAACTACTATACCCAATCATATTACGGTAGTGGTGGTATTAGTCAAGTTTATTTAGGACTATCGTTTAACATTGCCAACCACGTTTCATTAGGTGTAAATGGATACTATATGTATGGCAATATAAATAACTATAAAGCAGTGAGTTATTCTTCATCGGAGAATACAACCTACTCTACTGTACGCAATTCTTATATGACAATCAACAATTTCAATATGAGATTTGGGATACAATATTACGAAACAATTGGCAGAAAGCATGCCTTTAATATCGGAGCTATATATGAATATAAATCGGGATTGAATGGTAGTTACAATGAGATAACATACGGAACAGACACAATTGAGTTTAATTCTGAAGACCTGTTCGAACTACCTGCCCTATATGGATTTGGTGTATCGTATACGTATGACAACAGAATGACTTTTGCCGTAGATTACCAACTTCAACAGTTTGCAGATGCACTATATTATGGAGTAACTGACTCGTTGTGTAATAGTTCAACTATTTCAGTTGGTAGTGAATATATTCATAATCCAAACGGAAGGACATACGCAGACAGAATACTATGGCGCGCAGGCGTGAGCTACAATAATTCATACATCAAAGTCAATGATAATCAGGCTTATAAATTCACATTAACTTGTGGCGTTGGATTGCCTCTAAGAACCTCAAAAACCATTATAAATATTGGATTGGAGTATGGTAATATTGGCACATATAACTATACAGCGGTAAATGAAAATTACTTAAAACTATGTGTAAATCTTTCGCTTAACGAAACATGGTTTGTCAAGAGTAAAATTAGATAATACAATATAAAGGGGATATCTAAAATCTCCCCAAACAAAAAAATAAATTAATAAAAATACAATAATGAGCATGAAATTTACTACACCTATTTTTTGCATGTTATTTGCGATATCACTATCAGCAAATGCACAAGACGAGTCAGCAGACAAGACTGCTGAATGTAGAACTAACACAAGCCTTTTTACAGAGTCAGCTAAAGTAAAAAACTATGCTGATGCACTCGAACCATGGGAAATGGTTTATCGCGAATGTCCTACTGCATCTAGAAATATCTATCTTCTAGGTTGGAGAATTTTGCAATGGCAAATGACTCAAACAACAGATGCTGCTGAGATAGAGGCTATCTTTCAAAGATGGATGAAACTGTACGATGATCAAATGGAATATTTTGCGCCAACTGATGCAGATAAAGCAAGAGTTTTAGCAACAAAGGCATACTATTATGAATATTTCAAACCTACAGATAAAGCAACTGTTTACGCTTGGTATAAAGATATTATTAATACACTGCAAGAGGAGACAACATCAACAGTTTTACAACAATATTTTGTAGCATCAAATGAGTTGTATAAAGCAGACAACTCACTTGCTGAGCAATTTATCAATGACTATACAATGGTAAATGCGATTTTGACAACAAACAGTGCTCCTGACAACTCAAAAGCAGACCAATACACTCAATCTAAAAGCTATGTAGATGTAGCATTTGCAACATCTGGTGTTGCAGATTGCGATAAGATGAACGAGATATTTTTACCAAACGTAGAAAACAACAAAGAGAATTTGGCATATTTAGAGAGCACTCTACGCCTATTCAAACGTTTGAAATGTACTGGTGTTGAGACATATTTCAATGCATCTACATATTCATACAATATTAAGCCAACACCTGAATCAGCAACTGGATTGGGTAATATGTGCTATGGCAAAAATGAATTTGAGAATGCTATACAATATTACACTGAAGCCGTTGAACTATCAAAAGTAGCAATTGAAGCAGGCGAAGTTACAGAAGAAGAAGGCAACAAAGAAATTGCAAATAATTTACTCTTAATTGCACAATCATATTTTAAATCGAACAGATACTCTAAGACTCGTGAATATTGCAAAGAGTCATTAAAATGGAACCCAAACCAAGGTGCTCCATACCTAATATTAGGTACAATTTACGCAGATGCTAGAGGATTATACGAAGACGCAACATTGGCAAAATCTATCTACTGGGTGGTTGTAGACCAATTTGTTAAAGCAAAAAATGTAGATTCTGACCCTAACATCGTTGAACAAGCTAACAAAATGATTAACGCATATAGAGGACACTTCCCAAGCAACGAAGAGATTTTCATGCATCCTGAATTAACTTTAGGAAATTCATTCTTTGTTGGTGGATGGGTAAGCGAAAGTACAACTATTCGTGCTAAGTAAAGAAAGAGGTGATGTATAAACATCGCATAAATAAAATATTAAGTGTGGCAGTCATAGTATTTATGACTGCTGCACTTGTTTTATCTTCTAGCTGCTCGAAAAATAAGACTCCAATAACCGATTCGGTATTTGACAAACTAACGCCAGAACTAGCGTCGGACTCTATAACAACAATTGTATCTGACTCTGGTATAATTAGATATCGCATCAAAGCGGAACACTGGAATGTATACGATAAAGCAGATACTCCATATTGGGATTTCCCAAAAGGACTCAGATTTGAACGCTTTAATGAATCGTACGACATAGATGCTGAGATAGAAGCACAAAGAGCTATCTACTACAGCGAACTTGAAGTATGGAAACTAAATGATAGTGTGAGAGCAATGAACCTTAACGGAGAAAAATTTGAGACTGAAGAGCTATATTGGGACCAAAAGTTGGAGAAAGTTTATAGCGATTCATCGATAGTAATCATACAAAGTGATAAGAAAATTATAGGTGTTGGATTTGAATCAAACCAGACATTTACACGCTACACAATACTTCAACCTAAAGGCACACTGCCAATAGATAGCGACTAAATTAGAAGATAATTTACATAAAAAGATACAAAAACAGTAACAGAAAAGGTCAAAAATAGGAGTTACTCTCTGAAACATAGACCATTAACATATTTTTCATAAACTATATGTTTGTATTGACTTTTTTTGTAACTTCGTAGCCTGAATTTAACACAAACAATAACATAAATATTTTTATAAGAAAGACAATGGCAACATTAGAAAAAATTAGAAGTAAAGGGGTCCTACTCTTGATTGTAGTAGGGGTGGCAATGATAGTATTCATTGTAGGAGATTTTGTAGGTTCTGGTTCAACCTACTTTAATGAATTAAACTCAAACGTAGCGAAAATTAATGGCAACGATATAGGTATTCGCGAATACTCAGACAAATTGCAACAATTCAACGATGTAGTTGCAATGGAATATGGAGCTGTAAACAGCGAAATGACTGAGCAAATCAGTCAAATGGTGTGGGACAACACAGTGCGTTCATCAGTAATTGATACAGAATGCAAAAAAATTGGTATGATGGTAACAGCTGATGAGTTGTACGATATCGTTCTTGGTAACTACACAAGTCCACTATTTAAAAATATAAGAATGTTCAATAATCAAGACGGACAATTCGACCCAAATAATTTAAGAAACTTTTTGAATGCAATTGAGAGCGAAGAGACTACTCAAAATATGTCACCAGAAGAGTTGAATAAATATCGTAACTACTGGAGATATTGGGAAAATGCAATTAAAAGCAATAGACTTGAGGAGAAATATCGTACACTTTTGACAAAATCGATGGTAGCAAATCCTCTTGATGCAAAATACTCATATGAGAATGGCAAAACTACTGCAACAGTTGTATATGCAATGAAAAACTATAGTGCAATTGCAGATTCTACCATCACTGTTAGCGATAGCGAAATCACTACATTATATAATGAGAAAAAAGAACAATTTACACAAGAGCAATCAGCAGATATAGATTATATCGCTATTACTATTAAGCCATCTCGCGAAGACTACAACGAGGCTGAAAAATGGATCAACGAACTTCGTCCAGAATTTATGACAACTAACGAAGTTAGCTCATTTACTAATAGTAACTCTGATGTATCATATAGCGGCGAAAACCTTACATTTGATCAAATTGACCCTGACTTTAAAGAGTTTGCAATGGCAGCTAATGCAGATAGCGTATCTGATTTGATGTTCTTAAACGATACATACAAAATGGCTCGCGTAGTAGAAAAAGGGATTATGTCGCCAGACTCAGTAAAACTAAGTCATATCTATTTGCGTGCAGAATCGGCAGAGAGAGTACAAGAGATTGCAGATAGTATCGAAACAGCATTGAAAGGTGGTGCAAATTTCGCAGCACTAGCGGCTCAATACTCTATTGGTCAAACAGCACAAACTGGTGGTGAAATAGGCTGGATTAGCGAAATGGGATTAGACAAAGAGATTGCAAGACCCGCATTCTCAACTAAAGCTAACGAGACATTCCAAGTGAAAAATGGTAATGACATCAACCTATTCTTGGTAAATGATGTAAAAGAGAATGTAGAGAAAATTAAACTTGCTGTTATCGCTCGCAACGTAGATGCTTCGTCTAGAACTCGTACAGACTTATACAACAAAGCAAATCAATTTATCGTTGAAAACAACACCCTTGAACTATTCAATGATAGCGCTGCTAGAAATGGTTATAATGTAATGAGAGCATCAAATGTAAATATCAATGCATCTGCTTTAAACAGCACAAAAAATGTGCGTGAGGTAGTTCGTTGGGCATTTGAGAACAAACCAGGTAAAGTATGCCACGTAGTTGAAATAGATGGTTATATCATTTTGGCTGCTGTACGCAATATCAAAGAGAAAGGACACAAACCTATGTCTGAGGTAAAAGCACAACTAACAGCTGAAGTTCGCAAAGGTAAAAAAGGTGATATTCTAACAGCAGAGATGAGTGGCAAAACAATGAGCCAATTAGCTGCAGAAGGTTTTACAGTTGATACTATCCAAAGTGTAAACTTTGCAAGCAACTACGCTGGTGCGATTGGCAATGAACCTGCTCTATTTGCTCGTATTGCAACAACAGAGGTGAACAAAGAATCAGCTCCTCTAAAAGGAAATAATGGTGCATTTTTATTCAAAACAATACAAAAAGAGGAATCAACTAAACCATTTGATGAAAAAGCAGAAAAAGTAATGCTTAATTCTCGCGAAAATTATACTGTACAATATCAATATATTGAAACACTTAAAAAAGCTGCTGATATAGAAGACTTGCGTTATAAATTCTATTAAGGAGGGCTTTTATAAAAAACAGAAAATTAAAAAGGCGGCTCTCAATGATTGAGAACCGCCTTTTAATTTTTATCTTGAACTTTTAATTTTGAGGGGGAAAATATTATTGAGTCTATTGGTAAAAGTTCTGCTAAAATCAATTTAAAAACAGTTTTTAAAAGTCCCCTATAATAAGATATAAATTCAATAGATAACAGTAAGCATAAAAAAACTGAAGCCTTGCTCACGCAAAACTTCAGCACATAATCTATAATCTATAATCTATAAAAAAAACTTTTATCTTGTCAAATTATTTGTGATAACTATTTCCTTATTATCACAATGCAAAGATAAAGCATTATCTGATACGAACCAACAAAAAATGCGGTTTTAACTAAAATTTAACTATTTCGTCGATAAAAGTTGCATATTTATCGACATTATGAGCAGAAATAATTTCTATTTAAGACAAAAGTAACAACATATAGAAAAAACATTTAACATAATGTTCAATTATAAGAGAAGAAAAACAACTAATTTTGAGGCTGGGAATATAAAAATAGGAGAAAATTTTCCAATTCGTGTGCAAACTATGGCAAATACTGATACAAATGATATTGATGCATCGGTAAAACAAGCAGAAATTTGTATCGAAAATGGAACTGAACTATTAAGATACACAACACAGGGCAAAAAGGAGGCTGAAAATCTAGGTAGAATAAAAACCATATTAAAAGAAAAAGGATTAGATACTCCAATTGTTGCAGACATACATTTTAATCCGAGTGTAGCCGAAGTGGCAGCCAAACTGGTGGATAAAATACGTATCAACCCAGGCAATTTTGTATCTAGCAAAGATGGTGATTATACTGAGGCTGAATGGACTGATGAATTAGAACGGATAAAGGCAAAACTATTTCCACTACTCGAGGTTTGCAAAGAGCATAAAATAGCCATTAGAATTGGTGTAAATCACGGCTCTCTATCATCTCGTATTATTAATAGATATGGTAACACACCAGAGGGGCTAGCAGCGTCGTGTATGGAGTTTATTGCACTATGTGAAGAGGATGAATTTACCAACTTAATCTTATCTATCAAAGCATCTAACACACGTGTGATGATACAGGCAGTACGATTATTGGTTGCCGAAATGGAAAAGAGCAACCGCCACTATCCACTACATCTAGGGGTAACTGAGGCTGGCAGTGATGATGAGGGCAGAATTAAATCGGCAGTTGGCATCGGCACTCTACTATCGCAAGGTATAGGAGATACGATACGTGTCTCTCTATCAGAAAAACCAGAAGCAGAACTGCCTGTTGCAAAGAAATTGGTAGATTATGTATCTAGTCGCGCCAATCACGAAAAAATATCAGGAGAATGCGCACCGTACTTTTCGTGGTACAAATATCAACGACGAAAAACTACATCTATTAATAATATAGGGGGTGATAATGCGCCAATTGTTGTATCATCTGAGCAAATTAACACCACTCCACTACCAGATTACTATATTGGAAATTTACCGGCATACATTACACTTGATTGCGAAAATATAACTAAATCATCAATTGAGGAGATAAAGGAGTCTCAAGATAAAGATAAAGTTATACTACTAACTACAAAACATCAAAATCCTGTAGGTTCAATAAGTGCTGCTATTCATCATCTAACGATAGAGAGGGTGGAAAATCCTGTAGTAGTAAAACGAGAATACCACGAAACTGATATAGAGACATTCCAAATAAAGGCGGCAGCAGATCTAGGACCGCTACTTATTGATGGACTCATAGATGGTATTTATCTAACGAATAGTTCAGAAAAAATTGATAAAATAGACAAAATAGATAAAGTAAATAAAACAGACAAAATCGATAAAACTATCATCAACGAAACGGCTTTTGAAATTTTACAATCATCGCGCGCACGAATTTCAACCACAGAATATATCTCTTGTCCGAGTTGTGGGCGCACAAAATTCGACCTACCGAGTGTGGTTAGAGAGGTAAAAAAAGCCACAAAAGGTTATGTTGGCTTGAAAATTGCGATAATGGGTTGCATTGTTAATGGACCAGGAGAGATGGCAGATGCTGATTTTGGGTATATTGGAGCTGGTATGGGCAAAGTTTCATTATATAAAGGCAACATTTGCATAGAGAAAAATATACCTGAAAATGAGGCAATTGACGCACTAATAAACCTAATTAACAAATACAAAGTACAATAAAAATAGGTGGGAAGATGGACAATAGTATAGTTAATGCAATAGTATGCTGTATAACATTAATTTTTTTAATAAATTCTCATAAAATTATTGATATAGATAATTGTTTTTTTTGTATCTTTGTCGCGAATTTGACAACACGAAAATTTAAATAATTCAAACTAATATTCTAGGGGATTTTAAACACTCTCCGAACTAAAAAACAAATTAAATTCTATGAAACACAATTTCAACGCAGGACCATGCGTACTTCCACGCCAAGCAGTTGAATCTGCAATCGAAGCAATCCGCGATTTTGACGGAACAGGTATCGGTATTCTTGAAATCTCTCACCGCACCCCAGGTTGGGAACGCATTATGGAAGAGACAAGACAACTTTGGCATGACCTATTGAATATCCCTGAAAACTATGAAGTTATCTTCTTAGGTGGTGGTGCTTCAACTCAATTCTTCCAAGTAGCTGCTAACTTATTAAACACTAAAGCAGCTTATCTACAAACTGGTGTTTGGGCTAAAAAAGCAGCTAAAGAGGCTAAATTTTATGGCGAAGTAGAAATCGTTGCATCTTCAGAAGACAAAACATACTCTTATATTCCTAAAGGATATACAATCCCTACTGATGCTGATTATTTCCACATCACAACAAATAATACAATCTACGGCACTGAAATTAAAGAAGATATGGATTGCCCTATCAACTTAGTAGCTGATATGTCATCAGATATTATGAGCCGCCCAGTAGATGTATCAAAATATGCACTTATCTACGGTGGTGCACAAAAAAATGTAGGACCTGCAGGTGTTACATTTGCTATTATCCGCAAAGATATGCTAGGTAAAGTAGAGCGCAAATTGCAAACTATGGTTGACTACAGCACTCATATTTCCGACGAAAAACGCAATCAATCTATGTTCAACACACCTCCAGTATTCCCTATTTTCGTAATGCACGAAACACTTAAATGGGTAAAAGAGCTTGGTGGATTGGAAGCAATGAACAAAATCAACACAGAAAAAGCTGACTTACTTTATGCAGAAATCGACCGCAACCCTATGTTTGTTGGTACTGCTGCAACAGAAGACCGTTCTATTATGAATGTATGTTTCGTAATGACAGAAGAGTACAAAGAGAAAGAGGCTGCATTTATGGAATTTGCAAAAGAACGTGGTATGGTAGGTATCAAAGGACACCGCTCAGTAGGTGGTTTCCGTGCTTCTATCTACAACGCTTGTCCGGTAGAATCTGTTAAAGCTCTTGTGGCTTGTATGCAAGAGTTCGAAGCAGCAAACAAATAATTAGTAATATAAGGGGAGTTCTATAAACTCCCCATAATCTAAGAGGCGAGCGATAAAATAATATTTTATCCCTCGCCTCTTATTGTTTTTTATAATCACTACAACCTATGCAAATAATTCTATTATCAGGAGGATCGGGCAAACGTTTGTGGCCCCTATCAAATGAAGCTAGATCTAAACAATTTCTAAAATTGCTAACAGCTCCGGATGGTTCATACGAATCAATATTACAGCGCATTACACGACAAATAAGAGAATCTAAAATAGATGCTAAACTAACTATAGCAACAAGCATCTTACAGTACGATTCAATTATCAATCAGCTCGGCAATGATGTTGATATTGTAACAGAACCCACACGTAGAGACACGTTTCCTGCCATAGCGTTATCATCTAGCTATCTACTTAAAGAGAAAAAGTGTAGTTGCGATGAGGTTGTAGTTATTATGCCTAGCGATTCTTATATTTCCGACGACTATTTTGATGCAATAATAAAAATGGCTACAGCTGCTGAAAAGAGTGCTGCCGACATCATTTTAATGGGTATAACACCCACAGAACCATCGAGTAAATATGGATATATCGTTCCGAACGATACAAAACAAGGAGAGATATGCACCGTGAATCATTTTATTGAGAAACCAGATAGAGAGATTGCAAAAGAACTAATTGCACAAGGGGGTGTTTGGAATGGCGGCGTGTTTGCCTTTAAATTGGGCTATATATCTGATATAATAGAAAAATATATTAAGGCAGATAGTTTTAGTGAAATTCGCACTAGATACGCAGAATTTCCAAAAAATAGTTTTGATTATGAAGTAGTTGAGAATACTTCATCTATCGCATTTGTTCCGTATAGTGGAGAGTGGAATGACTTAGGAACTTGGAATACTCTTTCAAATAAAATTGATAATAACACCATCGGGAATGCTGTAGTAGACAAGTCCAAAAATACCCACATTATAAATGAACTTGCCACACCGATTATATGTCTTGGTGTAGAAAACCTTATGATTGCTGCCAGTCCAGATGGCATTTTAGTAAGTAACAAAGAGGCTACTACAGAGCTGAAAAACTATGCTGATAAATTTACGGCACGACCTATGTACGAAGAGCGCAGATGGGGCAAATATTTAGTAATGGGGCATGAGCATTTTAAAGATGGGCACAACGCACTCACTAAACTGCTATATCTGAACGCTGGGTGCAATATCAGTTATCAGTATCATAATAAAAGAGAGGAGATTTGGACCTTTGTAGATGGCGAAGGTATATTGATATTAGACGGAGAGTCAATCCTTGTAACCCGAGGATATGTTGCCCATATCAAACAAGGACAGAAACACGCAGTAAAAGCGATTACAGACCTACAAATAATAGAGGTGCAAACGGGCACAGACCTTATAGAAGAGGATATTATCCGCCTCGAATGGGAGTGGTAAAACACTATCTAATAGTCACACATCTACTAAGTTCATTATCTTCAAACCACATTATATCAACTCCACCTTTAGAATCTATTGTTAATTGAGACGGATCAATACCAAACTCATTAACAAGACAATCATATACTGCTTTTGCCCTACGTGCACTCAATTTTATATTATACTCCACAGAACCTGTTTGCATATCGCAATATCCAATAACTTCATATACCCTATTTGCACCAATTTCTTTAATCGCATCTGCCAAGAATTTCAAATTTACACGTGCTGTTTTAGTTAGCACACTGCTACTAAGCGCAAAGTGGACTACCGAACCCGCAAAATAAATCTCTTTAACCGCACTATCCAGAATTACTGTATCTTGAACACATGGAGCATCACCATCACCTAATGCTAAATTCATTGTATCGCCAACAACAGGCAAATTGGCTAAAGAGTCTAAAATTTCTTCCCTCACTTTTCTCTTCACTAGCTCATCCATCCCCTCTGGTATATTATGCTTAAATCCAGAAGTTCTTGGATTAAATCGATATATAATACCCGCAGAGAGAGCTACAGGATATATCCTACTTCTTCTATAAGTAGCATTATCGCCATCGTGCCCGTAGTGCCCCATATTAGATGGAGATGTCTTAAGCGTAAGTTTAGCTCCAAACCATTTGTTTATTCTAAATGTATTGATTACACCATAAGTTATATAATCCTTTACATAATACGAATCATTGTCACATGGCACAGAAGCCCCAAATCCAATATAGGGTACAAAACGATAAAATCTATTGTATTTATATCCTCTAATTACCCCAATCACATCTAACAAAATATCTAAGTGAAATGTGTTAAGCGAGCCAGATAAATTACCATCCGCATCTGCAAACGAATTAGATAAACTACAAACACCCGTGATTGGGGAGTAATTATACTTAAATTGCAACCCAAGAAATGGAGATACCCATTTACCGACAGCGATAGCATACGTTGGAGTTGTGTATAGATCAACCCCCTCAATTGGAGTAGTAAATATCTTCTTCTCAACACCTACATCGGCTGTTACAAACCAATTTGATTTCCAACTCGTCCAGAATATTCTTCCGTCCTTATATGTATCAATTACCGCAGGTCCATACATATCATCTGTAACATACATAAAACTTTCTTCATACATACGCTCTTTATCGGTTTGTAAAATTTCATCTTCTGAAACCAAAAAATCTTCTTCCACCTCTTCTTGGGCGTAAATATTCATTAGACCCAAACAACAAAACAGAACAATAAATAATTTCTTCATAATAAGACAATTTATTTTTTATTTATTAATATAACGATTCATAGCATTGCGCTATTCTTTTCCAAACATACCTCTCTTCTGCAACCTTACGCATCTCTGTCGAATTAATAACATTCGCAGATATAAGTTCCAATAATTGAGCCTCATCACCAAAATAATGAGCTCTATTCTCAGTAGTATATATATTATAATTTACATGATATGCCAATATATTACATCCACAACACATCGCCTCTACAAGCGAAGGATTAGTGCCCCCAGCACTATGCCCATGAATATAATATTTAGAGTTAGCCCTAAGCACATACAATTTATCCAAGTCGTATATTGCATCTATCATATGGATATTCTCATACTTAGAATATTTTGCCTTGAGTTCTAAACCAAATTTACTAGTATACCAATTTCCCACTATCGCATAATTTATATCACTTTTAGAGAAAGCATTAAGAATCATATCACAGTTATTCTCTGGTTCAATTCTACAAACAGTAAAAGCATATTCACAATTATCCAGTTGATATAACGATAATATCTTCTGCTTATACATCTCTGATACATTTTTCACTGCATTATCACCTCCATATGCAATCAGTTCGCACTTATTTTGGTAACGCCTAGAGATATACTTCACAATTGCCTCATTATCACCTATTACAACATCTGAACATCTTAAAGCGAACTCCTCACTCAAACGTAAGAAAAATTTTGCAAAACCACTCCACTTACCTCTTTTCCACTCCAAGCCATCAATATTTGTAATAAGTTTAGTATTAGAGAACAACTTAAAGAGAGGCATAAATATTGCGCCCGAAACCCCTAAAACCAGAACAGCATCAAACCCACGCCACGATTTACTCAAAGCAAAACCATCATACAAAATACTCTGAGAGCCATTTGCATTCAGATCTATATATCTTAATTTGGCACCTTTATATCTTAACGATTGATAGTAATAGTGCGTTTTAGAGCAAAATATAGTATATTCAACATCAGAGGAACAATTTTCCCCGATTATATTGTCGATTAAAGTTTCAAATCCACCATAATTTGCAGGCACACCCACAATTCCTACTACAGCTACCCTCTTCATAAATTATACAAACTTAAAATATCATTACAGTGGTTCTCCATACAATGTGTCCACTCATTTTCTAATATCCTTTTATTAAACTCCACAAGTTTTGAGCGATCAGCTATCAACTCTCTGAGCTTACTCTTCAAATCTTTTTTTGATATATATATAAACCATTTATCATACTCACCCACAACATCTTTGGCTCCAACATTAGCCGAAACCAAAGTAGGCACACCATATGATAGAGCTTCTAGCGTAATCAAACTAAAAGTCTCCATCCAAAAAGATGGTGTAATCAATAGAGTATCATCTTTAAATAATTTTGGCAATTCCGACGGGGCAAACTTACCATTATATCTTATATTATCGCACTCCCCTCTCTTTTTCATATCACCCCAAATATCTAATTTCCAATTGTTAACACCCTCATCAGACAACTCCATAAGAACCTCCTTTAATATAGGTAAACCCTTATAGATAGTGCTATTTCCAACAAATAAAAGATTCAATATATCAGAATTATAATGGCGCAATCTCCTATTATCCTTTATATGAGAATTTGTTATCGAAACAATCTTAGAATTTTTGATATTAAGATTATTTTTATACACACCCTCCGTAATAGAGCTATTAAGATGCACCACATCAAACAGTTCTACCATATCATGATAGTGCTCAGTAAGTTTTTTATAGTCTGCTTCGTTTATCATAGATCCATTTGATAAAAGTTAAATTCTTTAGAGTTAGAACAAACCTTGAATTTCTAAACCTCAAAAACAGAGTTGATTTAGATTCTATATTTCCAGCCATACATTTTGCTGCCGAAGGAGAAGTACACACCTCACCGCATAAATCAATCATATTTACACGCGGACAAATTCCGAAATAGTCGTGTGTGGTAAAGACCAATTTCACCCCCTTTTCTTTAAAATAGACCAACAACTCCTTTGGCAAACCCATAAGCGTATGTACGTGAAACAGATCAGGTTTGGTAGCATCATACAGACTCTCCATCTGTTTAATATCCATTACAGACGAAGCGATAAAATCCTTTGGATTACTCACACCATATAAGAGCGGAACAGGAAGCGCATTTATCAAAGCAACAACACTATCCGACTTTTGTTTCCATTTAATTTGACTACTCCACCATCTATATTGCGACGGATACAGCAACATAACATTATGCTGCTTAGATTGTTCCCTCATCAAATCTGTCGAATAGAGAGTTAATCCACCACTACGCTGAGGGGCTAAACCTAATGTATAATGTAAAATCCTCATAACAGAAATAAAATTCTCAACCAAATATCCATTAAAGATTCAGTTTCAATAGATAATTCACCCTTCTCCCTTTTCAAATATTTTGATATTATATCTAATATATATACAGAATACAAGAAATTAACATCGCCACAATATCTTTTTATTTGGACATTAGAATTCGCAAATAATTTAACAATCTCATCTGCATTCATCTTATTCACACATATAGCAGTTTGAGTAAAAAAATGAAACCAATCTAAAAACGGAGGATAAGTAGCACCTGCATATTCAAAGTCAAACACAAAAAGTTTTTCATTCGTCAAAAACATATTCCAAGGAGTAAAATCACCATGATAGAGAGAAAACTCACATTTACTAGCTGAATAAAAAAACCTGACTCGCTCTAAATTACTGACAATACACTCCTTTTCAGACGACGAAAAACGAAACAACTGCGATTCGAGATAATCTATAGATTTTGCTAAATTCGATCTATTATAGTCAATCTTTACCTTAGTATTTTTATGTAGACTTACAAGAAAATCAAGATGCTCATCACTAAAACTATTAACTATTTTAGAGTTTACGCTCTTAATCGTAGACTCGATAAATATTATATCATCACCACCCACTTTTATCTTATCGCAATAAAAACAGGTTGGGATATTATCACCTAGCCCCTTATCATTCAAAGAGTTTAACATCTCTCTTTCATTAAACAATATCTCCTTTACGTCCACACTGTTTGATA
Organism: bacterium; assembly: GCA_044433285.1. Classification (GTDB taxonomy): domain Bacteria; phylum Bacteroidota; class Bacteroidia; order Bacteroidales; family Paludibacteraceae; genus Aphodosoma. The sequence goes on along the minus strand of JAWXTU010000009.1, from coordinate 21,904 downwards.
ATTTACAATATGCCAATATCTGTTTCTCTTGCCATATTTGCATAGTCATCTTTTTATGCACAGAGGGAGTACCTTCATATATAGAGAAGAAAAAAGAGCCAATTCCAAGAACATTTTTAATGCTGCACTCCACATCCTTATCAATTACCACATCCACAAACTCAATATCTATCAACCAATTAAGTTTTGGAAACCAATAAAAATAGGGTAGAAAAAGTTTTATCAACTTACCCTTAAATGCACTAGGTTGATATATACCCATTGCCAAAGCAAGATGAACAACAGGCATAATCCACACCTTTCCATCAGCATTAGAAAACTTTACAAAACCACCTTTAGGGTTTTTCTTCTCAGTAAAATATCTACCCATTAACACGCGTAAGAATTAAGTCTCTTATCTCCTTACCTTTATTCTCCCACAAAAATTCACCTCTCACCTCCACTATTTTCTTTGACATCGCTGCACACAAATCCCTATCAGTAAGAGTTATAATTGCATCCTTCAAATCCTCTATTATAGAAAATCTTTCGCTATGATTAAGAACTATAGAATAGTCATCACCAAAATACCTTGTATACCCTCCGGTATTGATACATATTAGAGGTTTTGCAAAAGACATAGAGTCAAAAGCTGTTGTTACCGCCCCCTCTCTAAGCGTAGGATTAACCACTACATCAGCATTTACCATATATTGATAATAGTCATCGATAGAGACCTCACCACGAAGCGACACATTCTCCCCTACATTTAACAGGTTTATCAATTTCTGAAGTCTCGCTCTATCCACTCCATCCCCTAAAATATCAAGTTTCAAGTGAGGATTAACCACTAAAGCCTTTGCAAACGACTCTATTAATAGGTCAAATCCTCTCCAAGCCTCCAATCTACCAACCGCTATATAATAGACAAACTCATCAGTAGTAGTTTTTTTATATCTAGTAGTATCTATCAATTTCACCGCCACATCTGTAAACAACACAGCCTTATCTCTATATTCGGCAGGTATGGCATTTAGAGTTCGTGACGTTTTGCATAAAATCACACTCGCATCACGGCAACGTTTTTTGTATGCAAAATTATATTTCAGACTGTTAGTCATAAGCCGTTGAGCAAACTCCTTAGTGCGACTCTTAAAATTATAGAACTTAGTAAACTCATTTGGAGTGTATGCACCAGCACTGGTTGGACCCCACACAAAAGTTTTACTCTGTCCATATCTACTAACAGCCCACAAAGCATTACCATATGTAAGATGATGATAAATATCTATATTATTCTCTTGCATAGTGCGCTTTACAACCCTATTGCTGAAGTGCTGCCACAACACATAATATGCACGAACCCCTCGCAACCCCTTTTTCCAGAAAGTCCACCTTTTAGGCAGATCAAAATAGACAAACTTGGGCTTATTAAGATGTTGATTTATATTGAAATATCTCTCGATATTCACCCTATTACTCTCACGAGTTAATACCCAAAGATCAAAATACTTCGACATCTCGAGCATCCAATGCCACCCAACACCAATCTCCGAACCCAAATCGGGCTCGCAGGCATATGCAGATACAAATATTTTTAATCGTTTAGCAGTCAAAATTCAAAATCTCAGCAAATCAATTTTTAGCAACACGCTTTAAATTCTGTGTATGTTGCTCATTCACAACAATTGATATTATCTTTTGTATACACTCCTCTGGTGTATTATTATTTTCTATTAGGTAATACCCTTTTTTGTTAGATAGATAAGTCATATTTTTATTTATACTCACTATATCCGCCTTATCAAGCTCCTTTTTGCGAGATAAGATAATATCACTATCAGCAGTTACAAGAAAATTGTATCTCATTTTAGGTATAAATAATTTCCCCCAGACATATAAAAAACCCATATTCAGAAAAATCAAAGAGCGTCGACTATCCACAATCAAATCACTATAGTATCTATCAAAAATAATAAGTTTTGTAATTCTGCAATGAGATTTCACCTTGATAAAATAGCCCAATATATAATCTGTAGAGTAGTAACAAAGTCGCAAGAAAGAGCTTATAAATCCACTATTTTTTCCACGATGTGGATTACTATATTCTCTATCTACCTCTTTTTTCATCCCCACACTATGTGCCACCTCACCCAGATTGCCAAAAAGCGTAGGGCGAAAATGAAAACTTTCGGTTGCCTTACCATATACACTCGAAAACGACTGTATAATCATATCAATAACAGTGGATTTACCTGCGCCATCAGCACCAGTAAAGGCTAAAGTTGGAGCTATTTTTTTACCGAAACAACTTATAACATATAGATAAATAGATACAATAACACTTACAACAGTGCATATAGGAGAATAGCATAAATTGCGCAAAAAAGCACGAAATAACAGTCCTCTTTTTGCATTCAACCTCTCAATATCGCTACAGCCAAACAACCTTTTCAATTTTCCTTGCACAATATCACTACCCTTTGCCTCATCCATTAAAGCAGAATATTTTGCGGGATATTGCGCCCTTACAGCTCTATTATATACGTATTTATCGAGAAATTCATACTCTTTAGAGACGTGATATAGTACACCATTAAATTTACGAGAGAGCAACATCTCCTCTGCAGATAGAAGTTTAACCCCGTGAACAGATGTGTCTGTAAAAAAATCCCATTGCACCAAGTCAATTTTTGCACCAACCACTTTAGCCATCACATAAGTAATTAAACGTCCATTATCAAGGAAAGAAAAAATCTTCCAATCATCATTAGTAAGAGCATTTAGCAACTTATCTTTACACCGTTTATACTCCTTTCTGGAGATAATAATATCAATATCTCTGCTACTATTATTGCTAGGTAAACCATCATAATTGCGCAGCAAAGCGTAGTTACTATTGTTATTTAGATATATTAAAATACCCTCTATATGTTTGGATACCTCACTCATCATCTGAAAAATCCGGAATTAGCCACTATTTTTTGCCAAAAATAACTAGGGTTCATAAATATCGATTTAATAATTAACGAAGAGCCTTTAAACATTCGCCCTCTTCTAAAGAATATAACCCCCTCTCTAAGAGAAGTTACCACTACATTTTCCCGTTCTAAAGCAGATATCTGCTCTGGAGTAACAGTCTCCATAAACTCAACAAACGACAACTCAGGTTCACCAATACGCCTACGCTTTAGATTTGTCTTTATATGCCTCATTCTCAATTGCATATTAATATTAGATGCCGACATACTAGCACTATGTTTTCTGTAGAACATTAATACCTCAGGCACCACCACAATCGCCTTACCCTCTGTATATAAATCGCTCATCCTACACCACAAATCCAAATCCTCGCAAAGGTCTTGATAACGAGGTTTACCATCTGGGAAACCAGAAATATTACGCCCCCCAACCGACAAAACCACCTCCCTATCAATAATTGCTGTAGGTTGCATAAAAATCAGCTTTTGATTTTGGGCTTTATGATAGAACTCCTCTTTAGTTTTAGCCCCCAAAAACATACCCCCTGCAATTTTTTTGCTATTCTCATCAATAAATTTTTGATAACACCCCACAGCCATCAAATCACCATCATTAGATATAGTATTATATAGTTTTTCTACTAACGTGGGTAGAGGACAATCATCTGCATCAACAAAGATAATATATTTAGTTTTAGCATTTTGCTCCACATAAGCGCGAGCCGCAGCAAGACCCTTATTCGTATCAAAATTTATTATCTTGTACTCTCTATCAGCACTATCTAAAGTATTCTGTACAATAGAGACCGTATTATCTGTCGAACAATCATTTACAATCCACAAATCAAATTGCTGAAACGACTGCTTCAGAATACAACGAAGCGTCTCCTCGATGTATAATTGTGCATTATAGGCACAAATAGCAAGAGTAATTTCGTTGTATATCATTGACGTTTAAATATTTTGCGTTTCAACACCACCAATAACCTAAAAACAGGCGATAATATATTTGAAGAGATTGCGTACAACATAGGGTAATTGACAGCAAATCGAACTAAACCGTGAAAATTCTCATCACTAGGAATATATTCCACTAATATATCTCTTTTAATCTTACTTTTCAGATAGAAAGCATTAAGATAAAGAACTCCTTGGTAGAATTGCATTGAAGCCACTGAGGTGATATTATCCCACACCTGCGGTGCATTTTTGTATATTGTA
>JAWXTU010000009.1:0-17623 GCA_044433285.1 bacterium | reverse complement strand
GAAGAGCTCCTGGATGAAAATAGTCATCAGCATCAATAAATATAATATATTCCCCTTTAGCCTCTCTCACACCATAATTTCTGGCTCCCCCTGCTCTTAGATTTTCTGAGTTATGCAACACCTGCATATTATTACGCGCAGTTGCAGCCAAAAGCAGAAAATTATATGTATCATCAGCGGAGCAATCATCCACACATATAACTTCGTACTCATCATCCGCCACCCCCTGAGCCCAAATAGAGTCTAAACAAGTTGAGACAACTTTTTCGCCATTATATATCGGAATAACAATAGATAGTATCATCATCTCACTATTTCGGTATCCTCTTGTTCTACAAGAGGAACACCTTTAATTTGAAAATATTTAAGGGTAGATAACATCATCAATGCAGCCCATCCATAAGCGATATTACCAATATTAAAACTAAAAAGCAATACAAACATTAAGACTGGCAATGAGAAAAAACCAGAGAAACAACAGGTAAAAAATAGAGCTAGTTTACATATATATGAGATCAAACCATAATCATATATTGCACTAACAATTGCAGTTGAACTAGTAAAAGTTGCACCTTCACCGTGCCCAAATAGTAGATATGGGTCTGAGAGGTCAAAATATTTTATGGTATTAAAAATAATATTCGTCCGCGCAGATGCACTATTATCCACATGCCTCATAGCCTCAGAATCCAAAGTAATGGATGTTTCTACAACCGCAACAAATCTATTAAACGGGTCATAATCTATCTGTTTAATAACAAAAAAGAGTATTATTACCGCCGGAATTATCTCTATTAAATATTTTTTATCTACAAAATATAGAGATAAAATAGCAAGACCAACATAGGCAGTACCGCTCCCCATAAACAACATAATATAAATAAAAGCTATAATAGTTTTCTTATTTTCTCTATATAAAACTACTAATGGCAGCTTCTCACCCCTCTTCACCTCCAATAATTTTAATAATACATAAGCAGCCACAGTCAAAATTCTTGCAGCCTGCGACGGCTCTATTGCCAACGCATTTAATCTGAAAACCGTATAATAATCTGCATTCATTAAATTTATTATCGGAAAATATCTAATACCAACAAACACAAACATTTGCTGCAATACAAATGTTATAGCATAAGCAAATATCAATATCCGTATAAGTTTTATGTAGTAATCTAATGTAAAAACCTCTTTTACATATATCAAAGTATAGTACATATTAAACATCAACAGAAACAATAAAGAGTATATTAATGTAGAGCTCCTTACATTATCCCACTGCACATAGAGGGCAAAGGTAGTTGTTAGCATATATAGCACACTCCACATCGTGGCTTTAGTAAAAACTGGTGAATATAAAAGCCAGATAAAAGGAGCAATAGCCATAAGACCCACTTTTACCACACTAATTGCTAATCCCTCTATCATTATTAATTGAATAGACATTGCAAAAAGATAGAATGTAGCTACATTCTTTGCACTAAAATATGCTTTATTGATACCTAACATAACAAATTATTGATACAATTCATTGAGTTACTATTATCATAAGTGTAATTTGATAATTTGTCCTTCAATAATAAATAATAATTTTTATCATTCATCATTTTTATTATGCCATTTTGAATAGAATCTATAGGTAATATTATCCCAGAGTCATCATTTACCACCTCATAAGCCGTTTGGAAATCTGTAGTTATAATTGGCACACCTAATATTTTAGCCTCTGCAATAACATATGAAAAAGTTTCTGATATTGATGTTACAACAAGTACATTGCTTTTCGATATATAAGGGTATGGGTTATCCTTCGCTCCTAATAATATCACACAATCAGAGACATCATACTTCTCTATCATATCCTTAACATACCCAACCACAACATCAGAACCAGAGCCAACAATATACCATCTAAATAGAGATGCATGCATATTTTTGATTTTAGCAGCAATTGCTGGTATTTCAAAGAACCTTTTTTCATAACAGACTCTTCCAACTGATATTATCGTAAAAAAATCATTATTAAACCGAGTATCTAATATTGTCTCATTTGGTATTGTCTCATCTAAAGAAGGTTGATTTATTTTATCTTCATTAAATATATTCTTAATAGCAATAAACTTATCCTCCAAATCAGGATACATCTCTACCAATGAACCCTTTGAATATAAAGATGGAGATACAATTTTATAAAACTTCTCATAAATTTCTCTATTTTCATTTTTACCATTAGAGTCGTAGTGCAATAACCTTTTGTAATCAATATGTATCCATGCTATTTTTTTAGGACAGTTAATATAAGATACCATACGAGTAACATACCCTTCAGAAAAGGCAACTACAGTGTCATAATCTCTCTTAGTAATATCATCTGCTACAGAGCGAAGAGTAAAATCAAAGATATCTAATCCGAGATACCCTAAAACTCTGCTTATCGTCTTAAAAATTACAGCCAAATATTTTCTATAACCAGATAATTCACGATAGTTGACAGATAAAGCCCATAAAAATCTATTCTGTTTCAGAATATTATAATCGGCAAAAACTCTTTTATAGGGTCCAGAGTGTAAGCTACAAAAAATATCCACATCATAGAGATTATAATCTAGTTTAGTGAGGAGATGTTCTAAAGCTCGTTGAATACCTCCAACCTGAAAACTTTGAATACAGAATAGTATTTTCTTCTTTTTATTCATCACAACTGATATAGTTTACAAATTATCCTACAATACAAATATCCTAAGGGGATAGGTAAATAACAATGCGCCTTTAAGAGTAGATGGCGCAAACCGACAGAATCTCTTAATTTTAAGTGGGTGTTACGAATATCTTTATAAAATTCTCCTCTTCTTGATTTAAGATTACCACTCTCTATGTAACATTTAAATGCAAACCGTTCTAAATATTGAGAAAAAAGGATAGAGTTGGATAAATTAGAAGAGTAACTTACCATTGATTTAAAAATTTCAGACATCGACTCCACCTTTTTTATAGTTTTTTCTGGCGAGGTCATAATCGAACCCTCCCTCACAAAATAACTATATGTAGTATCTCCCAACATCAAAACCTTTTTACTATTCAGTATCATTGTAAAACTCCACAACTCATCTTCATGCAAAATCCCCTCTTTGAAATAGAGATTATTCGATAAAATAAAATCTCTTTTAACCAGTTTATTCCAAGCCATAATAGGAATCCACTCCTCAACAAAAGCTCTAATAATTTCATCATTACCACAATACTCTACCCTCTTGTCATAACGCTTAGAGATATAATTGCTATCGTCTGAGTATAGCACCTTATAATTACCTATTATATAGTCATACTCATCCTCTACTCTTACAGAACTGATAAAACTATCTATAGCATTATCGGCTAACGCATCATCACCATCTAGAAAAAGAATATAGTCACCTGTTGCTGTATCTATTCCACTATTTCTAGCGGCTGACAAACCACGATTTTGAGTATGATTAATATATTTAACCGAGAAATTTACATCAACGAGTAACTCCCTAATGATAAGTATACTATTATCCTCAGAACAATCATCCACAACAATTAGTTCAATATTATTATAGCATTGGCTAATAACAGAGTTAATGGCTCTCTCAATCCACAACTCTATATTGTATACCGGTATAACAATAGATACAAGTGGATATATGCTGAATTCAAGTTTCATAATCTTTTAGTTTTTAGAAAATGGCTTAAACGAGCTTTAGTTTTAAAGAGAAAGTTAGCTAGATAAAGGAAACCATGTGTTGCAAAGAAATATGGTACTCTAGTTGCTAAACTAAACCTGCTAGATTTAATAAGATACCTATCAGCTTCAGGAAAATACTTAATGCACTCTCTTTGTTTTTTTATACTATGCCCTCGAAATGCTAACCATATTAATTTATGCGTCGCTTTAAACGTCAATAGAGAATTTTCAAATATTCGACAATTATTAGCCTTAAAAAACTCTTCGATTAGAATAATAAAACGTGAGGCATCCTTGTAAGAAAATATTTTTTTTGTCAATGACAAAGTATTATCCTGTCTATAATGATAATACGCAGAGGGCAGGTATACTATTTTATCAGTAAAAAAGCATAATTTAACTATCGCATAATAATCCTCACCCGTATATAATTTTACATCATTTATTGTAATATTATAATTTGTATATAGAGTACGACGTATTAATTTATTCCATAAACTAGGTGTAAATAGATATGAGTCATTAAAGAGAGATTCAATAGCATCAAATCCTGTTTTACAATCAACCTGCTTTTTGTATTTTTCTTCTATAAAGTCACAATATAATATATCTGCATCAGATTCTATCGCTTTAGCATACATATCCTCCAACATTGTTGGTTCACACCAATCATCACTGTCTATCTGTATTATATAATCTCCTATCGCTGCATCTACACCTGTTTGACGAGTAGCTGAAACATTTCTATTTTCGGTATGCTCAATTATACGAATCGTTAATTTTGGATATTCCACTATCACTTGACGCGCTATTTCCATAGATCTGTCTGGCGTGCAATCGTTCACCAATATAAACTCCACCCCATCAGTTTTAGTTTGATTAAACAACGATCGTAAACACTGCTCAATATAATTCTCTACGCACCATACAGGCACTATTACAGATATATCCATAACTATTTTGTATCTATACAATTACGAATCGCCTCTAGATAACCATAGCGATACTGCTTATCGGGTTCGAGATACCCACCTTCTGCCCATTCGTTCCAGGCAAATATAAAAATCATATCTGTTGGATAATATAATTTTGCATTCTCTATTAAACGACGTAGGTATGACTCAAATTTCTTTGGAGACGCACCTACATAAACGTAACCACGCTCTTTATGGCGTGGTGTATTATCCCAATCTGTAAATGCCGATGGAATCATATTATCTTGTTTCGGGCGCAATTTAAGGATATTTTCCCATACTGCGTCATAATCAAGTTTACCCACCTCAGTTACGTTAGATGATGGCAAAAGAGAACGCTTAATTCCAAATAGTTTTTTCACCATATGAGAATATTTCATAAGGCGATATTTTAATCCACTATTGTTACCGAAAAAATTATTTACATACCCGGGATTAGTCTCTATGCCATACTTGAATTTTGACCTATCCCAAGTGGTATCAAAACTTGACATTGCACTTTGATAAATAAACGTGAGACCATCAAACCCTGCATCTTGCGCCAATTTATCCCATAGTGCCAACATTTTATTAAGTTTACCAATAATGTTAGGGATATATATAATCATATATGGTTTGTTATTCTCGCTAATATAGCGAGAATCTTTAAAGAAAGGCAACAGATAGTTAAAATGCTCTACCCAATCTTGCTCATCATCAAAATTGTGAGCAAGTAATATTTTAGGGCTTTTGTTAGATGCCTTCCATCCATCAGTCCAATCGTGATTAGCCCAAGAGACACAGTAGTTAATATCTATCTCAGGGTGAGCAAGTAAAATCTCCATTGGTTTGTGCAACAGCAATTTGCCATTCACCCAATAGTGATACATACAAAAACCATACACTCCATATTCACGTGCCAATTTACATTGCCACTTAATTGTCTCCACTTCGCTCAAATCGTAGTAATTATCATCGAGAGGTTCACGAGGTTGATAATGTCCATCAAAAAGTGGTTTAGCACCTTTTACATTAGTCCATTCTGTAAATCCCTCACCCCACCACTCATCATTTTCGGGTATTTGGTGAAACTGCGGAAGATATACTGGTATTATTTTCACTATCCTATTATAACTGTTTTACTATTTTGGCGGGCACACCCGCCACCACACTATACGGTGGTACATCTTTTGTTACCACAGCATTAGCAGCAATAATTGCACCACGACCAACTCGCACATTTGGCATAATACTAGCTTTTTCTCCTATCCAAACATTATCTTCAATCACCACTGCCCCTGTCGAAGAGATTTCTCTTAGCATTGGGGGAATATCTAAACTACTACGCGAAGATATTCCATGTGCATTATCTGTAATTAAGACATATTTACCTGTAAGCACTCCATCTCCAATAACAATTCTATTAGCACAGGTAATATGTGAATCTTCACCAACAGAAACACCATTTCCTATTACCATTTCGGGTTTAACATCACCGACTTCATAACAACTTAACTCGCAACCATTGCATATACTAGAATTTACCCCTACACTAATATATTTATGTTTTATTAATCTTACATTGAGACCCAACAAACTCCCTTTGCCAAATGCTGCAAAACCGCCACGTTTGAGTTGCGTGATATACTCTCTTCTGCACAAATACCACACATATGCAACTTTACCACTATAAAATGGGCGGGATAAGCAACCAAAAAACTTAAATATAGCTCGCACTAAAGATATTATTTTCATCATTTTACACCTAATATTTTCTTGTATACAGTAGTTAATGTTTCTATTATAGAGGTTGCATTGTGGCGTTTTATAGCCTGAATCTTGGCTGTTTCTGAAAGTTTTTCAGCAAAACCAACATCTGAAGTTATTAGTTTTATTTGATGAGACAACATATATGGATCATTTGCAGGGAAAAGCACTCCACTCTCACCATCTACTACAAGCGATGAGATACCTCCAACGTTTGTTGCCATAATAGGTAATCCCAATATCTGAGCCTCACAAATAGTATTGGGGCTATTATCTATATAGCTGGTGTGAACATAACATGAAGCCTCTGTCATCACATCAACTAGTTCATCTTTATCAACACTGCCACAAATATTTACAGCTACATCTTTTGCTTTAATTTTATATTCATAAAATCTAATATCACTCACACCATATACATTCCACTCAAAATCTATGTCAGTAAACCGTTTAAGCAATTTAGCCGTTTTTAGTATTAAATCCACCCCCTTATACCACGGATTAGATATCACACTAATTATTTTCACCTTATCCCTTTTTAAATTATCCACACTCCATACTCTGTCCGAGTGCAAAAATGAGTTACGAAGAGCCTCTTCACAATGAAAATATTGAGCCTTAGGATTGAACAACGACACTAGAGCCTTATCCCACTCTGTGCGCCCCATAAAATAGTTACACGACTGAATTGTTTGAATTTCACGCTCAGCTCGCTTAGCAAATGTATTTTCAGACAAAAGCCCCATAAGTCGTTTTTGCCTATTTAAACCTCGTCGCCATAAAAAATCTGTGGTGTTCATTCCGACTGGGAAAAGTGCATTATGATATGGAGGCAAACACCCCTGCATATGTATTACAACAGGTATTGAGGTGTGTGAACATATCGAGCCAAAATCATTTTCGCTACCAAATATTTGTATTAAGTCGGGCTTAAAATCCTCTATAATGTTCAAATATTTATCAACAAGAGATTTCTCTGGTCTACGAAGCAATTTATCAGTCAAACTTTTAGGTGCAGGATTTATAGGGTAATAAGTAACACCCTCTAACTCCTCTTTAAATTGAGGTTCATTGAGCATAAAAGCTATGCCCAAATCTATACTTGAACTATCTCTTACGATTGTTTCAAGCGAAGCCACCCATCCACCACCATTATGAGAATTAGAATGAGAGCGATAAAGCGACGGAGTAGGAGAAAACCAGAGTATACGCATAGTTGAAATTTATTTTCTTATCTATTTCTCGAATTGAGATTTGTTAGGGTACAATTTAGCATACAACTTCTTAATCCTTAATCTATCTGCATCTTGAACTCTCTCAGTGTCATTAAAACAGACTAATGCCGGTTTATATCTCTTTATACATTGTTCAATTTCAGGATTTTCTAATTCAAAGTATATTGAATCACATCTAACTTCATATTTAAGTTTCCTCGCAACAAAGCGCAATATTCTATGTTTTATTGAATATTTATTATTCTTTATCATCACACCATCTCCAGTGGCTACCGCATATAGCGAAAAGATATGCCGGTTCATATCCAATGGTGAACGGAACGTATTATTAATAGTAGCATCCGCCCACATTTTATACCTTTCTAGACTGTTTTCAACACTACTCTTTACATACGCATCAATCTGATGAAGAGGTAAACATCCTCTCATATTCAATCCAAAATCGGAACTAATAACTTTATTAACAGATGATATAGTTTGATTCCATGTATCTAAAGGCTCTATATAATCAATGGGGAAAAAACACCGGAATTTTGCCTTCCCTCTACGTGTAAAAAAGAACCTAGGGGTAACTGCCCTGTTAAACATCATATCATCATCAGCGAAGAGATAATACTCAGATAAACCCTCTATTTTATGGACTCCTAATTCTATTGCACAAGTGTTATACAAGGGGGTTTGATATCTTTCAAATAATGAATTTTGATCTACAATAGTTACTCGACTATTAGTCGTATCCAACCACTCTGGGCTCTGATTATCTGTAACAATATAAATATGATTAATCCAAGGAGCATACATATCTACAGAGCGAAGAGAGTAAAGCAAATCATCATTATCGGCAAGACGTCCCTCACAAAACGACTGCAAATCTGAAGTTGTATCCACCTTTTTAAGATGCTCTTGTCGTTTGGTTCTCCATATAGGATCGTTGCCATCGCACCACAAGTATATTAAGTCTATCTTCATAGTTTAAATTTATTTAGATTTGTTTTAAAAAATCCAACGAACGCTGTTGCCACTCTTTTTTTATCTTATTAACTCGTTCGTAATCAATTGGCACAAAATGTGCCTCATTTAATTCACTAGAATTATTTATTAATCTATCTTCAAGACCAAAAATTTTAAGAAGCGATGAAACTCTGGCATTACCGCTATAAACATTCTCCATTACAACAAAAGGTTTATTAAATATAATAGAAAAAACTGTTCCATGAAATGAATCTGTAACGACAAATTCTGCATCTCTAAATGCAGATAACCATTTATAGGGTGAAGTACGTACATAATCATCAAGATTATCAACTAATAACCCATAATAAAAATATTTCTCTGCTCTAGCTTTGTGGCATACTAAATTTAATTTATCACAAATATTAGAAGTAATCGACTCCTTTTGTTCTGTAGTATCTAGAATATAACTCACTAATTTTCCGCTCTGCTGTGGCTCATTCTCTATTAATTTTTCATAATCTTCTTGATCGTACAACATAGTTGGATCTAGAACGTGTTTTGCATCCTTATCAAAATAATCCCTACATATATCAACACCTACATCTTCACGCACAGAAACAGCGTCAAACATTTTAATTAATGAGCTACACTCCGCCACCTCATTTGATGTATATTCATTCAAATCGGATGTACCAAAAGAGGCTGCATATGCATAACGCTTAATATCCCATCCCTTGGCAAAATCCAAATAGGTGTTTTGAATATTATCAAAATGTTTTATTCTCCATACTTGATCACTACCAACAACAAAAGCATCAAACTCATTATGAGCAATATCCTGATATTTTTTACAATGATATTGGGGTATATTATCATCCACAAAATTGACATAATGTTGCCTTGTTAATTTATAATCCCTTTTAAATTTAGTATCTAAAAAAACCACTGACTTTTTATTACACAATACATATTTTTTAAAAGCTCTTTTTAGATAAATAAGTGGTGTAAGATATGGATTTAATTTAAATCTCGGCTTTTCTGTCATAATAATATACGCCTCATGTCCCATTTCCCTCAATACTCGTTGCAACGCATAAGCCTGCATGACACAACCATAGTTATTTCTTGGAGGTATTGTTACTATTCCTATTTTCATAAATCTAGTTTACCATTTTTTACAATAAATGTTTTTATAGGTTTAACTAAACCTATAGAAGCAGATAAATTATATAACCATCTCATTATACGCCAACCTATCGAATGACGAGGAATGGGTATATGAGCATATGGAGATATTTTTTTATATTTTAAATAATAATTTTTATAAAGAAAATTATCTTTCGACCACGGTTTATTATATGTATAATGAAGTATTACAAAAGATTTTTCCTCAATAATTTTATGTAGCTCGTTCTCTACATCAGGACTAAAACTATTCAATCTGAACAGATAGCCCGTTTGAAAATTATACTTAATTGATAACAATTTCTTTTGCTCTCGAAGTACATAGTTAATTGCATCTTGATCGTGAATCAAACATCTATCAGGATCTTTACGAATATATGTCAAACACTCCTCCATAATTTTATGTTCTCGCCAGTAATCAATATTCATTAACAATACTCCAGAGTTGACATAACCAAGCGAAGAAGAATAGTTCAATCTATTATATACAGATATGCTTGTATCTATATATAGTGGTACTATACCTGTATATGATATATTATCTAAAACAGCACCTATGGCATAATTGCTTATATCTGTATTATAGAGTTCAGAGATATCTTTACAAATAATTATATCCACATCCAAATATAGGATCTTATTAACTTGCATTGGAAGCAACATTGGCGCTAATATTCTATAATACGCTGCTATGCTTATATGATCACCATCCCGTACAGGACAATAGTCTAATTTTTCATCCACCTCAATTAAGATCACTCTATGATTCGGATTAGCAGAAATACTATTCAATGCTTTTTTACTCTCGGTAGTGAGTTCTGACACTAATATATAGACATCAATCTCGTGTGAAGAGTTTTTGTCAAATAGAGACAACAGCATAATGTAACAATGCTGCACGTAATTATTATCAGTTGCACATAAAATATTAATCATAAACTTTAATCCTCTAGATTTTTTTTGTTAATGGTAATAATCTAAATTTAATCCAATCACTCAGTTTAAATAGTATATTGGCAAGAGGCAGACAACCATGTATTGCCAAATAATATAGTATAGGAAAGTAGCCAAATTGCTTTGATTTTAAAATATGCTCATCTACTTCCGGAAAATATGGGATACACACTCTTTGTATTTTAATATTTTTGTTTGTCCTCAACCAATGTGTTTTTCTCCATACTTTATGTTTAAGAATATATTCATTAAAATAATTACAATTATTCTCAACGAAAAACTCTTCAATTGCATTTACCTGATTAACTATTAATTCACTAAAACTTGCGTTTTTAGTTAGAGAAGACGGATTGTTTGAATTATAATGACAATATGGATGTGGAAGATAAGCTATTTTATCAGTAAAAAAAAACAATCGTATACAAGCAAAAAAGTCTTGACCATTACGTAACTCACCCTTTCTAATATCTATATTATGCCGCAAAAATAGATCTCTTCGAATTAATTTATTCCATAAAACAGGTAGCATTTTAAATTTATTTAACATAAATTCAATGCACTCATATCCAGTTTCACAATATGGTTGTCTACAC
This sequence comes from bacterium, assembly GCA_044433285.1. Lineage (GTDB taxonomy): Bacteria > Bacteroidota > Bacteroidia > Bacteroidales > Paludibacteraceae > Aphodosoma. The sequence continues at coordinate 6,279 of JAWXTU010000009.1, read as the reverse complement.
AATATACATTCAGCTAAATCATCTCCAAAATATAAATCACAATAGACAATGTCAGCATCTGTTTCAATGGCTTTTGCATAAAGGTCTTCCAGCATTGTTGACTCGCACCAATCATCTGCATCTATCTGTATTGTATACTCTCCCACAGCTGCATCCAAACCAGTTTGGCGTGTATTAAAAGCTTTTAAATTTTCTGAATGTTCAAATACTCTCACAGTTAAATGAGGATACTCTGCGATAACCCTACGAGCTACAACCATAGAATCATCAGGTGTACAATCGTTTACCAAAATAAACTCTACATCATCAGTTTTTGTTTGCTCAAATAAAGATCGTAAACATCTCTCAATGTACTCTTCTACATTCCAAATTGGAACTATTACTGATATATCCATAGATTCTATATTTGCCGTAAAAACTCAAACGAACGCTGTTGCCACTCTTTTTTTATCTTATTCACTCGTTCATAATCAATTGGTGCAAAATGTGCCTCGTTTAATTCGCTCACACTATTTATCAGTCTATTTTCAAGACCAAAAATATTTAGTAACGATGGAATTCTTGCTTTGCCACTATTAGTTTTCATCATTACGACAAAAGGTTTATTAAAAATAATAGAAAAAATCGTACCATGAAATGAATCTGTAACTACAAATTCGGCATCACGAAATCCTGCCAACCACTTATAAGGTGAGGGGATTATATAATTATCAATATTATCAACTAACCACCCATATTCATACTTTTCCTCAACTCTAACTTTGTGATGGACTAAATTTAATTTATCACAAAATTTAGAGATAATAAGATCACTTTGTTTTGTTGATTCTAGAAAATAGCGCAATAATTGTCCTCTCTGCCTGGACTCGTTCTCTATCAGTTTTTCATAATCTTCTTTATCATACAACATAGTGGGATCTAGAACGTGTTTTGCATCTTTATCAAAATAGTCTCTACACAAATCAACTCCTACATCTTCACGCACAGAAACAGCATCAAACATTTTAATCAATGAGCGACACACCTCCACTTCATCTGATGAGTAGTCATTCAGATTTGGTATACCAAAAGAGGCTGCATAAGCATAACGCTTAATATTCCAACTCTTAGCAAAACCCAAATAAGAATTATGAATATTATGAACATGTGCCATATTCCACACCTGATCGCTACCAACAACAAATACATCAAACTCATTATGAGCAATATCCTGATATTTATTACAATGATATTGGGGGATATTATCATCCAAAAACTTAATATAGTGCTGCCTTACTACTCTCATATCACTATTTAATTTTTTTTCTATAAAAACCTTAGATTTTTTATCGCGAAGTATATATTTTTTAAAAAATCTTTTAAGATAAATAAGTGGGACAAGATATGGATTTAGTTTAAAACGACGCACTGGCACTGATGGCATAATAATATACGCCTCGTGACCCATTTCGCTTAATATCCTCTGCAAGGCATATGCCTGCATGACTCCTCCATAATTTTCTTTAGGTGGTATTGTTACTATTCCTATTTTCATAAATTTACTTTACTTTGTACGCCAACCTAACGGGTATCGAGATTTTTCTTATTAAGAGAGATAATATTATATCAAGTGGCAAGATTAATCTATATCTAAAACAAAATTTTATCACTCTATTAAAAATCAAAGGAGAGTTATAATGTACTATATCTTCCTTATGTTGTCTGTATATCATTCTTAAAATTGCAATGCGTTCAGACTTTTTTTTATACGTTTTAGTATAATAATTTGATATAATTGCTCTATACAAAACACGCTCTACTATCTGATAAAAATCAGATTGAGACGGAATTCTCCATAATTTATCATTACGCAAAATGAGCTGTCTTAGTTGACTGAAGAGTTCATATTCACTCTCATAACTATGTACTCTAGTTGACAAGGTACTGTCCTCAAAATAATATAAATACTCATTACAATTGCTCATCGAAACAACATCACAAATCTCAAGATATTGAAGCATAAAGAGCATATCCTCAGACAACGACACTAATGGATTAAATCTAATATTATATCTATTAAGTATCTCTCTATTATATAATTTAGCAAATGGGTATCCTAATACACTTATATTGTTGTGATTTATCAGATAGTCAAACTCCTCTTTATGGTATATTCTCTTATCTAAATTTATACTCTTTGTAACATTTGCATCACTATCAGCCCAACTAAATGCTTGAATGACTAAGCAGTTTTGAGTTCCTACTACTCCACTCCAAAGTGAGGTTAAATACCCCTCTTTCACAGCATCATCACTATCTACAAATGCAATCCAATCTCCTTTAGCAGCCTCCAATCCTAAATTCCTTGCCGAAGAAACTCCCTTATTCTCTTGATGTAAGACCTTTATTCTACTATCTTTAGCGGCAAACAAATTACAGATATCAAGAGAACTATCTGTGCTACCATCATCTACCAAAATCACTTCATAAGATGAGAAAGATTGCGAAAGAACACTTTTTAAGCACCTCTCCAAATACAGTTCAGAGTTGTATATCGGAATAATTATTGAAATCAAAGGATTAGCCATTATTTTTCATCAATTTGTCAAATAGACTTAACCACTCATTAATAATAACAGATGAGTCAAACTTATTAACACTCGCTACACCTGACTTAGCCATCTGAACCCTCTTTTCCCTATCAAGACAGAGCTTATAAAGTTTTTTTGCATACTTCCTATAAAAAAAAGGCTTAACCAATATACCGTTAACCCTATCATCAATAATATCATAAACAGCCTCATAACTATCTTTACCCTCAATATAACAAGATATAACATTATACTGCAATTTTTAAAGTTCCAATATAATATTATTACAAACTCTATCTACACCACCAGAATATGGAGATATATGACAAACTGTTACAAAACAAATAGTCATAAATATATTGGAAATTTATTTTTCAAATTGAGATTTAGAGGGATATAAGCGACTATAAAGCTCTTTCATTCTTAATCGATCTGCATCTTGAACTATTTCAGTATCATTAAAACAGACTAATGCTGGTTTAAACGTACTTAAACATTGTTCTATTTTTGTATATTTTAGATCAAATACTTTTGAGTCGAAACCTCCGCTAAGTTTAAGATACATAGCAATAAAACGCAATAATTTCTTTATCTTTGAATCATTACACTTTATCATTACACCATCTCCAGTAACTATCGCATAGAGCGAAAAAACATGACGTTGCATATCATTTGGAGAACGGAATTTATTTCTAATAGTAGCCTCTGCCCAAGTTTTATATCTCTCAAAACTGTTCTCCACACTACTTTTTACATACGCATCTATCTGGTGATATGGATGAATTTCCTCCACGTCCAACCCAAAATCTGAGCTAATAATTTTATTAGCAGATAATATAGTTGTGCCATAAGTACCTGAAACATCTATGTTGTCAATAGCTGGAAAAAAGCGACATTTTACTTTTCCTTTTCGTGTGAAAAAAAATTGAGGAGAAACTGCTCTATTAAACATCATATCATCATTAGCATATAGATAGTGTTCTGATAGTCCTTTAATTTTATGTATTCCTAATTCTATTGCAACGGAGTTATACAAAGGGAGTTGATCTTTCTTGAAGAGTTCTGAGTGGTCAACTATTGTTATTCTATTATTAGTTGTATCCAACCACTCTGGGCACTGATTATCTGTAACAATATAAATATGATTAATCCAAGGAGCATACATATCCACAGAGCGTAGCGAATAGAGAAGATCATTATTATCCGCAAAACGCCCCTCGCAAAACGTCTGCAAATCTGAAGTTGTATCCACTTTATTAAGATACTCTTGTCGTTTGGCTCTCCATATAGGATCGTTGCCATCGCACCACAAATATACTAAATCTATCTTCATAAATCAAGTTTACCATTTTTTACAATATATGTTGAAAAAGGCTTGACTAAACCTATAAAAGCACATAATTTGTATATACCCCTCTTAATATACCACATAATTGGCTGATGAGGAATTGGGAGATTAGCATACGGAGAAAGTTTTTTATATTTTAAATAATACTCTTTATATGGAAGATAGCATCCTCTCTCCCACGGTTTATTAGGTGCGGCATAATGTAATATCGCAAAGGATCTATTATTTACAATATCATATACCTCTCTTAATACTTCATCACTGAAAACCAAACATCTATATAAAAAAGATGTCTGAAAATTATATTTGATTGGTAACAACTTTTTTTGCTCTCGGAGGACATAATTAATAGCATCCTGATCGTGAAGAATACATTTTTCGGGACACAAACGAATAAACTCTAAACATTTATCCATAATAGTGTGTTCCCTCCAATAATCAATATTCATTAGCAATACTCCAGAGTTAACATAACCAAGCGAAAGAGAATAACCCAATCTACTGCAATTTGATAAACAGGTATCTAAGATAGCTCCTATGGCATAATTAGAGATGTCAGTATTATATAAATCTGAAATATCATCACAAATAATTATATCCACATCCAAATATAGTATCTTATTAATTTGCGCAGGGAGGAGCATTGGAGCTAATATTCTGTAATATGCAGCTAAGCTTATATGATCACCCTCCCGAATAGGACAATAATTTAATTTTTCATCTACCTCAATTAAAATCACTCTATGTTTTGGATTGGTAGAGATACTATTCAATGCTTTTTCACTCTCAGCTGTGAGTTCTGATACTAATATATAGACATCAATCTCGTGTGAAGAATTTTTTTCAAATAGAGACAACAGCATAATATAACAAGGCTGAACATAGTTGTTATCTGTTGCACATAAAATATTCATCATAAACTTTATCTAAGAAATTTAAGGAGACTTCTAAAAACTCCCCAAACAAAAATTAAATTAACGATATTCAGAGCAAATACTGTTCTTTTGTGATATTTTTAAACCTTATTAGCCTATTTTACCTCTTATATCACTCATTTAGCCCGCTAAACTCGTGATATGCTAGTCAAAATAGTTCTAATAATTTTTCAAAAATTTCTACAAAGCAGTTTATAGAAATCCCCTTAATAAACTTCATTCTAACCATTAAAAATAACCTCATCAAACCAATCCTCTCTCATTAACGATGCTTTATACATATTATTTACAAAAACTGCTGTACCAAAACCACTTGGATCTGGAGCAACAGAAAAATATAAATTAGATTTTGAAGTTGCATAATTTCTTACCCCCTTAATGGTTGCATCAAATACAACTCTGTAATTACCTTGCGAAAATCGAAAAGGAGGAATTTTAAATTTAAATAAGTATTTCCCTGGATTTAGACTCTGACGACCAGTTCTATCATTGAAATCTGTACGTGCCAATGCTCCACCATACGAACTATAAATATTAAATCCAACAACTGGAATATCTATAGTTTGCCCAATAGAAAGAACCATTTCTACGACTAACTCAGATGCACTAGTAATCACCTTATCCGTTGTTGAGTAGACCTTGGCTGATTCTAAATAGATAAAATCTCTATTACCCTCACCAGCATCAAATGATGTTATCTTATCGGTAGTAGCTACATATTTTGAGATTGTATCTGTAATGGTGCCTCTATAACTGATTTCACCATTGTCTAGCAAAAGCCCATTGGTGCATAATTTTTGCAAACTATTCATATTATGGCTGACAAATAGAACTGTGCGCCCATCTGACGATGAGACTTCTTTCATTTTACCAATAGCTTTTTTCTGAAAATCATCGTCGCCAACAGCCAACACCTCATCTACAATAAGAATCTCTTGCTCTAAAAAGGCAGCAATGGCAAACCCCAACCTCACCATCATACCTGAGGAGTATCGCTTAACTGGTGTATCAATATATCGTCTCACGCCTGAAAACTCTATAATTTCATCTAACTTACTAGTTATCTCTCTCTTTGTCATACCCAATATAGCACCATTCATATAGATATTCTCTCGCCCAGTCATCTCCCAATGGAAACCAGTACCAACCTCCAATAGCGAAGCGATACGACCCTTAGCTCTGATTGTACCTGTTGTTGGTGTAGTTATTCGCGATAATATCTTAAGCAGTGTACTTTTGCCTGAGCCATTTTTACCTATAATGCCAAGTATATCTCCTTGTTCTACCTTAAAATCTATATTGCGCAAAGCCCAAACATATTCGCTATCTGCTTTTTTAGAGCGATCATTAACAGCCCCAATCTTCAGAAAAGGGTCTTCTTTGCCCAAAACTGATGTCCTCCACCAGCGATTAAGATCGTGACTAA
>JAWXTU010000008.1:0-45552 GCA_044433285.1 bacterium | reverse complement strand
TGTAGTGTTTTGCCTTTGCGCCACTTTTTCCTCTGCCGTCATATCACTGGTAACCCCCTGTTGCACAAATGCGCCATCGTAAAAAGCATCTACACCACCGCCTAACGAATACCAATTATTAATATTATATGTAGCACCAAGATGCAGCGAACCTACCAGATAGGATTTATTATCGCCATAATATAACTCGCGCGAACCAGCAGCTCCCACCACATTCATACTCCATAGATAGGGCAGAGAGGGTAATTTTTTAGTGCTTTTGTAAGCATTGTTTTTGGGACGAAAATCTAGATCGTAACTAACACCCAATGAAGCGTATAAGATATTCAAACCGCCATTGGGCTGCAACATAGAGCCGTTGCTCATATGCGAATAACCCAAATCTACACTGGCAGCAAATCCATCATAGATAGCCACATTTAAGTTCATCGCAGTATTGAGATATACATTAACTACCGAACCGATTGCAGAATTGCCTGTATCTGAGTATACACCGCTGAGTGTATCGCAGCGGTTCCAAGTTTTAGTGAAAAAACTTAGACCTCCGCCAACTTTATAATTTAATTGTAAATGAGAATTTCCGGCAACTTTAAAACTCATATAGGGATAGAGGGCAAAAGCATTGCCCAAAATATCATTATTGCCTAGATTGAGCCATACAAAAGCAGCTCCAAGCGTAGGACTAGCCAGATATTGCTGCCAAGCGTATGTGTTCCACGACGGCATTTCAACAGCTAGTTCAGCACCCATAGCTGGGTTTTGTGCTACCTTTTCAAGATTCTCACTTAAGGGCAGAATATAACCATAAATGTAGGATGATTTTAGGATAAACTGCTCTGGCTGAGCTGGTAATCTCTTCTCATACGTTCTATAATAGGTGTATGTTTGCGAATCTTGATTAAATAGGTCGTCGCCACTTTGTCCAAACAAGAGAGAGCTAGACAAGAGTAATAGACACAAAATAAAGTATTTTGATATAGAAAAAAGATTCATAGAGCGAAGATAAAATCAGAATAAATTACCCACAATTTTGAGGGTGGGATTATCTTCTATGATACCCTCTATTACCTTGTGGTATTGCATATGATAGACCAAATGCGATATGTTCAAATCTATATAAGTGAGTTTTACCTGTTACTTGTACATAGAGATTTTTAGCTAATTGAACACGCACACCTGCTCTAAAATACATCCAACCATCTTCATCACTTGGATTAAACGAGTAGAATGGAGATGAGTTGACAACACCTTGAGTTACATCATAAGAGTATGCATTTTTAATTGGATCATATAGATATATACCATAATCAAGAATGATATCTAATACATTACCCATAGTCAACATATTATTCCAAGATAGACCAATTCTAAATTTATTAGCAATATTATTCTCTTCTATAAAATAATCTGATCTAGAGATATACTCTTTATAAGAAACTGAACCGTCTGTACCTTGTTGAACAAATCCACCATTGTAGAATAGATCGGCTCCAAAACCGGTAGAATATATATTATCAAGTTGCCATAAATGATTTAGACTCAAAGTAGTTAAGAGAGCTCTAGAATCATCAACAAAATAGACATCACGATAACCACCAGTCAAAGATATATTAAACAGTCTTGTATGTCCAACACTTCTAGCGCGTCGTTTAATAGGAGTTCTATATCTCTCATTATTAATGTGATAACGAAGACCAACAGCACCATTTAAAATATTCATAGTTGGAGAAGGCAAGAGAACTTCAGCATTATTGATCGAATTGGCACCAAACTCTACAAACCAAGAGTAACCACTTCCATAATTAACCTGTGCACTCAAGCCCCCAGAAACAATACCACTTACATAAGAACCAGAGGCATAACTAAGTTTATTAAAGAAAGCCATACCAAATCCAAAACGAGCATTAAACTCATAACTAGAGTAATACCCTATTTTTCCTCCCCCTAATTTCCAACTTAAATATGGATAAAGAGCAAAAAGCTGACCTAATTCGCCTTGATCACTAGCAGATATATCTGTTGCTAATAGAGTAACACCAATTGTAGGGAAATTCCATTGTCCACTCCATCCTGAACCATTAGTTGGAAGTATTTCCGCACTAAGTTGCGCACCTAGAGATAGATTGGTTCCTTTATCACTAAAAACACTCACTGGCAAAATATAACCAACAAATGGATTAGCTTTTATAGCTACCCTATATTCTTTTACTAAATCCTCAAAATAACTATCAGAATTATTACCATACTGATTACTACTCCATAATGGAGTAACAAATAAAACCAATAGTGCTATAGAAACGTACTTTTTCATCTTTATTAATTTAGAGACTATACATACAAAATTATTAAATTTTAGAACTATCCGCAAAAAACAACCATAGTAAAACAGAGGATTTCAACACTTTTACTTTAAAAAAAACTCAAAAGCAGAGCAAAACCTCTAAATACTTGATATTTAACCCAAAAAGATCATTTTCTTTACATAAGACAATTCACGCTGCAAAGTTACAAATAATATTCTGAAAAAAAAACAAATTACTATATTTTTTTATAAAAAATTTTCATTAACTTTGCAAATCATATATAATAGCAACTATGAAACTAATTATCAGAACAAAAACATCTCTTATTCTAGCACTAATTGCATCTCTTTTAATCTCTTGTGAGAATAATGAATTTACAGAACCGACACACATCGACCATACTCTATTTGTGTATATGCCGTGGGCTAATGATTTGACATCTTGCTTTGAAACAAACATTAGCGACCTAGAGAGCGCTCTAAAACAAAAGAGCGATAATGACGTGCGTGTGGTGGTGTTTTTTGCCGATTCGGAAAACAGCGCATCGCTTTACGAACTGAGATATGTAAATAAGAAGGTGCAGCAAACCGATTTCACCACCTATGACGTGGGAACGTTTGTAACGTCGCAGGGTATTGCATCTTTAATAGAGGATGTGAGATATTATGCCCCCTCTGATAGATATTCAATGGCAATTGGGGCGCACGGCACTGGTTGGATACCTGTAAATCGCACCTCTAGTAGCGCAGCAGATGAAACGGGCGAGTATGCACCGCAATATATGCCAGAAAAGATGCACTATGAGTATAAAGATGGCGCACTAACAAGATATTTTGGTGGGGGTACTGCTGCATACCAGATTGATATAACAGAATTTGCCGACGGACTTAAATTGGCTGATATTCAAATGGAATATATAGTTTTTGATGATTGCTATATGGCAAATATAGAAGTAGCCTACGACCTGCGAGAGGTAACAAACCATATCATCGCATCGCCTACTGAAATTATGGCGTTTGGTTTTCCGTATGGCGAAGTGGGCACATATCTATTGGGTGATATAAACTACGAGGCGATAGTGAATAGGTTTCTTGATTTCTACTCTACCTATGTATATCCATATGCCACAATTGGGGTGATAGATTGCAGTGAATTAGAGAATATGGCTGAAATAATGCTAGAAATTAATTCGGATAGTGGTTCGACCGAGCCTAATACTGATAATATACAGACAATGGACGGCTACTCGCCCACTATCTTCTTCGACTATGGAGATTATGTATCGCAACTATGCACAGATACAGAGCTACTATCTCAATTTCAGACATCACTAGATAAATTAGTGATATATAAAGGTTGTACTTCGCAATACTACTCGGCAATAGTTGGAGGTGCAATTAATATAAATAGTTACTCTGGTATCACTACATCGCAACCGACAGAACATTATGTATCTGCCTATTATATAAATACAAACTGGTACGAAGATACACATAATTAATATATGAAGAAATTAATAATATTTGATTTAGACGGTACTCTGCTCAATACAACGGACGATATAGCAGCTGCTGTAAATTTTGCCCTCACTAAATTTGGGTATCCAACTCACTCTAGCGCAACTATAAAAAGTTTTGTTGGAAATGGTATTAATAAACTTATTGAACGAGCTTTGCCAGAGAGGAAAAAATCAGAAGAGAATATAATGGCTATCCGAAAAGAATTTGTGGAGTATTACAATGTACACGGCACTGAAATGACTCGACCATACGATGGAATTGTAGAAATTTTGACTAATTTGCAACAAAATGGAATAAAATTGGCTGTAGCATCTAATAAATATCAACAGGCTACTCTGCATCTCGTTAAAAATTATTTTGAAAATATAAATTTTTGTGCGGTGTACGGACAGCGTGACGGAGTGGCTGTAAAGCCCGATCCAACCATAGTTTCAGACATTTTACGCGATAGTAATGTGGATAAATCGGATACTCTGTATGTGGGCGACTCAATTGTGGATATGGAGACTGCACAAAATGCAGAGATGGATGCTGTCGGTGTTGCTTGGGGATGCAAAACTCGCTATGAATTAGAGGCTTGCAAACCACTAGCTGTGATAGAAAGAGCTGAAGAGCTACTGATATATATAGAATAAGCGTAAATTAATTTATAAAAATTGTTAATTTAATCAGCGATATATGCACACTTTAAATAAAATTGTGTAACTTTGCACTCGCAAATAATATAATTTTTTATTCGGGGAGTTTTAAGAAGTCCCTAAAATTTAATTACTATGATAAAACAAAATTTCACTCGTCTTTTTGAGAGTAGTATGAAGGAAAACTGGGATAGACCAGCACTTACAGACTACCTAAAAAAGGAGACCTTTACTTATGCAGATGTAGCAAAAGAAATTGCAAAATTGCACCTGTTATTTGATCGTATCGGATTTGAAAAAGGAGATAAATTGGCACTTATTGGTAAAAATGGACCAAAATGGTGTATGGTATATATTGCCACAGTAACATATGGAGCTGTAATTGTACCTATTCTACAAGACTTCAACACTAATGACATTCAGCATATTGTAAACCATTCGGATGCTAAACTTCTATTTATCACAGATAAAATCTGGGAAAATGTAGAGGAGGAAAAATTACCTTATATACAAGGTGTATTTTCGCTTAAAAACTTCAAATGTCTGTATGAAAAAGAGGGTTCGGGTATACAAAAAGCGGACGACGAACTAGAAGAGAGATTTAAGAAAAGATATCCAGATGGATTTACAGCAGCAGATGTATTATATCCAACAACACCTAATTCGGAACTAGCTTGTATTAGTTATACATCTGGAACTACTGGATTTAGCAAGGGGGTAATGTTGTCGGGTAATGCACTTGCAGGTAATATCGCCTTTGGTCTTGAAAATAACCTTCTTCACAAAGAAAGCCGTTGTTTGGCATTTTTACCTTTGGCACACGCATATGGTTGTGCATTTGACTTCTTAACATCATTCTGCGCTGGCTCACACACTACATATTTAGGTAAAATTCCTTCACCAAAAGTGTTGCTAAAAGCTTTCAGCGAAGTAAAACCTACAATTATATTTTCGGTACCTCTTATTATCGAAAAACTATATCGCAAACAGATCCAACCGCTACTCGAAAAACCAAGTATGCGTTGGGTATTGAGTATTCCACTACTAGACAGTACTATACACGCTGGTATTAACAAAAAACTTACTGAATCATTTGGTAATGAATTTTGTCAAGTTATTATCGGCGGTGCGCCACTAAACCCAGAGGCTGAAGATTTCTTTAAGAAAATCGGTTTCCGCTTTACTGTGGGATATGGTATGACTGAGTGCGCTCCGCTTATTAGTTTCACTCCGTGGGACGAATTTAAACTTCACTCTGTAGGTAAAGTATTGCCTTGTATGGAGGCTCGTATCTTGTCGAACGATCCATATAAAGAGGTGGGTGAGATTATCGTCCGTGGTGAAAATGTGATGCAAGGATATTATAAAAACGAAGAGGCTACTCGCGCAGTAATCGACGAAGATGGTTGGTTGCACACTGGGGATATGGGTACTATGGACCACGATGGTACGATTTATATTCGTGGTAGAAACAAAAATATGTTGCTTGGTCCTAGCGGTCAAAATATCTACCCAGAGGAGATTGAGGCTAGAATGAACAATATGCCATTTGTAATGGAGAGTCTTGTTATCGAAAACGCTGACAATAAACTTGTTGCTTTTGTTGTACCTGATTATGATGCAGTAGACGAAGCTAAATTATCTGACAAAGAGTTAGAGGCTATAATGGATGAAAACCGCAAACACGTAAATGCAGACTCTGCTAGTTACGAAAATATTGTTAGCGTGCAACTATATCCTACTGAATTTGAAAAGACACCGAAGAAGAGTATCAAACGTTTCTTATATTCAAATTTATTGAAATAAGGGACAAGGGGGCTCCCCCAAAAACCCAAAACAATATACAAAAAAATCGAGGGCAAGTTTTATAAGACTTGTCCTCGATTTTTATTATTTCACCCTGTCGATAATTATGAATACATTATCATAATGCGATCAAAACTCACCAAGTATAAATTTAATTTTTTGCTTGATGCACTGTAAGTTGTGGGAATGGGAACTCGATACCCTCTGCATTAAATGTTGCATATACTTTTTCTGTAAGATCAAATCTCACATCCCAATATTCCTCAGTCTTCACCCATAATTTCACATCAACATTTACGCTGCTATCAGCCAATGCACCTAATACAATCATATTTGCTTTGTCTTGTAGCACTTCGGGCGATTTGATAATACGAGATTCTTCTGCCACTAAGCGTTCTAATGTATTCTTAACTAATTTGAAATCTGTACCATACGACACAGCAAATGTAAGGTCAATACGTCTGATATCTTGGTGACTATAGTTAACCAACACTCCAGATGATATTGCATTGTTAGGGATAAAGATAGTTTTATTGTCGATAGTTAAAATGATAGTGTTGAAAATTTGAATCTCTTTCACTACCCCAGCCTCGCCGTTTATCTCAATGTAATCACCTATTTTATAAGGGCGCAACAGGAGAATAACTAATCCACCAGCAAAGTTTTGCAAGTTACCGCTCAAAGCCATACCAATGGCAACACCGGCAGAGGCAAGAAGTGCAGCAAATGATGTCATCTGAACACCAAGAGTAGCTATCACCGACAGCACTAACAGTATAACAAGCACTATATTAACCAAACTACCGATAAACGATTTGACAACTGGATCTACATTTCGTTTTTGCATACCAGAAGCCAAAATCCTATTGATTAACTTGATAATATAACGTCCTACAAAGTAGATGATTAACGCAAAAAGCAAATTTTTGCCAATATGTAAACTCTCTGATATCACAGTATTCCAAATTGCATCGAAATCTATGCCACCAGATGTTAATGTTTGAAGATCCATATTTTGGAAATCCAATTTTTCAACGGGTAAAGTCGTTGAATCTAAGTTTGTTGAATCTAAGTTTGTTGAATCTAATTCTGCCATAATATTTTTTTAATAAATTTTATGCAAAGATAATATTTTTTTCTTATATAACAAAACCTAAAATATAGATGGTAGAAACATTTTTTTTTGTACCTTTGCGTCGTAATTTATTATTCACATTATTACCTAAACAACTACTATTTATTATCTAAACAACTACTATTATGCTATATAGCATCGCAATACTTTTTATATTTGGGGCACTACTTGCCAATTTATTCAAACGGCTGGGGCTACCGAGTTTGGTGGGTATGCTTATCGCCGGAATTTTGTTAGGACCAAGTGTACTCAATTTGCTCGACGGTCAGTTGCTCGATGTATCAACCGATTTACGCCGTATCGCTCTGGTAATTATACTATTAAGGGCAGGACTCGCTATCAACTTATCTGATTTGCGCAAAGTGGGTAGACCTGCCGTGCTAATGAGTTTTGTGCCTGCTACTTTTGAGATGGTTGGTGTTATAATCTTTGCGCCAATGCTGTTAGGGGTATCATATTTAGAGGCTGCAATTATGGGAGCTGTACTTGGGGCTGTATCACCTGCGGTAATAGTTCCTAAAATGCTTGATATGATGAGAAAAGGCGAGGGAACAAAAAAGGGGATACCACAGATGATTATGGCAAGTGCATCGTTTGACGATCTTTATTTAATTACCTTTTTCTCGGTATTTTTGAGTCTGAGCACAGGCGATGCAGTTACGGCAATGTCGTTTGGTCGTCTGCCAATATCTATTGTGATGGGGATAGTAATAGGGGCTAGTGTAGGCTATCTATTTAATCTATTGTATAAAAAATTTGAGGCTCGCACCACTATTAAATTGCTCACTATCTTATCGGTATCATTTTTGCTGCTTACAGCCGAAGATTATCTAGGTAGTAAAATGCCATTCTCTGCACTACTTGCAATAATGGTGATTGGTATTGTGCTGCTACAAAAAAATGCTACTGTCGCAAAAAGTCTTTCATCTCAATTATCATCGCTATGGATAGGCGCTGAAATTATACTTTTTGTATTGATAGGGGCATCGCTTGATTTAGGATATGCAGTTGCAGCAGGAGCTAATACCATAATACTCATATTAATAGTATTATGTATACGAATGATAGGAGTGTATATGAGTTTGATTAAGACAGAGTTTACCACAAAAGAACGCCTATTTTGTATGCTCGCCTACATACCCAAAGCCACTGTGCAAGCGGCTATAGGGGGGATACCTCTCGCGATGGGATTGTCGTGCGGCAACGCTGTGCTAACACTTGCCGTGATATCGATATTAATTACTGCACCGCTAGGGGCATTTGCAATAGACTGGGGACGGAAAAAATTATTAATAGATAAAGTAATAGCCGAAAGATAATGATTGATGTAAATTAACAACAAACAGTCTGAAAATTATTTTTTTTTGGGGGTGAGTAATTATTAACGACTAAATAATAATAACTAATTATTTATAATTTACCTGGAAGCATCTTTACCAAAGCGATTCCAACGGATTTTGCCGCTGAACCAACCCTTGTCTCTATCGAGAGAAAGCCATACAAATACAGGACGACCAACAACGTGGTCTTCTGGCACAAAGCCCCACATACGCGAGTCGGCAGAGTTGTGTCTGTTATCTCCCATCATCCAATAATAGTCCATTTTAAAGGTATATTCTGTAGCTGGTTCACCATTAAGATATGCCACTCCATCACGATAATCTAACGTATTGCGCTCATAATTAACGATACAACGCTCGTAACGCAAAATATTATCCTCAGTAAGTTCGATAGATGCACCTTTTGCTGGCACCCAAAGTGGTCCGTAATTATCTCTACTCCATTTGTAAGTATATGCCAAAGGATATATTGGAGAGTGCATTTCAGGCAAAACTCTTTCAATCTTAACCTGTTTCACCATTGGCATCTGCTCAACTTTTGCCAACACCTCCTCTGTCATTGCCATAATATAAATTGCCCCCCAATTGCCACTGTTTTGCGGAGTCATACCAATACGAGAGAGGTATGGTGCATAACTTGCAGCGTCAACTGCCTCTGTTTCTGCCACACTCACACCTAATTTATGCAGAGCATCTGGCGAAAATTGTTGTCCATTGGTCTGTACAAAATAGTTATGTTGCACACCCTCTGGCTCGTCTACCAAATTATCGTTGATATACAGAGCATTGTCGCGCACCTCTAGCATTTCGCCAGGCAATGCAACGCATCGTTTTACATAGTTCTCTCTGCGGTCTACTGGGCGATATAACAAATCGCCATACAGTGCAGACCTATCTTTTATTACCTTAGCTCCTAATCGCATACAATCGTTATACTGCTCATACGACAAAACAGCATCTTTCGGGAATTTCGTTGCTCTTACGCCTGTTTGCGCGCATTGAAACGATAAGATATAGTAGTCAGGATTAGAGATATTCTTTGGCACAGAATCGCCTGCGGGGAAGTTAAATACAACAATATCACCAGACTCAACACTATCCCACCCTTTGAGGCGACGATACTCCCATTGTGGTTTCTCTAAATATGATTTACTACCCCAAGGAAAAGTGTGCTGTACAAGTGGTGCAGAGAGCGGCGTATTAGGAATACGTGGACCGTAAGAACATTTGCTAACCGCCAAAAAATCACCAACTTTTAGTGTCTGTTCGAGCGACGACGACGGAATTTGATAGTTTTGGAAGAGGTACAAATTGATAAAATATACTGCCACCAATGCAAATAGAATTGCATCTAACCAGCTAAATATTGTTACCAATGTTTTATTCTTAAAATTACGCCAAAAACCCCACGGAATGAAATTGGTAATAAAAAGATCGAATATCAACGGCAGTAGAAGTAACCACCAAAAGTTACCTACCCATACGATGAACAATATATAAATTATAGCCCATATAGCAAATTTAATCCAACTAGAAAGTGGACGAATAAAACGTTCTCTCATAACTATACCTCCTTATTAAGGGACTTCTTAGAACTCCCCGAACTAAATAAATTAATCAAATAGAAAAAATTTAAATCTAAGTAAATCAGTTTTAGAAATTCCCTATTAAATTTAAATCACTTATTGTTAATTAAATCACTCATTGTTAAAAAGCCCCTCTTGTTGTATGCATATTCAGCAGCCACTACCGCACCGAGTGCAAATCCAGCTCGAGATTTAGCCTCGTGTTTTATTGAGATGGCATCCACATCGCTCTCATACGAAATGATGTGTGTACCAGGTACTTGCTCTTCTCTTATAGCCTTTATTGGCAAGGTTTTAGGAGCTATTTCATCTCTACCCTCTAAGCCCCAGCACTCTTTATTATCTAGCCGCTCTATAATATCATTTGCCAATGTAATGGCAGTACCACTAGGCGCATCTTTTTTTTCGGCGTGATGCACTTCGGTCATATACACATCATAGTTAGGATATGAGTTTATCAGTTCTGCCAGACGACGGTTAATTTGCGAAAGCAGGTTTACACCGATAGAGAAATTCGATGCCCAAAATAGCGTTGCATCTCTTTGTGTAACCTCCTCTTTTACAGAGTCTAATTGGTCAGTCCACCCAGTAGTACCAGATACCACTGGCACCCCTGCGCTCCAAGCCTTACGGAAATTATCTATTGCTTGCGATGGCGCAGTAAATTCAATTGCCACATCAGCCGAGGCAAACTCCATTGATGAAAATATATCTTGACTATCTATATCAACAATTGCAACAATTTGATGTCCACGTTCTACGGCGATCTGCTCTATAATACGCCCCATTTTACCATATCCAATAAGTGCTATTTTCATATTCTCCAAGTTATAAAAGTTTCACTAAAGGAGTTCGTAGTCCCCTTTATATCAATTTAATTTTCACGAATAAAATCTAATGTCTCAAATATCTCCTCTTTAGTAGCTGTTTGATTGATACGCACATCACCAACCCCCGCTAAGAGTGTAAAATTAATGACACCCTTCTTATTTTTCTTATCGTGTTTAAGTAGTTCGTATATCTCCTCGTATTGGTTGCAAGTAAATGGGAACGCACCATAATTATTTTTTGCAAAATACAACAGACTCGTTACCACCTCTTTATTAAGTTTTAGTTTTATTGCCGAGAGGTATAACTCGCCCACCAAACCCCAGATAACAGCATAACCATGCAGAAGAGGCGAACCTACTTTATATGAGAGAGTTTCGAATGCGTGACCCAGAGTATGTCCTAAATTTAGCGTGCGGCGTTTGCCTCTCTCTGTAGGGTCTAGCTCCACTAATGATTGTTTCATCTCGAGACTTTGTTGCAACATACGAGATACTTTTTTAAGGTCGAATTTCTCAATATCAAAACCTAGAGTCTGTTCGTGTATAAGCGAGTCGGAGATTAGAGAGTGCTTAATTATCTCGGCAAAGCCAGAGAGTCGATTTTCTAAACTTAAAGTTTCAAAAAACTTGCAATCAATCAACACCCTATTAGGCTCGGCAAAAACACCTATTTCATTTTTATATCCTCTGTAGTTGATACCTGTTTTTCCACCAATTGTTGCATCGGCAGCTGCCAAAAGCGTAGTAGGCACATTTATAAATGGCATACCCCTCTTTAAAGTAGCAGCGGCAAAACCACCAATATCGCACACAACACCGCCCCCGATATTAATCAAGAGGGAATGACGTGTAGCTCCTTGTTCGATTAAAGTATCCCACAAATGTTGCAGGACAATGATATTTTTATTCTCATCACCCGGCTCTATTTCAATAACATATGGATTTAGTTCTTTCAAATCCAACAGAGGCAAACAGAGTGCACGAGTATTTATATCAGTGAGGATAAAAACACCATCTGCATCTAGCCCTTTTGCTATTTTTATAATCGATTCAGAGATTTCTGAAGTGATCTTAAACCTATTTTCAGTCATACTTTTTTAATAAAGGATATTTGAGGGATATAAACTCCCTGTACTAACTGCACTATTTGCTCATCGATAACATACGTTTAATCGGCTTCACTGCACGAAGTCGCACCTCTTCATCAATTTCTATTGCAGGAGAGATATTCAATAAGCAGCTATATAATTTTTCTAGTGTATTGAGTCTCATATAGTTGCACTCATTGCAAGCGCAAGTAGAATCTTCTGGTGGCACCGGGATAAACTCTTTATCTGGTGCCTGTTTGCGCATCTCGTGCAAAATACCACTCTCTGTTGCCACAAGAAATTGATTAAACTCACTCTTGACAGCAAAATCTAACAACGCCTGCGTGCTACCCACTTTGTCTGCCAACACCAAGAGTGATTGGCGACACTCGGGGTGAGCCAATACTTTAGCCTGAGGATATTGCTTGCGCAAATCAATAAGTTTTTGGATAGAGAATTGTTCGTGAACATGGCAAGCCCCGTTCCAGAGTAGCATATTGCGACCAGTAACCGAATTGATATAGTTGCCAAGATTACGATCAGGACCAAAAATCAATTTTTCATCTGCAGGAAATTGATCTACGATTTTACGTGCATTGGTACTTGTTACCACCACATCGGTGTGAGCTTTTACAGCGGCTGTGGTATTCACATAAGATATTACAGTATGATCTGGGTGCTCTGCAACAAATTGACCGAACTCATCGGCATTGCAACTATCAGCAAGTGAGCAACCAGCCTCTGTGTCTGGGATCAAAACTACTTTATCTGGGGATAAAATTTTTGCTGTCTCCCCCATAAAATGGACTCCACAAACCACCAACACATCAGCCTCTGACGTTGCAGCCCACTGTGCCAAGGCAAGACTATCACCTACCACATCTGCAACATCTTGTATATCACCAATTTGATAGTAGTGAGCAAGGATAACCGCATTACGCTCTTTGCGTAATCTATCTATCTCTGAAATCAACTCCTCACGTGTCATCATAATTTTAAATTTTATATATAGAGCGTTTTGATATATTTCAATCAAAACGCTCTGAAAATTAATATTATAAATTTATCATCTGCAAATATTTGCTTAATAAATGGTATATTCTCTTATTTGTAGAAGAATTTACCAACTACATCAGCTCTCTTAATACCAGTATTAGATGAGTATTTAAGAATGTATACATTATTATTTGGCAGTGTAGGAATATCTATCTTTTTGTCGCTTTCTGATGGTATAACAGCCATCAGTCTGCCTTCCATTGAATAGACATATATAGAGTAACCAGAGTAGTATTTTTCTACGTAAGCCGAATATACTCCAGTAGACTCATCATAACTGATAGTCATTGCTTTAGCTCCCGACTCTTCGCCATATGGTAGAGTAACATAGATATTATTAGACGCCTCCGTTACATTGTTGTACAAGCCATCTTCATCTTTATCTGTAGCTTTAACATTATATATGTACTCAAGCGTAGGAGTCATACCTGCAACAGCAGCTGTCATAGTATCTAATTCAGCAGCAGGTATTTCATAATTATCTAGAACATAATTGATTTTTTGTGGGAAATATGCTGTAAAGTCATCAAACATAAGACTGTTTGTACCCTCATTAGCAAAATAGATACGGAATTGTGATGTAGAAATACCCTCTAAATCTACTTTGACAGTTTCATTACGCACTGTATTACTAATCTCTTTACTGCAAATATTTGTCCATACATCATCAACTAGTGCATCTACATAAAACTGACCTGTTGAGTTGTCGGAATACAACCAGAATGAGATAGAAGAGGCATCCATAAAATACTCTTCTGTCCAAATTGTATCTGTAACTTCTGTAAACGATACAGATTTTGGAGATGAACCTTTGTATACAGTATTTGTTGTAGTGAATGTTGATGACCAACCAGTTGGCATTTCAGAGTCAAATGTAGAGAACTCTTCTGTTTCAGAATAATCTACATCCTCGATAGAGAATACTGATAGATAATATGCAGTAGCATCGTCTACACTAGACCAATTAGCAGTAAAAGACCAAGGAGTCACATTATAAGCATCGTATGCTACAGGAGGAACAACTGCAATTGCGCGCAAAGATTTAGCCAATAACGTAAATGAAAGACTAACATCAATATCACTACCATCATCTGCAGTAGCAGTAGAGGTGGCAACAATTTTATCCTCAATGTAACTATCATAAGAGATATATGTATCTGGGTCAAATTGCAATTCGACAAGTAAAGAGAATGTAGAATCGACTGCATCAGGCATTACTGTAAGAGTTTTGCCATATTCATTAGACCCATCTTCGGCATACTCTCTCATAGTAAAGTACGTACCACTATTTATTTTAAGCGTTACTAAATCATCTAATTGACTACCATAGAATTCTATTAGTTGTGTCAATGGTTCGCTACCTTGATACATAATCATCTCTTCTATCGGATCTTTGGTTACGATACTAGGACCATCAGCATACAAGAATGATATAAGACCGTTTTCCTCTTTGATTGATGTAATTGGGTCAGCCAAATCTGTGCCATCCTTAAATGTAATTTGACAAGTAGTAACACTTTTAGTACCAGGATATGTATTTCTTGCAGGACTCTCTGTTGTACCTGAAGCACAGTAGATAGATACGCCCATATTATCTGGGTCGTTATTAGGTTGATTGATAGACCAATCAGAAGCATTATACACTACATGAGTAACCAACATACCTTCACCTGGAACAAAAGAATCTAAATCCTCTTTTTGTCTATTTTCTAATAAAAAATACTCTCTTGACCTACTGTGATAGCTGTCCTCTAAATCAGCTACATCTGTTCTAATAATATATGCAGTGTTTGAACTTTCGATAGATTCTAATGTGTGTGTACCTGGTGCTAAATCTGTTGGTGTCATCCAACCTAGATAAAAACGTTCGTGAGCCGAATAGACTGGAGGTGTACGACCTAGATTATTATATGAACCTTGATCCATAATATCCCAAGTCTCTAGTGTTATATGACCAGAATATCCTGTATCATAAAAGTCGGGCAAACCAAGTACGTGGCCAAACTCATGAGAAAAAGTACCAATACCACAAATAGTAGAACCAGAATTACCTCTCAACTCTGATGTACAAGAGTAGTTACCTAAATTCATACCATCTACAGTAACAGAAGTAGATAGAGTAGAACGGTGGGGCCAGATAGTATTGCTGTTCCCACCTTCTGCTTGATTATATCCAGCATAAAATACAAATACATTATCAACTTTATTATCACCATCTTCATCATAAATTGTAAAATCTACACCAGCTGCATCTGCTTTCAAACAGGCATCAATAATCATCTGTGCAGCATTAACGTCATTGCTTGATGAAGTCGCAGCACCATAATACTCAATTGAATTATCTAATTTGTATGGACCTACCACTTCGAAATCAGGCTCAAACTGTCCGAATGATGAGGCTTTGAAATATTCGCGTGCTGAACTTGTCGCTGAATTATCAGAATATCCCTCTTCTGACACTAAACGTTGAAACTTAGTTTTTGCCTCATCATCAGACAGAGAAAAATCATTATCCGAGAAACTAACAAGTATTACGACACTCTTTGGTGTACCAAAAAGTGGATAACCACTAGTAACACTAAACGCAGGAGCTTTTGATAGCGTAGCATCTTCGTGAGTACAATCAACTAATGCACTATTAGCTGCGCGTACAGCCTCGTGAAGAGTATCATGCAAATCTACTGCTGATGTTAGTGCTTTCACATAAAGTTTTTCTTGAACAGATCTCTCTGCTTGATTATAAGCCTTTACTCCAGTTGAAGATATAAGGTTATTTTGGTCTAATACTGCATATTCAAAAACCCCGTCAGTGTTTTCTAACAGCAAATATCCATCTTCTGTTGTGGCATAGCCAAAGCCACCACAATCTCCCTTTAAGTAAAAATTAATCACTGTTCCGTCTGGTTGCACTCTTGACATCAAATAAGGATAAGCAGGAACAGCATAAATTGAAATTATTCCCGCAAAAAGGAATATAGCTAATGCTAAAAAAGTTTTCTTCATAACGTGTATTTTGGTATATTTATTTTCACGGGACAAAGTTACGAATAATTAACGTAACAACAAAGAAAATAGGAATATAATTACATAAAAAAAAGTGCGATTTTTTCAAATCGCACTTTTCAATTTTATCAAATAATTTTATACAATTATTTGATTTTATATTTAGCATCTACAATTCTAATTGCAAGAGCTTGTTTTGTTAAACGATTAACTTGAACTTGAAGTTCACCAGATACACGGTCAACTTTCTCAACCATATTTATTGTAGCAGCAGGAGCAGACGCTGAACCATAAGTGAATGTTTTAGTTGTCATATCAGCCATTTCTAATGGATATACCCAATCCTCTTCTTCACCTACACCTTCTGTTTTGAAACCATAAGCAAATTGATTGCCAAAGAATGTACCTTCAAAAGAGTAGCTAGGAGTACCATAGAAAGTACTAGATGTTTCGTAAGTGTGATATGATAATTCAAAATAACCACCTGATGCAGAGATATATCCTGCATTGTTCAAATATGTAGTTTCTGAATCATAGAAATCTAACATATAGAAACGAGTATCCAAATCTCTATAGAATGGATAAGCATCTGCACTTGTATATGCATCATCTACCATATCTTGGAACATATTTGTATAGATAGCAGGATCAAATTCAGCCATTTGCATAGCATAAGGGATATAATCTCCATTTTCATCAAACATACTTTCTTCGATACCATATGTAGCTAATGAGAACCAATATAAAGAGTTGTATGTAAATGTAGTTTGCATTTCGATTATATAGTTTTCTACACCAGCCATATAACCATCACCATCGATATAAACATCATCTGGAAGTATATACATTGTAACTTGTTTACCACTATCAATTCTTGTGTTATCATATTGATAATCATACTCTTCAGACACTGCAAATGACTCGTTTACATAGAACAATACAGCTTCATTAAATACAAGCATATCCAGTTGAGATTTAACTGTAACTTCGCAAGTTGCAGTAAATGCTCCATCGTCTACGCTTACTGTAATAGTAGCATTACCCTCTGAAACAGCTGTAAGAGTACCAATTGAAGAGACTGTAGCAACAGACTCATCGCTTGAAGTCCAATCTTGAGTAAAATCAGACGCTGTGGTTGGAGTTACAGTTAAAGTAAGCACTTTAGATGAACCTTCAGCTATTTCAAGTGAAGATGGAGTTAAAGTAATAGATTCTACATCAGTAGAAGATGTAGTATTATCACCACAAGCAACAAGGGTAATTGCTGCTATTAAAAACAAAAATACTTTTTTCATAATTAATTTTTTTTAGTTTGTAATATTATTATTAAATTATTCAGTATACTGATTGATATTTGGGTTGTATGTAACCTCAGAATAAGGCACAGCAAATAAGATACCACTAGCTACAGAGAATGGACTAAGATCTGAACCTGATTTATAGTATTGAGTGCTACCCAAAGTTTTAGATATACCAAAACGTTTGAATGTCATCAAACCACGACCTTCACCCCACATCTCTACACGCCAATTGTAGTAAAGCAAATCATTAAGGCTACCAGACCCTGCTCTAACACTAGCTGCTGTTGTTTCATCTCGTTGATCTAACAGTGTAGCCAAGATTTCGCGAGACTCTGATAAGTTATTCATCTCAGAAGCAGCCTCAGCAGCAATAAGATACATCTCTTCTACACGCATATACACAAGGTCATTCAACCAACTACGGTCAATAGCATCAGCAGTTGCACCACGAGCTAAATCATAAAATTTACCAGAAGGAAGATAATCTTTGCTTTCATCAAACCAACCTTTACGAGCATCTGTTTCCGGAATTGAGTTATATAATACGTCGTCGCAACCTTTATAGTTACCAACATAGCAATATGAGTATGTAAATATATCCATATGACCCCAGAAAGATGCAAGGGCACCAGTATTTTCGATTGTAACCTCTAATCCCCACATCCACGAGTTATCAGAAATAGAGACAAAACCAGTTTCAGTAACGTCATCTAAATCAATGATGCTAAACTCTCCACTATCTATAATACGTTTAGCAACAGTATATGCGCTATCAAATTGCTCATATTGAAGATAAGTGTATGCCAAAAGACCACGAGCAACATTTACGTCTACAAAAAGTTTAGACTCTCTAGCTTGTGCAGATTCCTCAAAAAGAGAAATAGCATAAGTTAGGTCGCTAATAACAAATTTATAGATATCACCAGCAGCAGATAGCCCTTGTTCTTCAACTAAACCAGCTTCAGTATATGTAGTTTCGTTATATACAGGAACTGTGCCATAATCAAGACCAGAACCACCAGTGTAATAGTCAGTTGCATCATCAGCACGACCTGGTTTATAAAGATTTAAGAGGTTGAAATAACAATACGCTCTCATAGATAGAGCTTGCGCATATGAATCTTTTTCAGCATCTGACATCTCAGAGTATTCTTTTGCAGCCAGTGTTTTAATTGCAGAGTTAGCATTCATAATCATTGTATAATAATAAGACCAATGATATGAGTTACGACTTGATGTACTACCATAGCAAGACCAAGATGCAGCATCAGTAAACCAACCATAAGAGTTAGATGTCATTGACATATCACCAGACATAAGGTCTGTAGTAATATCTACAGATTTCTGACCAAATTTATCGTGATCATCTGTTGTAACTTCATACATTAAAGAGTACAAACCTCTAACTAATAGAGTTGTTGCGTCGTCAAGCTCATCAACTTCCTCTTGAGATAACGTACCTCCGTTAAGGTCTTGATCTAACCAGCTGCTTGAACAACTAGAAATACCTAGCATCAGTGCTACAGCAAAAAATAATATTTTTATTGTTTTCATTTTTATATGTTGTTATTTAACTAGTTAATAATTAGAATGAGAATTTAACACCACCCATAATAGTTGAAAGCGGAGTATATTGATAAGAGTCTGACGAACCTGTGAAAGAAGCCATAGGTATATAACCTTCGCGAGCTGACAAACAGAACAAGTTATCTGCAGATACCCATAAATTCAATGTGCTTAACTTAATTTTGTCAAGAACTTTTTTAGGGAATGTATAACCTAAACGTACATTAGATAATGACAAATAGTTTGATGAAATCAAGAAACGAGTTGAATAAGAGTTTGCATAAAGGTCAGATCCATTTGAAAGGCGAGGAACATCTGTTACATCACCAACATTTTGCCAACGATCTTCGATATCTGTATGCCAGTTAGATTCACCAGCACGGTCACTGTGCATCAACGAAGCATAAGTGTAGTCATAACCGTAACCACCCAATTGATATTGGAAAGTTGCCGAGAAATCAAAACCATAAGCATACATATCAAAACCAAAACCACCATACAATTTAGGAGTTGCAGACTTACCTACATAAGAATATGAAGCATAAGAGTAAGCTTCAGTTTCACCTGTTGATAAATATTTATCTGGATTCTTCAATGCGTCAGCCATTGTTGTTGGATCATCTGCATATTTATCCATAAGATATTGCGGCACACTAGTGATATACTCACCATTATACATATCTGGAACATCGCCAGCTATTGTTTCTGGGTCATAATAGAATGTATAAAGAGCTGCTCCATTATCAGGATTAACGCCAGCATACTCAGGCATATAATATTCGTATGGAGAACGACCCACACTCATACTACCATTCATCTGCATCACTTCTCCAGTGTTGTCTGTTGGCATCTCTGTAATAATTGTTTCATACCAAGAACCATTAAGACGAACATCTAACTTGAAGTTATTAGTATTAACAAGGTGTGTATTTACTGCAAACTCAACCCCTTGATTCATAAGGGCACCATCATTAACATAGTAATAAGAGTAACCAAGTGATGGAGCTACATAACGAGCTTGTAACAAATCTTGAGTAGTTTTATAGAAATATTCACCTTCGATATCTAAATATTTACCAAGCTGTGCCTCAAAACCAACATTGGTGATGTGTGAACTTTCCCAAGTAAGATCTGAATTACCAACATAATCTTGTAATAAACCGATCGATCCGTCTACGTTATAGATTGTATATTGATTAGTATACAAGAAATTAGAAATCTCTTGATTACCTAATACCCCCCAAGAAGCTTTAAGTTTCAACATTTGAAGGAAGTTATTACCTTGTAAGAAATCTTCGTTAGATACTAACCAAGCTCCACCAATTGCGCCAAAATTACCCCAACGGTTACCAGCAGCAAAACGAGAAGAACCGTCAGCACGATAGTTAGCGTGTATGAAATATTTTTCATCATAATTATAACGAAGTTGAGCAAAATATGAATCTAGTGTCAAATATGTTGTATAACTTTCAAGATAAGACATCTCAATTGCATTACTAAGTTCCAAACCATCTGTACGCACGATATAGTTTTTACCACCATACATAATAGAGTTTTGAGTGTAGTTAATCTCGTGACCAAGAAGAACATCTAAGTTGTGTACATTATTAAATTGTTTAGTATAATTAAGCAATTGGTTAAATGTATATGCTAAATAACTTTGATCTGCTTTATAAATACGACCTACACCTGCAGCATCACCATAATAACTATTTGTTAAATCAGAAGTTATACCATTATAATATTGCATACCAAAGTTTGTTGTAAATTTCAACCCTTTACATAGAGCAACCTCAAGCATAGTACTACCAGATACTTGATGAGCAACAGTATTAGAGTAGTCATTTTGCAATGCACCAGCAGGATTGATACCTTGACCATACAAACGACCAGTGCTATCACCATAGTCATAAGCATATCCATCAAGTTTATCATCCAGTACTCTATAACCATCATCATCACGCATGAATACAGTATAGATAGGAGGAATTTGGTTTACATATGCAAAACCATTATTCATATTATCACTTTGACCTGGGTTATTCAAATTAGAATAAGTATAAGCTAAATTCATATTAGCCTTTAACCATTTTTTAGGTTGGTGGTCTACATTCAAACGAGTAGTAAGACGGCTATAGTCAGAACCGATATAGTAACCTTCATCTTTAAGATAACCGAAAGAGCTATAGTATGTAGTATTTCCAGAACCACCGTGCAATTTAAGTGTTGCATCAATTTTTTGACCATCGCGGAAAATAGCATCTCTCCAACTTATAGGTACATCATCAACATAACCCTGTCTCTCTACAACTGTATTACGAAATAATCCTGTATTTTCATCAATAAATAGACTACCATCACGAGAACCATCAGTCATCTCCCAACGGTTGTAAGCAGAAGGGATACAACTAGTTGAAAAGAGTGTACTACTTGCAAGACTTGCTGATGTTGTTTGATTATACAAACCTTCCCAAGCCAACTCTACATAACGTTGAGCATCTGAAATAGTTTCGTACATAGGAATCAAACGAGTATTAACACCATATTTAAGGTCTACGTCGATTTTACCAGTTTCACCTGAAGTACCTTTTTTAGTAGTAATCAAGATTACACCATTAGAACCACGAGAACCGTAAAGTGAAGTTGCAGTTGCATCTTTCAATACAGTCATCGAAGCGATATCTGATGGGTCGATAGATGAATAGTCACCAGTATAAGGGATACCATCTACTACATAAAGAGGAGCAGAAGATGCATTAAGGGAACCGACACCACGAATACGAATAGTAGCTGAAGAACCTGGTTGACCAGACGAAGATACTACTTGCACACCGGCAACCTCACCAGCAAGAGCTTTTGTCATCTCAGATGGGTTTTTCTTTTCAATTGACTCTCCTGACACTACTGTAGCAGAACCTGCAAATGATTTTTTAGTAGAAGTACCGTAACCAATAGCGATTACCTCTTCAAGCATTTCTGCATCAGCTGCCATTTTAACAACCATACCATTTTTCGCAACAACCTCAGTTGTTTGCATACCCATGTATGAAACGACAAGAGTAGTTGCCCCATCAGGAAGCGTAATTGTAAAATTACCATCAAAATCAGTAATTGTACCGACTGATTCATTTCCTTTTACTTGCACTGTAGCTCCAATCACTGGTTCGTTGTCATTGTTTGAATCAACAACAGTACCAGAGATCTTCTTCCCTTGTGCAAACACAACACTAGTAAAAAGAACTAGCATAGAAATCAAAAGAGTTAATTTTCTCATGAACTTTGTTTTTTAATTTGTGTATTAATTAATATTGTTATTTATTGTCATTTCTCTTACAAATAGAGACACAAACTATGCGACTAATAGCATAGAGCCACTACACGCATATTTTGAAATGCAAATTTAGTTATTTTTATTCACCTATGCAACAGTTTTGCAATTAAATTTCTTAACCTAGGAAAAAAGTCATTTTTGCATTTTTTAAACTTAGTGAAATTACATAATTACCAAAGCAATAAAAAATAATCAAATATCTGTATATCTGTAAATTACTCAAAGATACACACCATTCACTGTGTAAAGAATTATTTTTTTGTTAAAATTTCATAAATTTACAATATGTTGTAAAACATAAATATGAAATTTATCAGTTTAACGCAATAGAGCAAGGTGCTAACTGACTGATTTTATTCGGTTTTTTCGTAAATTATCACAAAATGGTTGCAATTTCACACAATTCAGAGACCATTTTGATTGAATTTGAAATATTTTTCACTCCTTTCAATCCTCTATCAAAATAGATTGCATCTATACCTGCATTTTGCGCTCCGAGCACATCTGAATCAAAATTATCACCTATTACAACAGCATTTTCTCTATTTGTTGCTGTTATTTGAAGTGCTTTCTCAAAGAATTTTACATCTGGTTTGTGCAAACCAATCTCTTCAGAGAGGATGATATGAGAGAAATATTTTCCCAGTCCAGAAGAATCTAATTTTACATATTGCGCCTCTACAAATCCGTTGGATACAGCTGCTAATTTATACTTAGGGTTTAAATATTCGAGCAACTCGACTGCACCATCAATCAAGACCAAATTTTTATTAGTCAAACCCAAAAATATCTCACTCATCTTCTGTGCCAACTCCATTTCGGAACAATTTACCTCACGCAAAGGGTGAGCAAATCGTTCGAGCGCAAGAAACTCTTTTGTAATTTCTCCTCGACCATACTCTTCCCACATCTGCGTATTTTTAACTTTATAAATTGTGATAAACTGCTCAACAGAATCGAACCATCGGCTAAGTTTCAACTCATTATACATCTGTTGTAGTGAGATTTTTGCACTCTTTGAAAAATCCCAAAGCGTATCGTCTAAATCTAATAAAACTGTTGTATACATAATTTTAAGAAAGGGATTTAGTTAGTTTTAATGACAAGGTAACGTGAAACACTCCAAAAAGCCTCTTTATCTAAAATATTGAGCACGTATGTTTTATCCTCTTTTTCGAGTTTGTACGAGTTATCTGGGTGGATAGTTAATATCTTTGCATGTCGCGCGTAAAGCGGTATCCTAGAGAGCTCTCTAATATCCACAGAGATAAAATAATCTTGATTGAAATCACCCGACAGCACCCTCTTAGATAACAATCCCCCCCTAGAGTCAATCACATCTTGCGATTTTAGCTCATTTTCTGTACCAAATACATACCACCCTTTATATAGCTGCTCCTCTACTCGAGCCAACTCACTCTCTTTTTCATTAATTTCGGCTTCTGCTGCACTCTTTGCCAATTCGGCAGATAAAATCTCAACTCTCTGTTGCACGATCAACTCCTCTTTTTCGCCTAATCGTTGCTGCAAGTCAATAATCTCTTGCACTAATATATTATTTTTTACTGTGAGTTGATTTATTCTCTCCTCCAACGACGCATTGGCAAGTAACGACGAGGTCATTTTATCGTTAAGCGATTTTATCTTTTCGTTATTTTGGTTGATTAGAGCCGCCACCAATTGAATATTTTCATCAATGCGGGTTTGTGGAGCTTTAGAGGCAACTTCCGAGGTCGTTTGTTGCGACAGATAGCCACCGATACTTTTGATTTTATCAAGATTATCAGCAACTTCATTCATCGTTGTAAAATAGTACTCGAAATCGCACTCTAATTGAGTTTGCACTGCACGCAACGAATCATTTTCGATTTGCAATTGCTCCACAGCTGATTTACCGCCACGAGTACAGGAGAAGAGTAAAAGAAGAGATAGGGGGATATATAAAATATGTTCTATTTTCATTGTTAGTATATTTTGGGGGACTTCTAAAAACTCCCCAGATGGAAAAATAAGTGTAATTAAAAACCTGCTACTACAATCACAATCTCGCCTTTAGGCGGATGTTGAGTGTAAAATTGTATCAGTTCGGCTAGTGTGCCACGTTGTGTATCTTCAAACATCTTTGATATCTCGCGAGAGACAGATGCTTGACGTTCAACGCCAAACACCTCAGAAAAATTGGTAAGAGTTTTCACCAATCTATATGGCGACTCGTAAAATATCATTGTTCGAGTCTCCTCTACGAGAGATTGCAGTTTGGTTTGCCGACCTTTTTTTACTGGCAAGAAACCCTCGAAACAGAATCTATCTGTAGGAAGTCCAGAATCGACTAAAGCAGGCACAAATGCAGTAGCACCAGGCAGACACTCAACTCTAATACCACGCGATACACACTCACGCACCAACATAAAACCAGGATCGGAAATGGCTGGTGTGCCAGCATCGCTAACTAAAGCAATCGACTCTCCAGCCTCAACTCTATTTGCAATATTTTCAACTGTTTTGTGCTCGTTGAATTTATGGTGCGATGCCATCGGGGTTTTTATCTCAAAATGTTTGAGTAGTATACCCGTAGTGCGTGTGTCTTCAGCTAAAATAAGTGTTACCTCTTTTAGAATTCTAAGCGCACGCAAGGTGATGTCCTCAAGATTACCCACTGGTGTAGGCACAAGAAATAGTGTTGGTTGCTGTTGCATAATTTTAAATATATCTTCTACGTAATAGTTGCAAAAATTCAGCTACTGTAGGCGACTCCATATTCCAATTATCGAAAGATTTAGCGATATACATCTCAGCCTCTTCCATTGAGGTCATATTATCAAATTCAGCTATAGCTTTATTCATTTTTGCGCCATCACCAGAGAAAAGTTCACGCTGAAATCTAAATCTATCAACTATTGTAATAGCTGATTTTAAATCATCAATTTTTTGCATACCAATAGATGATGCAATGGTAGTATCTGCCGATTGAGACAGCCTATCTATCAATGCCTCAGAGGTTTCGATAGCATCTGCCACTGTAGTAACCTGTGGTTGTTGTTGTAATACGATCTCCTCGGCAATATTATCAACTTTTTTCTCCTCTTCCACTTTGCGAGCCTCTATTGCCGCCTCTGCTTGACGTTGTGCTGCTAATTTTTCAGTTGCTTCAGCTTGACGTGCTTCTTCAGCAAAACGTTCTGCCTCTAATGCTGCTTGACGTTCTGCCTCCACTCTGCGAGCCTCATCCTCAGCTGCTTTTTTCTCCTCTTCAATACTACGAGCTTCTGCCGCAGCCTCTTCTGCTTGACGTTGTGCCTCTAATCTGCGAGCCTCTTCTGCTACAATTCTCTCTTCCTCCACTCTGCGAGCCTCTTCTGCCGCCACTCGTTCTTCCTCAACACGACGTGCTTCAGCTGCTGCTGCCTCTGCTTGACGTTGCGCTTCCAACAGTTCTTCTGCTTCAGCTGCAATTCTCTCTTCCTCTACTCTACGAGCTTCTGCTTCAGCTGCTCGTTCTTCCTCAACACGACGCGCTTCAGCTGCTAATCGTTCCTCTTCAATGCGACGAGCCTCAGCTGCTGCAAGTCGTTCGGCCTCAACTGCCGCCTCTGCTTGACGTGCTGCTTCTGCTTCCTCTTCCATTTGTCGTTCCGCCTCTACTCTGCGCGCCTCTTCCGCCAGTTTTTCCGCCTCTAATGCTGTTTCCTCTTCGTTTTGAGAAATAACAACAACATTATCACCACTATTTGTCTCTATTTCATACAAATTATCTAAATTAGCAGCCAATAATTTAGCCTTTACACAAGCCAACTCAAGATACTGAAGAGGGAGTTCTTTCATCTCCTCTAACCCAGTAGTCATAATAGCTAACTCTTTAATATCCTTTGCAATAAGTGCAACTAAAACATCTTTATTCATTTTATGTACAACTTTAATTAATATTTCGGTTTTTTTTTGTAACTTTGCAGCCACAAAGATACAATAAATAATTGAATTTATAAACAGATATGTACTTTTTTGAGACATCAAATTGCAATTGCCACCATAGAGGCAGTATAGAAGTGGTCTGCGGATCAATGTTTTCGGGGAAAACCGAAGAGCTACTCAGACGATTAAAACGAGCTAAAATAGCCAAACAACGTGTAGAAATTTTCAAGCCTTGTATAGACACAAGATACTCTGAAACTGAAGTTGTTAGTCACGATAACAACTCAATCTTATCAACACCAGTCGAGTCATCACAAAATATACCACTAATGGTGGGTGATGTAGATGTAGTGGGTATTGATGAGGCACAATTCTTTGATAATGGTATTATTGAGGTGTGTACCGAGTTGGCACGTTCTGGGTATCGAGTGATAATTGCTGGATTGGATATGGACTTTAAGGGTGTGCCGTTTGGTCCGATGCCTGCTCTTATGGCTATTGCCGACGATGTAACAAAGGTACATGCAGTATGCGTAAGATGTGGAGCACCAGCCTATATATCACACCGTTTAGTGGCAGGAGACAGTCAAGTACTACTTGGAGAAACTGACAAATACGAACCAATTTGCCGCCACTGTTTCAACGGAACTCAAAAGTAAAGATACTATACAGAAATAAAATTTACCCTACATAAAAAGCATAAGATACAGGTCAACCTAATCTTATGCTTTTTTTATTTTTGAGTATCTAAAGCCTCTCCGCTACATATTTAACAATATCAATGCAGAGTTTTGCTGTTTTATTATCTTCATCATCTATACGAGGATTTAATTCAACCAACCCCATTGAGCGCAATTTACCAGTAGCAATTATTCTATCCAAAATTGCATACAACTCATCTAAATCTATTCCATCTTCTACTCGAGTGCCAGTGCCAGGAACATATTGAGCATCAAGTACATCTATGTCCAGACTCAGGTGAATATTTTGCACATCAAGTTGTGCAAATCGCTCTTCTAGTTCAGCAAATATCTCAATCACACCTCGTTGCTTAATATTCTCTGTAGTATAGAGTTGTAAATTTAACTCATCAATCAATGCCAATTCCCCCTCATCTATACTTCTACACCCCATCAAAACAACATTTTCAGGTTTAACTTTCACCCCCTTGCGATAGAGATTGACAAGCCGCTTATCACCAACACCCATAAGTGCGGCAAGAGGCATTCCATGCATATTCTTTGAGGGAGAGGTGATATTTGTATTAATATCCGCATGAGCATCAACCCAGATAATCGCTAAATTATCCAATTGCGACGAAACACCAGAACCAACACCAAGACCCACTGCGTGGTCACCTCCAATAATCAATGGAAATTTGCCAGCACTGAGAGAATTGGCAACTACCTCAGCTAAATTATTATTGACTTGTAAAACCTCCTTTAAAAACTTCATATCTGGCGCAGATGCAAATTTCTCTTCATCTATCGTCTCAGGAATACTAATATCTCCTAAATCATAAACTGAATGTCCGAAACTCCGTATAGCATCAATCACTCCATAATCACGCAAAATATCAGGACCTAGCTGCGGACCATCTTTATCGCAACCATACGATAAAGGTACACCAATAACATTTATATTTTTCATTATAAAGCTGTTTAATAAGGGGCAATCCACAATAGATTACCCCATTAAATTAGAATTTAGAAAAGTTTTTAACTCCCTCTGAAGTTACTACATAGAGAGAAGTGCCTCTTTGATAATATCTGTAGCCTCAATAATTTGAGCCTCAGTGATTACCAACGGCGGAGCAAAACGTATGATATTTTCGTGAGTTGGCTTAGCCAACAATCCTCTATCTCTCATCGCAAGACATACATCCCACGCAGTTTTACCGTTAATTGGTTTAATAACAACCGCATTCAGTAATCCTCTACCGCGTACAATTTCGATATGTGGAGAATCTATAGCAGTTACTCTTTCACGGAAAATAGCACCCATCTTTTCAGAGTTCTCTGCTAGTTTTTCATCTTCAATCACTTTTAGCGCAGCAATTGCCACCTTACAAGCGATTGGGTTGCCACCAAAAGTAGAACCGTGTTGTCCTGGTTTAATGCAAAGCATTATCTCATCATCTGCAAATACTGCCGACACTGGATACATACCACCCGAAAGGGCTTTACCGATAATTAAGATATCTGGCCGCACTCCATCGTGGTCGCAGCAGAGCAATTTACCTGTACGAGCAATACCCACTTGCACCTCATCTGCAATAAATAGTACATTGTGTTTCTCGCAAAGAGCCTTACATGCAGCAATATAACCATCGTCTGGCACATAAATACCTGCCTCACCTTGTATAGGTTCTACCATAAAACCAGCCACATTAGGCATTTTTAAAGCCTCTTCAAGAGCGGCTACATCATTAAATGGTATTTTACAGAATCCTTCTGTTTGCGGACCAAAACCTCCAAAAGCATCTGGGTCGGTAGACAATGATATAGTGGTAATTGTGCGTCCGTGAAAGTTATTTTCGCACACGATGATTACCGCTTTATTTTCAGCAATACCCTTTTTGTCATAAGCCCAACGGCGACAAAGTTTTAGGGCTGTCTCCACAGCCTCTACACCCGCATTGGCAGGTAATAATTTATCGTATCCGAAAAACTTACAAGCAAACTCTTCGTACTCACCTAACACATTATTATAAAAGGCACGCGATGTAAGAGCCAAAACAGATGCTTGTTGCACAAGTGCCTCTACAATTTTCGGATGACAATGTCCTTGATTAACAGCAGAATACCCAGATAGGAAATCGAAATAACGTTTTCCATCTACATCCCACATAAACACACCCTCGCCACGCTCCAAAACCACTGGTAGTGGATGATAATTATGCGCGCCATATCTACTCTCTTTTTCTATATATGATTGAGCTTTCATTGTGTAATATTGTTTTTAGGGAAAATCCCGTTAATCTTCTAAAAAATTAGGATACATATAATCTCTTGCAGGCAAGAAGGTCTCTTTGATTGTTTGAGGCGAAGTCCATCTAAACAAGTTAAGAGCAGAACCAGCCTTATCGTTAGTACCAGATGCACGACCGCCACCAAATGGCTGTTGATTTACCACAGCGCCAGTAGGTTTATCGTTGATATAGAAATTACCTGCGGTGTTGCGCAAACGATAAGTCAAACGAGCAATTTCTGCTCTGTCGCCAGAGAAAATAGCACCTGTAAGCGCATAAGTAGAACCCTCATCTAACATATCAATAGCAGCATCAACGTTGTTAGAATCATACCCATAAATTGTGATAACTGGACCAAACAGCTCCTCTTGCATAGTGATATACTTAGGGTTAGTGGTCAAAATCACTGTTGGCGCAATAAAATAACCAACTGATTTATCGCAGTCGCCACCAAAAATCACCTCAGCCTCGTCAGATACTTTTGCCTCGTCGATATAGCGTTTTAGTTTATCGAATGAAGATTCATCGATAACTGCATTTACAAAGTTCGTAAAATCCTCTACTCCACCCATTTTAATTTTCGACAAATCATCAGCAAGATAACCTCTCACCTCTTCCCAAATATTGCATGGGATATACGCACGAGATGCAGCCGAACATTTTTGTCCTTGATACTCAAATGCACCAC
Source organism: bacterium (assembly GCA_044433285.1). Classification (GTDB taxonomy): domain Bacteria; phylum Bacteroidota; class Bacteroidia; order Bacteroidales; family Paludibacteraceae; genus Aphodosoma. Next base: position 15,481 of record JAWXTU010000008.1, on the reverse strand, counting down.
GAGTGATAGCGGTTGCCACCTCTTTGGCGTTAGACGATGGAGCCGCAAAGATATAATCCTTACCACCAGTTTCGCCCACGATGCGAGGGTAAGATATATATTTATCAATGTTATTTACTATCGTTTTCCAGATATCATTAAAGACACCAGTAGAACCAGTAAAGTGGATACCAGCGAAATATCTACTGCTGAAAATAACATCAGAAGCATCTGGACCAGAACAATATACCAAGTTGATAACACCATCTGGCAAACCAGCCTCTTTAAGCACTTCCATAATAATAGAAGCCGAATAGGTGGCAGTTTTAGATGGTTTCCACACGCATACATTACCCATCATAGCAGGCGATGTAGGCAAATTACCTGCAATTGCTGTAAAGTTAAATGGAGTGAGTGCAAATACAAAACCCTCGAGCGGACGCCACGAAGTTTTGTTCCATATACCTGGTGATGAAGCTGGCTGTGTAGAGTAAATATCATACATATTCTTTACGTTGAAACGCAAGAAATCAATAAGTTCGCACGACGAATCTATCTCTGCTTGAAAAGCATTTTTAGATTGACCGAGCATAGTAGCAGCATTAATTCTATCGCGATATGGACCAGCAATTAATTCTGCGGCTTTCAAAAAGATAGAGGCTCTATCTTCCCAATTCATCGCCTCCCACGCTGGTTTAGCAGCAACAGCAGCATCTATAGCTGCTTGGATATGAGTTTTATCTCCTTGGTGATAATAGCCCAACAGATGTGCAATGTCGTGAGGAGGACGCACCTCTTTTTTATTTCCACTTCGCACCTCTTCGCCACCTATAATCATAGGTAGATCAACTACTTGTTGACGCATTTCGGCTAACTTAGCTTGCAGTGATTTTCTCTCTGGACTACCTGGAGCATATGCTCTTACAGGTTCATTTTTTACCTCTGGTAAATTAAAAATTGCATTAAACATAAAATTTTATATTTTTGGCGGGAATTCTAAGAACTCCCTTTGTTGTTTTTTCGCCGCGCAAGTTACAGTTTTTTTTGCACATAAGCAACTTACACAAAAACTTAATTTTATGTTTAACAACAGTAAATTTACAGTAAAATAGGGGGTTTTTTATGCTTTAATCAATAGATAAGGGCTCTAATCCATTTCTTCTGCAATAAGAGCGAACAAAGTCGAGACATTCCTCGCCATAACGTGCTGTTTTTACCTTACCAAAACCTTTAATTTTTGCCAACTCTTTGATAGTTCGTGGCAATGTGTTAGATATCTCCAAAAGCGTTTTTGAAGTGAACATTCTATAGGCAGGGATATCATGTTCAGAGCAATATTCTCTGCGCCAGCGCGATAAATCACGATACAGTTCTGGATGTTCAGATACCAACAACGGCACATCTTTTTTCTCTATCACATAGGCTTTTACGGCAAAGCGAGGTACGCTATATTTCTGTTTTACAGCGAAATAGTTATTCACCGAGGCATCTTTTTCGATACCGCGCATCATATGCAGTGTAAACGATGCTAGTTCAAAAATGAGTTTCAGACGTTCTGTATAATCCTTGCCCTCAGTTTTACTATCAGTTACAGCAGGCGACGACTCGATAAATTGGATATAATCGCTAAGATAATTGGCATAATATTTTGCTGCTGCCTCTACCCTCTCAGCAAACATCTCAGTCTCACCCTCTTGCGATAATCTATTCAACTGCACAGAAAATTTCTGTCCCACAGAGTAGAGCTGATTTATCTGCTCCTGTAATTTGTCAATAAAAGGTTTAGTCTCTGGGTTAAAGTCATCTACTATCTTATTAACATAGCCAACAAAGTCAAAAACACGTGAAACTAACTCCTCAATGGTAAAGAGTTTCACCAAGAGTTCTACACAATATCGAGCCTTAAATATCTCGAGTTGCTCTTGGAGAAGCACCTCTGATATGCGAGAATTAGAGAAACGAACAATCTCGTTATCAACGGCTAAACTCCTAGATGATATTTGCGAAGTGAGCACTATACCATCGAGCGAACGACAACGAGAGAGTGCCACATATACCTGACCAGAGGCAAAAGCCGCTGCTGCATCAACTACAACTTTATCAAAAGTTAAGCCTTGACTTTTATGTATCGTAATAGCCCAAGCCAGACGAAGAGGTCGCTGCATAAACGCACCTAATTTCTTCTCTTCGAGCTCTCTGTTTTTAGGATTAATCGAGTAAGATTTATTCTCCCAAGTCTCGAGCCCCACCTGTATTGCCTCATCCTCTCCATCGCAAATTACCCAAACCTCATCATCGCTGATACTAGAGACAACGCCTAGTTTACCATTAAAATATCTGCGGGGTTGATTTTTATCGTTAGCTATAAACATCACTCGTGCACCCTCTTTTAACTGCAATTGCAAATCTGTTGGGTACAATTTCTCAGAGAAATCGCCTTGCACCGTAGCCCTAAAACTATGCATCTCGGTGTCGAGTTTAGCTAACTCATCGTTGTTAATTGCATCTGCTTGCGAATTGTGAGTAGTAAGCGTAATAAATCCATCATCTTTTACTGCCCGAAAATCAGCATCATAGCGCATATTCAAGAGAGAAAAACTATCTTGCGAGAGGGTGTTATTGCGCACCTCATTAAGTAGATTTACAAACTGCTGATTGCTTTGACGGAATATCTGATCGAGTTCGAGATAGTAGGGTTGTTGCTGCATAACAGCGTGAGAGTGAAAGAAGTATGGCGAGCGGTAAAACTCTCTTAATAAGTTCCATTCGTCGCCCACACAGACTGGGGGCAATTGATACATATCACCAATATATACCACCTGCACACCCCCAAATGGTTCGTTGCGACGGTAGCGATAGTGGCGCAAAACTGTATCGATAGCATCGAGCACATCGGCACGCACCATCGAAATTTCATCGATAATAAGCAGTTCGAGACTGCAAAAGACCTTACGTCTCACCTCATTTACCTGCTGCTTGGCAATAAAACTTTTGCGTGCCTCAGGAGTTGGGATAAATGGCGAGAGTGGGAGTTGAAAAAAGGAGTGGATAGTAGTACCACCAGCATTAATAGCAGCCACACCAGTAGGGGCAACTACTGCCACCTGCTTGTGTGTCTCTAATTGTATGCGACGTAGCAGCGTTGTTTTACCCGTACCAGCTTTACCCGTAAGAAAAACAGGCGAGTTGGTTAGTTGAATAAAATCATCTGCTATATCGTAAATTGACATACTTATGCTAAAAATCTGCTATTATTATGGTGCGCTACTCTATTCTACTGTTACCGATTTTGCTAAATTACGTGGTTGATCTACGTTACAACCTTTGCAAATAGCAATATGATATGATAACAATTGCAAAGGTATTGATGTAAGTAGTGGTTCGAAACACTCCATAGTTTCAGGCACTTCGATAATATCATCTGCAATATCTCGCATCTGAGTATCTCCAGCAGTTACCACAGCAATAATACGACCTTTGCGAGCTTTAATCTCTTGGATATTGCTCAACATCTTCTCGTACATCTCATTACGCGTTGCAATAACAACCACAGGCATCTCTGCATCAATCAGCGCGATTGGTCCGTGTTTCATCTCAGCAGCAGGATACCCCTCAGCGTGGATATACGAAATTTCTTTCAATTTTAAAGCACCCTCAAGAGCAATTGGATAGTTAAATCCACGACCGAGATACAAGAAATTGCGTGCGTATGTAAATAGGCGTGCAATCTGTTCCACTTGGTCGTTTACCTTAAGAGTCTCTTTCATTTTTTGAGGTATAGAGTCTAACTCTTTTACCATTTTCATATACTCCTCATCTTTAATTGTACCCATCTCTTTGGCAAGACAAAGGGCTAACATAGTGAGGATTGTAACCTGACCAGTGAATGCTTTGGTAGATGCTACACCGATTTCTGGACCTACGTGGATATATGAACCAGTATCTGTATTTCGTGGAATAGAAGAACCAATTGCATTACATATACCATATACAAATGCACCTTTTTCATGAGCCAATTCGATAGCAGCCAAAGTGTCGGCAGTCTCACCCGATTGTGAAATTGCAATCACAACATCGGTAGACTTGATAACTGGTTTGCGATATCTAAATTCAGAAGCATATTCTACATCAACAGGGATACCGACATAAGTTTCAAGAAGCTGTTTACCAATAAGAGCCGAGTGCCACGAAGTACCGCAAGCAACTATAATAAAGCGAGTTGCATTAACCAATCGTTCTTTATGATCAATTACAGCCGAGAGTTTTACATTGTTTGCATCCACATTTACCCTGCCTTTCATTGAGTCAGAGATTCGACGTGGTTGCTCAAATATCTCTTTCAACATAAAATGAGCATATCCACCTTTCTCTATCTCACCAAGTGTCAGTTCTACTTTTTTTATCTCTGGAATAACTTCAATATTCTCTATATCAACCACTTTAAGTTCTTCACCTAGTGTAATGCATGCAATTTCACCATCTTTTAGATAGACCACTTTATCTGTATACTCGATGATTGGAGTTGCATCTGAACCTAAGAAAAACTCATCTTCGCCAATACCTACTACAAGCGGACTACTCTTACGAGCTGCTATAATTTTGTTTGGGTTTTCTCTATCCAAAATAGCAATAGCATATGCACCTATCACCTGATGCAGAGCCACTTGAACTGCCTCAAGCAGACTTAGGTTATTCTCAAGTTTTAAATACTCAATCAATTGAATCAACACCTCAGTATCTGTATCACTCTTAAATTCGCACCCTTTAGCCTCTAATTTTGTACGAATTGTAGCATAATTTTCAATGATGCCATTATGAATAATCGCCAACTGCTCTGACCCAGAATAGTGAGGGTGAGAGTTGCGCTGACATGGCTCGCCGTGCGTAGCCCAACGAGTGTGAGCAATACCCACATTACCAGACACATCTCTGCTAGATGCGTACTCCTCCAACTCAGAAACCTTCCCTTTCTCTTTATATACTTTAAGGTTATTTTCAGTATCTATTAGTGCTACACCAGCACTATCATAACCCCTGTATTCTAATCGTTTAAGTCCTTTAATCAAAATTGGATAGGCATCTTTGCTTCCAATATAACCTACAATTCCGCACATTTTGTTTTTATTTTATAGTTATTATTATTTTTGACGAGGGAACAACAAAATTGGTGTTCCGTGGAAGTCCCAATTATCACGCAATTTATTCTCTAAAAAGCGCAAATATGGAGCTTTGATATATTGTGGTAAATTAGCAAAAAACACAATTGTTGGCACCTGCGTATCTGGCAACTGTGCCACATATTTGATTTTGATATATTTACCTTTATATGCTGGGGGTGGATAGTTCTCGATAAGTGGCAAAAAGAACTCGTTGAGTTTTGCCGTTGACACTTTGCGTTTTTTATTTTCATAGACAAACATCGCAGTCTCAATCACCTTAAAGATACGTTGTTTGGTAATTGCAGAAGTAAATACAATAGGGAAATCTGTAAACGGAGCCAATCTTTCACGAATAGCATTTTCAAAGCCCTTAATATCTTTCGCTGATTTCTCTTCGATTAAATCCCACTTATTTACACAAACTACCAACCCTTTACGGTTCTTTTGTATTAACGAGAAAATATTTAAGTCTTGACTCTCTATGCCACGAGTAGCATCGATCATTAATACACACACATCTGAATTTTCGATGGCACGGATAGCACGAATAACTGAGTAATACTCAACATCTTCGTTAACTTTTGCTTTTTTACGGATACCAGCAGTATCTACTAGGTAAAAATCATGTCCAAATTTGTTGTAACGAGCATATATTGAGTCGCGAGTCGTGCCAGCTATGTCCGTAACGATATGTCTATCTTCGCCAATAAAAGCGTTGATAATAGACGACTTACCTGCATTAGGACGACCCACGATAGCAAAACGAGGCAGATCATCTAGCACCTCTTGTTCCTCTGCTGTAAGCATCGTAACAAGATGATCGAGAAGTTCGCCTGTACCCAAACCATTAACGGCAGAGAGGATATATGGGTCGCCAAGACCCAAACCATAAAATTCCGCCGCTTGATATTGCAAATCGAATGTATCTACTTTGTTAGCCACCAGGATAACTGGTTTTTTTGCACTACGCAAAATCTGTGCCACGTGTTGATCGAGATCGGTAATACCACTCAACACATCAACCACAAACATTATCACATCAGCCTCTTCTATCGCAACAGCCACTTGGCGGTTAATCTCCTCTTCGAAAATATCATCTGAATTTACAACCCAACCACCAGTATCAACTAGTGAAAAATCTTGTCCGCACCATTCACTCAAACCATATTGGCGGTCACGAGTTGTACCCGACTCATCATTTACAATTGCGCGACGGCTGCTAGTTAATCGATTAAACAACGCCGATTTACCTACATTCGGACGACCTACGATAGCTACTAAATTTCCCATTTTTTATTTTGTTTATTGTGATTGCTAAACCACTTTCACAAGCAGCACCGTCTCTCTATGATTTAGATTATAGGGGACTTCTAAAATAGAGCGGTAAACAATCAGGTTTATATTAAGGGTATTTCTAAAACACCCCGAAAAAATTTAAATTATTAATGTGAGTTCCGAACTTCTAAAAATTCCCCACACATTAAATTCGAGCGCAAAGATACAAAAAAAATCTTAATTTCGAGCATAAAATTGATTTATTTTTACTATCTTTGCAGCGAAGAAACCGTATAGTCCAGAAACACGTTGTTTCGACTTAACACACGGTAGATTATCTCAATATGCACAAAGCAGGATTTGTAAACATTGTAGGCAACCCGAATGTGGGTAAGTCTACCCTCATGAACGCCCTCGTAGGCGAAAGAATCTCGATTATTACATCAAAAGCACAAACTACTCGCCATAGGATTATGGGTATCGTAAATGGCGAAGATTTTCAGATTGTATACTCCGACACACCTGGAGTTCTGAAACCAAATTATAAGTTGCAAGAATCGATGCTCGGCTTCTCTCAATCGGCTCTAACCGATGCAGATGTGCTACTTTACGTAACAGATGTGATGGATTCTCCAGAGAAAAATGCATTTTTCTTGGAAAAAGTTCGCAAAATCGACCATATAAAGACAATTTTAATCATCAACAAAATCGACCTTATCGACCAAGAGAAGTTGGAGGCACTAGTAGATTTTTGGCATAAAGAGTTGCCTCTTGCCGAAATTTTTGCACTCTCAGCACTCGAAAAATTCAATGTACAACCCCTATTTGAATATATCAAAGAGCTATTACCAGAATCTCCTCCGTTTTTTGATAAAGATGCTTTGACCGACAAGCCAGAGCGATTTTTCGTAAACGAAATTATACGCGAAAAGGTGTTGCTCAACTACGATAAAGAGGTGCCATACTCAGTTGAGGTGGCAGTTGAGGAGTTTAAAGAGGAGGAGAAATTAATACGCATCAGTGCGATTATCTACTGCGAACGCGACTCGCAAAAGGGTATAATCATTGGCAAACAGGGTTCTGCACTTCGCAAAGTAGGCACTGAAGCGCGCCACGACATCGAACGCTTTTTCGAGAAGAAGGTGTTCCTACAGTTATTTGTAAAAGTGGAAAAAGATTGGAGACATCGCGAACGTAAACTGCGTAATTTTGGATATCAGATAGAGCATAAAAGTGAATAAAACAACTACCGAATATCTCTCGATAGCTGATTAAGATAGAAAACAATAGACAAGTATGAAAGAGAATAAATTTTTACTCTTAGCCATTTTATTTGCCTGTATTTTGGCTTTTTTAAATAGGCGATTAAACGACTCGCCAATAGTAATCACCTCAACCGACTTAATCGAAGTTATTGCATCGGATACCGTTCAGCATCAGGCAATGAACCAATTCATCACATCATACAAAGCACAAAAAGATGCAAATATGAATGTTGTTATTGGCTCGTGCAGCGAACAACTAAATGTGCATTCGGGCGAAAAAGCGTTGCGAAATATTGTAGCTGATATGATGCTCTACGTGGCACAAGAAAATCACCACGCAGATATGGCAATTACCAATACGGGTGGCATTCGTCGCAATCTATTTGCTGGCAATATCACCATTGGCGATATATATGAGATTTTGCCGTTTGACAACTCGCTAGTGATTTTGGAGTATAAAGGCGCTGATTTACTCGATTTGGCTGACGCTGTAGCCGCAAAAGGGGGCGAGGCTCTATCGGGTATGTCGCTTGACATTGTAGATGGAAAGGCTGAAAATGTGATGATTGCAGGTGCACCAATAGATACCACACGCACCTATCAGGTAGTTACCACAGATTATCTATCGTGGGGAAATGATAATTTAACTCCACTTAGCCGACACATCAACTCTACCGCACTGAATATGATGATGCGCGACGCTATGATTAAATATGTAAAAGAGAAGGAGAGATTATGAAAAAGAATTTAGCAAACAGACGGTCAGTAGTATATATTATTTTAGGTTTTATCGCAACGGCTGCAATAGCGTTGATGATACCGCAAAAACGCGAACCTCTACAAATAATTTTCACCAACGACAGCCACAGTCAGATTGAACCATTAAATGGCAAAGGAGGCTATGAGGCACGTGCATATATCATTGATTCACTGCGCAATATCAACCCTAACACCATACTGTTAGATGCCGGGGATTTTGTTCAGGGTACACCATATTTTAATCTTTATGGCGGACGAGCAGAAACACTGGGTTATAACCTTATGGGATATGATGTGATGACATTAGGCAACCACGAATTTGACAACGGAGTGGACTATCTGGCAAATTTAATTCAGTTGATGGATTTTAAGGTAGTATGTGCAAATCTTGATTTTGGCACTACTCCGCTTTCCAATTTGGTGCAACCATACACCATACTTCAGCGCAAAGGGTGGCGAGTTGGCGTTATCGGACTGAGTGTAAATCTTGATGGTTTGGTGCTGCTATCTAACTACGAGGGGATTACATATCTCGACCCAATCGAAGAGGTAAATCGTTATGCAAAGTTACTTCGCAACGAAAAGCAGTGCAATCTAGTAATAGTACTATCGCACCTCGGATTCAACAACAACAACGATATCGCCGACGAAACTCTCGTGGGTAAAATCGATAATGTAGATATGATTTTAGGTGGTCATACCCACTCTGTTACAGGCGTACATATGATGTCAGATGCTAATGGCGATACAATACCAGTAATGCAAGAAAACAAATCGGGCATGAAGCTATATCGTATGATTATAGAGTAATTTTACTCTGCCATTTACTCTGCCATTTACTCTGCCATTTACTCTGCCATTTACTCTGCCATTTATATAACAAAAGCGTGAAAAATAAATTTTTCACGCTTTTGTTATATAAAGATAAATATCACTCTACCTTCAACATATTCTCTACAACATCATCCTCTAAAACATTCTCTTTTACGTTATTGATCATATCATCAACTGTAATTTGATCAGATGTTTTAGCAGATGCTACCTCTCCACTTTTAGCTTTAACTTTGATAGATTGCATAGAGAAAATACCTCCTGTTATACCAGTTATCAACCAATCTACAAAATTATAAGATGTACGAACCTCACAATCGCCAGAAGTTGGAGTTTGCAAAGATGTTACCCCAATCGGAACCAATCCCCAAAAAAGATAACATTGTTTTCCTTTTGAATAGGTGTAAGCTGTACCTGCCTGTTCTTTATACGAACCAACCGAAGTACGAGTAACCATACAAGATGAAAATAGAAGTAGCACACAAAGTACTATTGGCAAAAATGTTTTCATAATAATTGAAATTTAATTGATTAAACGAATTAGACAAAACCAACTATTATAAAATACAAATCAAGTAGCTTTGTCTCTTAAAATATAAACCGCTACAAAGATAGCATAAAATATTCGATTAAACAATAAAAAAAGCGTGAAAAATTTCTTTTTCACGCTTTTTTTATTGTTTAATATCTCTGATAACTAATTATCTTTTTCTGATTTCGAAGTGAGCTTGTGGGTGAACGCAAGCTGGGCATACTTTTGGAGCCTCTTTACCTACGTGAACATAACCACAATTTAGACATTGCCATTCAACCTCTTCCTCTTTAGCAAACACTGCACCTGCCTCGATAGCATCTACAAATGATTGGTAGCGCTCTTCGTGAGCTTTTTCAGCAATAGAGATGCGACGATACATCTCAGCAATTGCAGGGAAACCCTCTTCTGCTGCAATTTCTGCAAAAGCAGGATAATCAAGACTCCACTCTTCGTGCTCACCTGCAGCAGCTGCTTTTAGGTTATCAAGAGTTGTACCAATTACGCCAGCAGGAAATGTAGCTGTAATTTCTAACATACCGCCTTCTAAGAATTTAAACATACGTTTTGCGTGCTCTTTTTCTTGATCTGCTGTTACTGCAAATGCGTTAGATATCTCAACATAACCATCTTTTTTTGCTTGAGAAGCAAAATAAGTATAACGCATACGTGCTTGACTTTCACCTGCAAATGAAGTCATCAAATTTTTCTCTGTTCTTGTTCCTTTTACACTTTTCATAATGATATAATTTTAGTAGTTTAATTATTGGGATATCCATTTTCTAACAAATAGATATATCTAAAAAATCCCAAACAAATATTATAGTAGTAATTAGTTCTGCAAAGTTACAATAATTTTTCATACAAAAAAAATATTTAATCACTTTTTTCACTAAAAAATCGCCATTTTTTTTGTACCTTTGCACTGATTTTTGCAAAGAGAAAAATATAGCATAAATAATAAAACAAAAATATATAGTTATGGAATACAATTTTCAACAAATAGAACAGAAATGGCAACGATATTGGGCTGAAAATGCTACATATAAAGTAGAGATAAACAACAGTAAGCCAAAATATTATGTGTTAGATATGTTTCCTTACCCATCAGGAGCTGGACTGCACGTTGGTCACCCCCTCGGATATATAGCATCTGACATTTACAGTAGATACAAACGCCTACAGGGATACAATGTTTTGCACCCAATGGGGTATGATGCTTACGGTTTACCTGCCGAACAATATGCAATACAGACTGGACAACACCCTGCCATTACAACAGAAAAGAATATCGCTCGCTATCGCGAACAACTAGATAAAATAGGATTTTGCTACGATTGGAGTCGCGAGGTGCGCACCTGCGAACCAGATTATTACAAATGGACTCAATGGGCTTTTATGCAGATGTTCGACCACTGGTACTGCGTGCGCGCTAATGCTGCAAAACCAATCTCGATGCTTATTGATATTTTCAACGAACAGGGCAACGCTCGTGTGATTGCTGCTTGCAACGAGACTGAAATATTCACCGCCGAAGAGTGGAAATCATACACCGAAAAGCAACAACAAGAGATATTGATGAACTATCGCATCGCCTATCTTGCTGACCTTAAGGTAAATTGGTGTCCTGCGTTGGGCACTGTACTTGCCAACGATGAGGTGAGCGAGGGGTTGTCGGTGCGTGGTGGACATCCAGTAGAACAACGAGTGATGCGCCAATGGAGTTTGCGTGTGAGTGCTTATGCTCAACGCCTACTCGATGGACTTGAAAATGTAGATTGGACTGACTCACTCAAAGAGACTCAGAAAAATTGGATCGGTCGTTCAGAGGGTGCAGAGATGGAATTTAAGGTGGCAAACTCAGATATAACTCTTGAAATATTTACCACTCGTGCAGATACTGTTTATGGTGTTACTTTTATGGTATTGGCACCAGAGAGTGAGTATGTAGTGCAACTAGTTACAGATGCTCAACGCACTGAAGTAGAGGAGTATCAAAATATAGTAAAACGCCGCACCGAACGCGAGCGTCTCTCTGACCGCCGTGTAACTGGTGTGTTTTCAGGTGCATATGCTATCAATCCACTAACCAACGAAGAGATACCTATCTGGATTTCAGACTATGTACTTGCTGGATATGGTACTGGTGCAATTATGGCTGTGCCTGCCCACGATAGCCGCGACTACTCATTTGCTCGCCATTTCAACTTGCCAATTATCCCACTTATCGAGGGTGCAGATGTGAGCGAAGAGAGCTACGATGCAAAAGAGGGTGTGGTATGCAACTCGGGCATTCTTAACGGACTGCAAGTAAAAGAGGCAATTGCCAAGATGAAAGAGTATATAGCTGAAAATAATATCGGTAAGGTTAAAGTAAACTACCGCTTGCGCGATGCTATTTTCAGTCGCCAACGCTATTGGGGCGAACCATTCCCAGTGTATTACAAAGAGGGAATGCCATATATGATTGATGAGAGTAAATTGCCACTGATGTTGCCCGAGATTGATAAATATCTACCAACAGAGACAGGTGAACCACCACTTGGTCGCGCTAAAGATTGGACTACAGAAGATGGTTATCCGCTAGAACTCAACACTATGCCTGGTTTTGCTGGTTCATCAGCTTACTACTTAAGATATATGGACCCTCGCAACAGTGAGGCACTAGTTGGCAAAGAGGCTAACGAGTATTGGCAAAATGTCGACCTCTACATCGGAGGTACAGAACACGCAACAGGACACCTTATATATAGCCGTTTCTGGAACAAGTTCTTGTTTGACCTCGGACTCATTTGCAAAGATGAACCATATCAAAAACTTATCAACCAAGGTATGATTCAAGGTCGTTCTAACTTTGTATATCGCATCGTGGGTACGAATAAATATGTATCACTCGGACTAAAAGGCGAGTACGAAACTCAACAAATCCACGTAGATGTAAATATCGTAAGCAATGATATACTTGACACTGAGAGATTTAAAAATTGGATGCCAGAGTATAACGATGCTGAATTTATCCTTGAAGATGGTAAATATATATGCGGATGGGCAGTAGAGAAGATGTCGAAATCTATGTTCAACGTAGTCAATCCAGATGATATTGTAGAGCGTTACGGAGCTGATACATTGCGCCTTTACGAGATGTTCCTCGGACCACTTGAGCAATCAAAACCTTGGGACACAAACGGTATTGACGGGGTGCACCGCTTCTTGAAAAAACTTTGGGGCTTATATAGCGAGGGCGAGGAGTTTGCCGTTACCGACGATGCGCCTACTGCTACTGAACTAAAAACGCTACATAAAACAATCAAAAAAATCACATTTGACATAGAGAATTTCTCTTACAATACATCAGTCTCTGCCTTTATGATTTGCGTAAACGAATTATCGGCTGCTAAATGTCGTAAACGTGCAATACTCGAACCTCTTGCTGTACTTATTGCACCATTTGCACCTCATATTGCCGAGGAGTTATGGGCTGCGGTAGGTAACAGTACCTCAGTGTGCGATGCGGCATATCCAGTTTGCAACGAGGAGTATTTGGTAGAGAACTCTGTAAAATATCCAATTTCGTTCAACGGTAAAGTACGTTTCACACTTGAATTAGCTGCAAACTTAGATAAAACAGCGGTTGAGAAAATCGCTTTAGAAAACGAACAAACATTAAAATATCTCGACGGCAAAACCCCTAAAAAGGTGATTGTTGTGCCTGGTAAAATCGTAAACATTGTATTATAAACACATATTATAGATAAGGGGCAGCGACTGCCCGAATTTTCAAAAAAAAATGACAAAAAAATCAGTTCTTGTAAATGCACGCGAGCTCTTTATGATCGCGTTCGGTCTGCTAATCTTCGTAGTAGGCTGGAATATTTTTCTTTTCCCTCACCAAATTGCAGGGGGTGGCGCATCTGGTATCGCCGTAATCATTATGTATGCCACAAAAGGTGTAGTAGAAGGTGGAATACCTGTATCTATATCATTTTTTGCAATAAACGCTGTACTTTTAATCTTCTCTATCAAACATTTAGGACTAAAATTCAGTCTACGTTCTATTTGGGGAGTAGTTTGTTCAACTATATGGTTTGCTATTCCGTTTGTAGACGTATTCAACAGTATTATGACTACACCAATTCCAACATTCGACCCCTTTATGTCGTCTGTTATGGCAGGTTTGTTTAGTGGTATAGGACTGGGCATTGCATTCAACAACAACGGCTCATCTGGCGGTACAGATATCATTGCAAAAATCGTAAATAAGTATAAACCTATCACACTAGGTCGTGCGCTATTGTTGTGCGACGTGGTGATTATCAGCACCATAGGACTTTTGCCTGAAGCTGGACTTGAAGAGGTAGTTTACGGTATGATTGAGATGTTTATTGCCACAATGGTTGTTGATATGTATATCAACGGTATGCGCCAATCTGTGCAGTTCTTCATCTTCTCTAGCAAATACGAGGCAATTGCAGATTGCATTGCAAACGAATTGGGCAGAGGTGTAACTATTTTAGATGGTCAAGGGTGGTACTCGAAAAAACCAGTAAAAGTAATTACACTATTGACTCGCAAAACCGAATCGACCAAAGTATTTAGACTTGTAAAAAATATCGACCCTAACGCATTTGTCTCTCAATCGGCAGCGATTGGTGTATATGGCGAAGGGTTTGAACCAATAGGACAAAACTAATTTCACGAAAAATGCCTATTAGTTTTGTGCTGATAGGCATTTTTTTTAGGGGATTTTTAGGGGAACTTTAAGGAGACTCTTTAGAACTCCCTTTACAAAAAAACCTCTAAAACATAGAAAAATATATGGATATTTCAATTGACAAAAGTAAATGTATAGAGTGCAAAGCGTGTGCGACAGCCTGCTCGCCACAACTATTTGATATCATTGACGATAAGGTAGTTATCGCACGACCTAATAGCTGTTTTGTGTGCGGACATTGTGTAGCGATTTGTCCTGTAGATGCAATATCCCACTCTAGTTTTGGAGCTGATAAAGTTCACACAATCGAAAAACCAAAAGTAGATGCACAGGAGCTATTGCAACTCATACGCTTGCGCCGTTCTAACCGCACATTCAGCAACAAAGAGATACCGCAAGAGTCGCTAGATATGATTATCGAGGCGGCATTTCGTGCGCCAACAGCAAGTAATATCCAGGGACTGAAATTTATGCTTATCCAAGACAGAGCCACATTAGATGGTGTAATCGACGGCACTTTGGGCTATTTCAAAAGACTACTAACGCTCATTGATAATCCAATTGTTCGTCCGATTGCTACTGCAGTTAGTCCCACAATCAAAAAATATATTGGTACTTTCAACCGAGCAATAGAAAATCGGCAAATCGGCAAAGACCCTATCTTGCGCAACAGCAACACCCTACTGCTCATATATACCGACAAAAGTTTGCAATTCGGCAGAGACGATGCCAATTTAGCATACCAAAACGCCTCTTTAATGGCAGAAACTCTCGGTGTATCGCAGGTATACACAGGTTTTGTCTGTATGGTCGCACGCAGATCAAACATCATAAATAAGGTACTTGGACTCGATAAAAAATATCAAATCCAAGCAGGTATGATGTTGGGTATCCCAAAATGGAGATTCAACAAGTATATCGATAAGAAAGAGATTGATTTTACGACAGTAACAAAGTAGTTTAATATCAA
>JAWXTU010000007.1:0-46207 GCA_044433285.1 bacterium | reverse complement strand
AACGCAAGTGGCACAACAACAAGTAGCACAACCAGCTCCTCAACCAACTGCACCAGTCTCACCTGCTGCTACTGGCGACGATAGTAATCTACCTTTTTAATAACAATTTTCTTAAATATCAACTAAAAAAAACAATCACATGAAAACAAAAACACTAAATGTAAGTATTGCAACAGTTATTGCAATTTTACTGATGGCTTGCTCATCTTCAACAAAATCTGAAGAATTAATTTACACCGAAAATGGAATAGGTGTTTTAACTTTTGGAGGTAAAATTGATGAATTACCTAAAAAAGTTGATGGAATGTATGACCGTATCGAATCTATTTATGATGATTTTGATGGATCGACACATAACTATTTCTACCTTGGCGAAGAACTTAAATATGATGTAACTTGGGATAATGAGATAGTAAATATCACTGCTTTTGATACAAATGTAGATTTTGGAGGTTTCCGTGTGGGAGATCCAATGAGTAAAATATTAGCTCTCAATCCTAAATACGAAATTACAAACTATGGAGTAAATGTATCAATAAACGGATGCCACTTATGGCTTGGCGAATTAACAAAATCTGGAGAAGAAAAAAGCCACAGAGCATACGGACTAGGAGAAGAAATTAGATACGATGAAAAAGATTTTACAGAAACAGCAACACTTAAAGCTGTTATTGTAACTAAGAAATAACTGATAAGGAGCATATTATTGCTCCTTATTTTATGTTAAAGAGACTCTTAAAACTCAAACAAAATAAAATACAAACGAACACAAGGGGAAACTAATACTGTTTTTAGAAGTACCTGTAAATGAATTAAAAAATGACAGATTTAGAAATTGCAAACAAAGCAACACTAAAACCTATTGTAGAAATTGCATCAAAATTAGGTATTGATGCCGACGAATTGGAGCTGTACGGTAAATATAAAGCAAAATTACCGCTTAAATACAGCAAAATGGAGTCGAAAAGTAAATTAATCTTAGTTACTGCAACATCTCCAACACCATCTGGAGAGGGAAAAACTACGGTTAGTATTGGATTAACTCAAGCTCTATGCCAAAAAGGCAAATTAGCTACAGCTGTTTTGCGCGAACCATCACTTGGTCCTGTATTCGGTATGAAAGGTGGTGCTACTGGCGGTGGATTTTCGCAAGTATTACCTATGGAGGATATCAATCTACACTTTACTGGAGATTTTTCAGCAATCGAAAAAGCTCACAACCTTTTGAGTGCGATGATTGACAATAACATACAGAACAAAAAGAATAATCTTGGTATCGACGCACGCACTGTGATATGGAAAAGGGTTATCGACCTAAACGACAGAACATTGCGCAACGTAGTGATTGGATTGGGCGGAACTACATCAGGTACTCCAAGAGAGACTGGATTTGATATTACAGCAGCATCTGAGGTGATGGCTATTTTGTGTATGTCGACTGATATGCAAGACCTTAAACGCAGATTGGGCAATATCTTTATCGGATATACATATGATAAACGACCAGTATATGCACGCGACATAAAAGCAGAGGGGGCAATGGCTACCCTACTTAAAGATGCTATTAAACCAAATTTAGTACAAACAATTGAAGGTACTCCTGCAATTATACATGGTGGACCATTTGCAAATATTGCTCAAGGTACAAACACTATTATCGGTACTAAAACTGCTATGGCATTGTCAGATTATACTGTAACAGAGGCTGGATTTGGGGCTGATTTAGGGGCTGAAAAATTCCTAGATATTAAATGTCGCGCAGCAAATTTACGTCCAGACGCAGTAGTAATTGTTACCACAATTAGAGCTCTTAAATATCACGGAGGAATGCCATTAAAAGAGCTACAAACGCCAGATGTAGAGGCACTAAAAAGAGGTATACCAAATCTTGAGAAACATATTGAGAATGTAAAACTTTACAATCTACCTGTAGTTGTGGCTATCAATCGTTTTGTATCTGACACTGACGAAGAGATTGAAACTGTATACAACCACTGCCAAGCAAATGGTGTAGAGTGTGCAAAAGCTGATATTTGGGCAAATGGTGGTGCTGGCGGTGCAGAGTTGGCTGATAAAGTAGTTGCTGCGGTAGAGAGTGGTGTGGCTAACTTCCAACCAATATATAATTTGGAGAGTACACACGAAGAGAAAATTGCAACAATAGCTAAATTGATATGCGGAGCAGACGGTGTAAAATATGCACCTAAGGCGCTAAACAAACTCAAAATAATCAAAGAGTTAGGATTGGATAATTTGTCTATATGTATGGCTAAAACTCAAAAATCCCTTTCTGATGATCCTAAACTTCTTGGTCGTCCGACTGGTTTTAATATCTTAATTCGTGATATTGAAATTGCATCTGGTGCTGGATTTATCATCCCTATTGCTGGCGATATTATGCGTATGCCTGGATTACCAGAACACCCTACAGCAGAGCTTATCGATATAGATGAAGATGGAAAAATAACTGGATTATTTTAAGGGGAATTTTTAAGAGTCTCCTTAATGGAGTCTCCAAAATCACCCTATATTATAGGGGACTTCTAAAAACTCCCCGAATAAAAATTTAAATTAATAATATGAGACTCAAAACAGTTCTTTTGCAATATTTTTGACCCTTATCAGCCTATTTTACCTCTTATATCACTCATTTAGCCCGCTAAACTCGTAATATGCTAGTCAAAATAGTTCTAATAATCTTTCAAAAATCTCTGCAAAGCAGTTTTTAGAAGTCCCCTTATATAATTTTATCTACAGAACGACTAAAAATTTCTCTATAAAAACCATTTAATCAACATATATATAGCACCCAGCAACAACAGTGGCAGAACTGAACCGATAGGCACCACCTCTCCCGGGTCATTATTATAATCACCAAACCCTCTTGTCAGAGTCTCATTTGCAGCTGTCATTTTAGCAAACGACTCACTCAGTGAAATAGTACCCACACTAGTTGTAGTGCTAAACGATGATGATGATGATGATGACACTGAAGATGCTCTTCCAGTTGAAGAGTTGCTACTACCACTAATAGATACCAGCTTATTTTGCTGATTACTACTAGATGTTGTACCCAACACATTATAACTAGTTGATTGTGCACTAGTCAACGGTGAATAGGCTACTCTATTTGCCTCTACTTTTATACTACTCGTAGGAGTAGTGCTCACCATTGGAGTTACAAAAGATTGCATTTGGTTACTATAATCTTTTGATTGTCGCACATAAGAGCGTTTTGCCCCATTACTATAATCAATATTACTAGTTGTTTTTATCACATTTGTATCAGATGAAAACAGAGAATAAACCCCAACCGCCACAATTAGTAGCAGTGATGCGAAAATAGCTAAAATTGTTCTATTATTTTTCATAATCATTATTCTTTATTTATCAGACAAATTATTAACGCATTAAATTAACTTTATAAGTAGCAGCCGATGCTGCATCCACTATTCTCACCATATAGATACCAGAAGGCAACGTATTGATATTTAGCGTTGCGCCACTTGCTTGTTGTTGCATCAACAATCTACCCGACACATCATAAACCGCCACACTTGCCGTACCGCTCAAATTCTCTATATTAATAGCTCCATTTGAAGTGTACACCACATAATCATTATTCTCTGTGGTAACAGATTCAGTAGCCACATAACTTATTGCAATTGAGAAACGCGCTGCATCATCTACAGCTGCATCAGTGGTAAAGATATAAGCACCATTGATAAGATTGTGCTTCATACCAGTAGTGTTGTCCACTAGATATATATACTGATATGCCTCATTGTCTATATCAAGCGACAGAGTATAAGTGGCTGCGCTAGGGAGATATACGCCTAAATTTGTTGTTGTAATAGCTGAACTAGGCATAGCATTAAACGCATATTGAGTATCACCATACGATGAATAAATTTGCGGATAATCAGAACCAGTAGTAAGCATTTTCGATAAGTCAGCACCAATTTCGTAATTGGTTGTATAATTATCGCTTACTATTAGAGTAGTATTATCCACCAAAACAGTATCATTGTATACGGCTACTGTAAAATTAAACGTCTCTGTAGTTGCCGCTTGCGATAGTGCAGGTGCAGTGTATACAGACGAAGTGGCAGCGTATGATAGTGTGCCAGACTCACCCACCTGCACAAAGAACGGCACAAACGGTAGTAAAGTAGCGTTTGCAACAGTAGTTTGAGTATATGACTCTCCATTAAAATATGACACATAATTTACAGCACCAGAACCAGAGAATGATGATTCATCAAATGTATACAATTGCGAGTGAGAGATAAGATTCCACCCCTCATTATCTTTCTCAGTTGCATCATAAATTGCCACATCAGATGTCGTTGCTTGGTCAATAGTAGATATATCCACCTCTGGGAAATATAGAGTAGTACTGTTATTTGCCACCATAAGGTTATACCCTACACCAGCCTTCATCACATCGTATTCACCTAAAGATTTCCACGCCGATGCGGTACCGTTAGCTATTGCCGTGGCATTATTTGCACGAGCATCACCGTCGTAATATACAACATCAATATCGGCTGTAGAACCATTTAAGCCATTATATAAAACCAATGTATTGCCATCAGCATCAGTAATATCAGATACATTACAGTCATATGGGAGCGACACAAAATAGTAGCGATCGCTATTAAACGTACGAGCAATTTGCAAATCAGCATAAATCGTTCCGTTATTAACTATCTCCGCCACATCAGTATCGCCAGTAATATTTAGTACGATAGGGTCGTCGGTAATAGTGAGGTGAGCACCATTGCTCACATTCAATTTGGCACCTGCTTCGAGAGTGATACTAGCATATGATCTGTCATAAGCACAAGTAAGTGAAGAATTTTCAGGTAATACCACGTGCGAGCCTTCTGTTATATCAGAACCAAAATAGTCTGTATCTGCCTCAACTTCAATAGTAGTTGGGTCGCGATAAAAGATGATATTATCTACATATGCAACAAAATCTGTAACTGAAGAACCTGTAGATGTTGTTAATTTCACACCATAGATATGTTCATAATCAAGTTCATCGCCACCTGAATAGGTAAAATCATCAAAATCAATGATAATGTTAGTCCACTGCCCTGCTGTAATATCTACAAGTATATTTTCAGATGCAGTACTACCACCTCCATCTTTGTATGTATTAAATGCTACTTGTATTTGTTGATACGAAGCGTCCTCTTTCAGCCAAATATCCAAAGATAGATACTCCATCGACGAAACATCTGAGCCTAAAGAGTTATAGTTGAAAATAAACGCACACTCTTTACTAGAGGTAAAATCCACATAAGCCACATTATTTGAACCTACAGTAGTGTAATTACACGTACCCCACAGATTTGAGACAGTCCCTACCCCAGAGGTGTATACATCGCTATAAACCGATATAACATTTGCACTATTATATGCTGGATCAGTAGCAGTTATAGCAGGAATAGAGTTATCTACAGCTGTAGTAAAAGTAACTTGAATTGGATCAACTGATAGATTATTACCTAAATCCTTTGCGTAAATATCAAACGTATAAGTTGTATTTTGCACCAATCCAGTAATAGTAATTTCGCCATCTTCGGCAGTATACAATCCCATATCAGTAGTGCCTTCATACACTTGATATGTAATTTTATCTGCAGCTGCCAAATCATCTGTTGCCGCAACAGCGATAGTTACACTGTTATATGTAGTAGATTCTACTGTTGCAGAGGTCATCACTGGTGGATTTTCATCATCTTCTGGGATATTATAAAAGATAATATTATCTACATATAACTTACCAGGAACAGTCATACTGTTAAATCTAACACCCTTCTGATATTGCAAATGATAAGATGTACCTTCAATATATTCACTTAATGGAATAGTTATCGTGTTCCACTCGCCTGCAGTCAGACTATAAGAAGAACCTTCAATAGGAGTAGAACTAGTTCCATCTGCTTGATTTGTCAGAAGAGAGATAGTAATTTTTGTATCTTCATCCACCCATAAATCGCAGTATAAATACTCCATCGCAGAGATATCCATCTGGGTGTATGAGAATGCTACTTGTTCAGAAGAAGTACTAAAATCAACTATTGCATAGTTATTGCCAGAGATGGTGGAATATGTAGCGGCTAGACTCCAACTTTCAGTAGCACCAAATCCCTCTACACCAGTTGTGTATGAATCGCAATATGCTGATATAACATTAGATTGGTCATTGGTAGGAGTAGGAGATGCTGTTGTTGGACCTAATTGAATTGTGGTAAATGTAACATCTATACCCGATAATGAAACATTATCAGAGTTATCCACAGCATATATTGTAATGGTATATTTAGTAGCATCAGATAAACCAGTAAGCGTTATTGCACCATCTACAGCCGTGAATGTACCAAATAGAGTATCGGCACTAATCACCTGGAATTTTGATACTTCCGTTGACTCTTCATATCCATCTACATCGGTAGCAGAAACCAAAATTTGCGCGCTACTAAAGGTTAATGAAGCTGTAACCACTGAGGCAGATACCATTTCTGGTTTAGTTTCATCATCCAAAATAATAAATTCCACATCTATACCACTCTCTGAGATGTTACCTGAATTATCTACTGCGTATACAGTAAGAGTAGTAGCTTCTTCTAGACCAGTAACTGTGATTACACCATCTTCGGCAGTATAAGTACCAATTTCCGTGTCGTCACTCTTTACCAAAAAATCAGTTACATCTGCAAGTTCATCATATTCATCATAATCAGTAGCAGAAACTGCAATTTGCAGACTAGTATAGGTTAAAGAGCCTTCAACCAATTCGGCTGAGGTCATTACCGGATTGCTTGAGTCTCTATAGCAGACACCCCAAATTCCAGCATTCATTTCGTCTGCTGTGGCAAAAGTTACCTGACCACTTCCTGAGATATTCACATAAAGTGGAGTATAAAATTTAGGTGCAGAAGTGGAAGAAAAATCAATAACAATAGATGTATTATCATCTGCTACTGTCATAACGCTATGACCGGCGTCAGAATCAGTATTATTCAACTGTGTTGAAACTGAACTTCCAGTGCTACTGTATGTATTTACAAAGCTACCACCTATGCTAGTTAAATTAGTACCCCTAATTGTAATACGATACGAAGCACCATCTTCAATCACTTCAAGAGAGACATATATAGTATTACTACCATTAACAATCTCATAATCACACCAAGTAACTATTTCTGTGGTGGTAAATGTTACAACTATACCCGATGATGATACATTAGCCGAATTATCTACAGCATATACGGTTAGAGTATATGAGGTTTCATCTGTTAGACCAGAAATAGTTATTACACCATCAACAGCAGTATAAGTGCCGAGTTCGGTTTCTCCATTCATTACCAAATATTTAGAGACTTCTGTAGAGACTCCATCGCCGTCGAGGTCGGTAGCAGAAACTGAAATTTGTGCACTATTGTAAGTTAATTTAGATTCAACTACTGTAGCAGATACCATCTCTGGTAAGACTTCATCTAAAACAGTACCTTCACATAAGCCCCAAATTCCAGCTTTCATTTCATCTGCGGTAGCAAAAGTTACCTGACTACCTGACACCATTACATAAAGCGGAGTGTAAAATTGAGGTGCTGAAGCTGATGAAAGATTAATAACAATAGATGTACCATCTGCAGAAACAGTGGCATATGTACTCAATGATGTATTAGTTGCACCACCACTGCTACTATAAGTGTTTAGATAACTACCACCTAACCCGGTTAAATTAGTTCCTGTAATCGTAATACGATACGACACACCCTCCTTTATCTCTTCGAGAGAGACATATATGGTTTTATCACCATTTGTCAGCTCGTGGTTACACCACGTATCTTCCGCCTTTACGCTTTGCCCTACACATAATAATACAAATAGGACAAAAAATTTAATTCTTTTAATCATAATGTTTTATTTTATGGTATTTTAACTCTCTCGAAATAGATATAAAAATTAAGCTAGCCGATTGTCAACTAGCTTAATTGCATATAACTTATAGATTATTTTTTAATCAACTTGTGCATAGATACGCTGCCATCAACAGATTGCACGCGCACGATATAGTTGCCTACAGATAAACCACTAACAGAGATAGTAGCAGATTGACCGCCACCAACTGTTGAGCTAATAGTTTGACCCATAATATTGTATACAGTAACCAACTCGATTGCAGATTCTGCCTCTACAATCATAAAATCAGTTGCAGGGTTAGGGTAAACAGTAACCGAAGAAGAGCTAGCAGCCACAAAATCAGTTGGAGTTGAGCTACCCTCTTTATAGAAATAGATATTATCAATATATACTACATCAGAGCCACTACCGCCTGCAAACTTCATCTGTCTGATATATTCAAAATCCACTACATCAAACTCAGATAACAGAATATCAATGCTATTCCACTCACCCGCTGTAAACTCAATAGTTTGTAACGACTCATATGTTGTTGAAGTTTCATCACCATCATAAGTATTGATACTAATTGGGGTTGTTTGAATTGATGTAGCCTCCTCAGCCCATATATCAAAATGCATACCAGTGTATGAACTAAGATCATAAATGTCAGAGAATTCAAGACCAAGATAGTTAAAACTAGAGAGTTTTAGAATATTATCATCTTCTACTACGATAGTTGAATAAGATGTACTTTGACTCCAACTTCCGTAATTATACGACATAGTTTGAGTATACTCATCACTAAAAACAGACATAACATTGTCGCGTGTAGGAGTTGGAGCGGCTGTTTGCGGTGTATCAATTCTTACTGGAGTGGTAAACGATACAGTTGCATAATTTTCTGAAATATTATTACCCAAATCTTTTGCATAAATATCAAGAGTGTATGCTGTATTTTCAGTAAGACCAGTTACAGTAATTTCGCCATTGTCTGCTGAAAATATGCCAAGCTCCTCTGCACCATTCATCACATAATAGTTGCATTCAGCCTCCTCTACATCGGTTGATGTAACTGAGATAGTAGCACTATTATATTTAGAGCTTACATAAGTAGCAGTACCCATTGTAGGGGCATTTGAGTCATCAACTGCGATTTTATAGAAGAAAAGATTATCTACAAAAATTATATCGTCCGACGACATATCGTGGAATTTCACACCCCAGATATAGTCTAAGACAAAAGTCGAATTAGACTCAAAGAAATAGGTAAATGGAATTACAACCGTGTTCCACGCGCCTGCCTCTAGTGTAAGTTTGTATGCTCCACTTGCATTTGAAGTAGTTCCATTTGAAGCATAAGCGAGCATAGTTATATTAATTGTGGCATCTTGATTGTCAGCAGCCACCCAGTAGTCAAAACTAAGATACTCCATAGAGTTTAAATCCTGTTTTTGAATTACAAAAGCAGCCTGACTACTAGATGTTTCGCTATAATCAATTTTTGCATATTCATTACCATCAATAGTATAATATGTAGGATAGAAAAAAGAACTTGAAGTTGAAGCCGTAACGCCAGTAGTGTAATAATCGCTATAAACAGATATTACATTGGCAGCATCTTGAGTAGGATCATCTGCCGTAACAGCTGGTTCAGTAGTATTTACAGCAGTTGTAAATGTTACTTGAGCTGAATTTGATGATACATTTAAACCTAAATCTTTTGCATAGATATCAAGAGTATAGGTAGTGTTTTGAGATAAACCTGTAACGGTGATTTCGCCATTATCTGCTGAGAATGTACCAAGTTCAGTATCACCGTTTTTTACTAAATAGTTACATTCAGCCTCCTCTGTATCTGTTGATGTAACTGCGATAGTTGCGCTATTGTGTGTAGCACTAACAAATGTGGCTGTGCCCATTGTCGGTGCATTATTATCTTCAATTGGAGTAATATAGAAAAAAATATCATCTATATATATTGGACCCTTTACAGTCATATTGTCAACCTTCACACCCTTTACGTTTTCGAGGGTATATGATGTGCCTGTAATAGCGTCTTCAAGATCAAAAGTAACAATATTCCACTCACCGGCTTTCAGACTTACAGTGCCAAGCGTGCGAGAAACAGAGCTAGAACCTTGATTTGTTAAAAGATTGAGATTAATATCAGTGTCGGTATCCACCCAACAGCTTACAGAGACCGATCCCATTGAAGAGAGGTCCATCGCTGTAAATGACAGTCCGCATTGTGTACCATTAGTAAAATCAAATGCATAATAGTTGTTACCATCTATTGCTGAAATGGTAGGAGTTATACCCCAAGATTCATAACCAAAATTCGCTACACCTGTAGTATAACTATCGCTATATGCAGATATAACGTTGATTGCATCATGTGTTGGTGCTGTTGGTGCAACAGTTGGTTGAGCCATAAGATTTTGGCTCATAAATAGCATTGCTATTAAAGCAAAAAGAGTGTGTTGTAAGTTAAGTTTCATTGGTAAAAAGAAGTTGTTTTAATATATAAAGGTTAAAATTTCAAATTAATATTTCGAAAGTTGGAGTGTGAAATTACACTCCAACTAATCGAAATATTTTATCTAACAAAAATTACTTTTTAATTAATTTGTGCATCGATACATTGCCATCTGCTGTTAGCACACGCACGATATAGTTGCCTACAGACAAACCGCTAACAGAGATAGTAGCAGATTGACCGCCACCAACTGTTGAGCTAACAGTTTGACCCATAATATTGTATACAGTAACCATTTCGATTGTAGATTCTGCCTCAACAATCATAAAATCAGTTGCAGGGTTAGGGTAAACTACAGAAGTAGAAACTGTTGTGTTGTTTACAGCAGAGCTGTTTGCACCATAAAAATACCAGTTATCAAGATATAAATCGCCAGATGCCCAAACAGTATTTTCTAGTTTAAATTGATATACATTAGTCATATTCAAACCAAGAGCAGAAAAATCTGCAATATTAATATCAATACTATTCCATTGACCACCAACTAAATTAGCGGTGATAGATAGCTCTGTATCACCAGTGATAGGGAATATTTTGATATCTGCATCATCTGCTATCCACATATCCATATGCATTGTATTATAACCTGCAATATTGTACGTATCAAATTCGATACCTTGATATGTAAGACCAGCATACAGAGTTGTATTGTTACCATCAATTTGCACTTCAGAATATACAGTAGCTTGTCCCCAACTAGCATTTATATTTAAGTTGCCAAATCCAGTTGTATAAGCATCACTATAAAGAGATAAAACATCAGAAGCATCGTGAGTTGGAGTAGTTGCTGCTGTAGTAGGAGCATCTACTCTAGAAATAGTTGTAAACGACACATCAATACCTGTTTCCGACACATTTTTCTTACTATCAACAGCGTATACAGTAACTGTATATGATGTTTCTGCATTAAGACCAGTAACAGTAATCACGCCACTAGTTGCAGTGAATGTACCAACAGTAACATTGTCATTCATCACCATAAAGCTTGTAACATCGTATAAATCACCACCTTCCTCTATTTGGTCGGTACCAGACACTGTAATTTGAGCACCTTGATAAGTTTCAGAATCCTCAACTAAAGTAGCCGATGTCATTACAGGTATTATATCATCATCGGCACAAGTACCCCAAGTAATATCTGCAAATTGAAATTCAGTAAACGACACCTCACCTGGCATCGTCACATAAAGCGGAGTGTAGAAAATTGGGTCTGCCGAAGATGGAAGATCAAGAGTAAGAGTTGTATTATCAGAACTAACAGTCATATAATCTCTCAAATCGATGTTATTTGCAGTACCACTAGCATCGTATATAGTAGCAAATGCACCACCAAGACCTTCAATACCAGTACCAACAACAGTTATACGATATAATTCACCAGCAGTAATTAATTCACAACTAACCTCAACGGTATTACTACCCTCTGTCAAAGTTCTACCACACCAGTCTGAATTTGTATCATCTACAGATGGTTCGATATATGTTCCTTCGCCATAGAAATACCAATTATCGATATAAAGGTCAGCCCCAGCCAAATCAGCATCTTCGATTTTGAATTGGTAAGTATTAGCCATTTGCAATCCTACACTAGTATAATCTGCGATATCAATTTCTACACTATTCCAAGTGCCACCTACTAAATCAACAGCAATATATTGCTCTGTGCCGCCAGTGATAGGATAAACTCTAATAGTCATATTATCTGCTACCCACATATCCATATGCATTGTAGCATAACCAGTAAGATTGTAAGTATCAAACTCAATACCTTGATATGTAAGACCTGAATAAAGAATTGTGTTGTTACCATCAATTTGCACTTCTGAATATGTTGTAGCTTGTTCCCAAGCTGCATTTAAATCTAAATTTGTAAACGCTGTTGTATAAGCATCGCTATATAGAGATGCAACATTATCATCTTCAGTTGGAGTTGTAGCAGCTGTTGTAGGAACTTCGACTCTTGCAACTGTAGTAAACGATACTTCAATACCAGTTACCGATAGGTTTTTTACATCATCATAAGCATAAACTGTAACAGTATATGCAGTTTCTGCAGATAAACCACCTACTGTAATAACTCCATTAGTAGCTGTAAATTTACCCAAATCAACTAAACCATTAAATACTTTGAAATTAGTTACAGAAGTAGTAGCGCCTCCCTCTTCTGTTTGGTCGGTAGCTGCAACAGCAATTTGTGCACCCTCGTGGTTTTCTGAACCTGTTACCAAAGTAGCCGACGTCATTACAGGAGCAATTGCCTCATACACACATTCACCCCAAGTAATACTTGTGTTATACGTTAAGTCTTCAAATGCTACCTCACCTGGCATCATTACATAAAGAGGTGTGTAAAAATAAGGTGCTTGTGATGATGGAAAATCTACTGTAATCATCGTTTTGTCTGCGCTAACAGTAGCATAATCTGACACTAATACATTTGAAGATGCACCACTAGCATCGTATATATTACAGAACGAGCCACCAAAGCCAGAAAGATACAATCCCTCAATTGTTAATCGGTATAGACTACCAGCGGTTACCTCTTCGCAACTAACACTGATTACGTTGCTGCCATTAGTCAAAGTTTTGCTGCACCATTGTTCGGCAAAACCACTCTGAGGTGCACATAGTAATACTATGAGAGCAAAGAGATTTAGGATTTGTTTCTTCATTTTTGTTATTTTTGTTATTTTTATTTACGGAGAAAATAAATATTATTCTCCCCTTAGTTTGTGCAATTATATATGTTTGAGTAACCAAGTTAAACCGGGCTACTCAAACATTTATAAATATATTAAGTACTATTTCTTAATCAACTTGTGCATAGAGATGTTGCCATCTGCTGTTTGCACGCGCACGATGTAGTTACCTACTGACAAACCAGCAACAGAGATAGTAGCAGATTGACCGCCACCAACTGTTGAGCTAACTGCTTGACCCATAATGCTGTAAACAGTAACCATTTCGATTGTAGATTCTGCCTCAACAATCATAAAGTCAGTTGCAGGGTTAGGGTAAACTACAGAAGTAGAAACAGTAGTGTTATCTACATTTGTTGTTGCACTTTCATCAGTGTTATAGAAATAGATATTATCGATATAAACGATATCAGAACCGCTACCACCTGCAAATTTCATTTGATTAATTTGAGAGAAGTCTACAGCAGTAAATACAGATGATGCAAAATCTACACTATTCCAACCACTATTTACGTCAAGAGTATAAGTATTTAATGTTTCACCACTACCAATTGGAGTAACTTGGATTGACGTCATAGTTTCTGCCCATACATCAAAGTGTAGGTTTGCATAATTGCTTAAGTCGTGAGTTGACCAGAATTCAAGACCAAGATAATTGAAATCAGAAAGCATCATAATGTTGTCTTCGCCAATTGCATAAGACTCAACAGAAGTGCTTTGTCCCCATGAGCCTACATTGTAACCCATAGTTTGCTCGTAAGTATCGCTATAAACCGACATTACATTTTCAGCAGCATATGTAGGAACTGGAGCAGATTCAGCAGGACCTGCAGGAGCATCTGAAGTTGTAGCTGTTACAGATACTGCATCAGTTGTATTGTTATTAACGTCATATGCTACTACCGAGAATATATACTCAGTTGATGCAGTAAGACCAGAGATAGTAGTTGTTGCTGTTGCATCACTTGAACCACCTGCAGTTGCTGTAAGACCTTCGCCATAAGTAATAGTATAAGATACTGTACCCGAATTATCTTTAGCATAAAGATCAAGAGCGATTGATTTGTAAGTGATATCACCTACTGTTACAGCCAAATCTGTTGGGATTTCATCATCAGCGATTGGTTCGCGCCATAGATATAGGTTATCCATAAATACGTTAGCACCTAAACCATTATCTAATTTAAATTGTTTCATTGAACCCATTTCTAAACCTAAATTAGTAAAATCCTCAACTGATAGGTCAAAACTATTCCATTGTCCGCCAACAATAGTTAAAGGTAAAGAATAGGCATCTGTTTGACAAATTGGATAGAAAGTAATTGTAGCAGCTTCTTCCATCCAGATATCAATGTGAATATAATCATATGCCAATGCATTGACTGCATCAAAAGTGATACCTTGATAAGTCATTGTAGGATAAACAGCTACATTATCACCTGTTGCAACCTCAAGTGGATAATAAGTTGAATAACTAGGTTGTCCCCAGTCTGCGTTAACAACAAAACTTGTAGCACTTGTAGTGTATGTATCACTAAAGAATGAATATACATTAGCAGCATCTTTTGTTGGAGTTGTAGCTGATGTAGTTGGAGCATCTGTTCTTACAGTAGTAGTAAATGTTACAGTTGCAAAATTTGCTGATACATTTAAGCCTAAATCTTTAGCATAGATGTCAAGTGAATACGCTGTTTCTGCAGTAAGACCAGTTACAGTAATTTGACCTTCAGTTGCTGTAAATGTACCAAGTTCAGTTGTACCGTTCATAACATAATAGTTACATTCAGCCTCTTCTACATCAGTTGAAGCAACTGTAATAGTTGCTGTGTTGTATGTAGCACTTACAAATGTAGCTTCGCCCATTGTAGGAACGTTGTTATCTACTACAGGTGATTTGTAGAAGATGATATTGTCTACGTATGGTAACAAACCTGCTACAGCAAGATTAGTTGTTGTGTATAATTTGACGCCCCATAAATCAAGACCTACACCATCACTCTCAGTGAAATAGGTTAATGGAATAGAAACTTGATTCCAACCTGCTACAAGATCAACTGTTTTTGCTCTACTATCGCCTCCTGTAGTAGCAATAAGTCCCACATTCATTTGTTGTGCTGTCTCTACCCAACAGTCAAAATATAAATACTCCATTGCAGACAAGTCAATACTTGTAAAGGTAAATGCAAATTGATAACCTGTAGAAAAATCGATACTGAATAGATTATCAGTACCAATAGTTGTATAGTTAGCAAGTATACCCCAAACTGCGTTGCTAAATCCTGTTACACCTTGAGTATAAACATCACTATATACAGATACTACATTTGCAGCATCGTGAGTAGGCGCAGTTGCAGCTTCAGTAGGACCAGATACTGTTGTTACTACGTCGTCACCAGTTGATGCTACTACATCACAACTGTAAGTAGATGTTACAATTAGACCACCATCAGCATATGGGAACTGAACAGCACACGAGATAGAGTTTGTCGATACACTTGAGAAAGTATACGAAAATGTTTGGTTGCCATTATCAGTCATCCCATAAACTTCAAGCGATCCGGATGTATAATCATAAAGATTTGCCACAAGACCTACAAGATCTGTATCCAACAAAACTACAGTTACAGTTACGCTACCATCAGCATCTTGCTCGAATGAAAGTGTATAACCTGTTGTAAAAGTACCCTCTGCTGCATCAGTAGAGGTATAAGTACAACCTGAATCATCATTGCTGCTCATTGGTGCTGCAGTAACATTTTGCCCTATGCACAACAGTGCACAGAGAACAACATAATTAATAAATTTTTTCATAGTTTTTTTTTGTTTTTAAGGAGGGAAATAGGCTTTATTAATTACCTATTTCTCCCGAGATTAAAAATATAATATTAGTTGATTATTTCAAGGTAAATTTAGCTGGCACACCAGCTGCGCTGTTCGGTGCAATCCACAATTGGAAATCGCCTTTGTCTGCTCTGAGTGTCAAATCTGTATGCCAATATTTAAGTTGGTCTATGTTAATTGTAAATGACACCTCTACACTCTCGCCTGCTTTAACAAGCACCTTCTCGAAGTTTTTGAGTTCGCGCACTGGACGACAAAGTTCGCCTACTAAATCGCGCACATATAGTTGAGCCACCTCATAAGCATCATAGTTGCCAGTATTGGTAATTGTACAAGTAGCCGTAATTTCATTGCTACATGTAAGTTCTGCTGTTGAAAGAGTTACATCACTATACTCAAATGTAGTGTAACTAAGTCCGTAACCGAATGGCAACAGAGGAGTTGCACCTGCATCTAGGTGATAACTTGTAGCACCGATAGAGAATTGCTCAGCACCGTAAGGGATATCGTCAATCAACACAATATTTTGTGCTGGACGTCCACTATTTTTATGGTTGTAATAGATTGGCACTTGACCGCTCATCATTGGCATTGTAACTGGCAATTTACCCGATGGCACCACTTTACCAAAAATCACATCTGCAAGACCTGCACCAGCCATTGTACCTGCGTGGAACGAATAGATAAGCGCATCAGACATTGCCAACTCCTCTTTGATTGGAGCAGGACGACCCGACATTATAACTGTTACAACTGGTTTACCTGTAGCTTTAAGTGCTTGAAGCATTTCGCGTTGTGCGCCTGGCAATGAGAACTCTGCCAAACATTTAGCCTCGCCCGATAGAATAGCCTCTTCGCCTGCAAAGAAAAGCACTACGTCTGATTTGCGTGCAGCAGCTACAGCCGCAGCCACTCCGCTCATATCTGTCACTCGGCTATACTCTAAACCTTTTGCAGCATTTACTACAAGGGTTGGATATTCTGCTTTGATTGCAGCAAGTGGAGTAACACAATGTGCAGGGTCTGCACCCAAACTCCAAGTACCCAATTGATCAAGAGCAGCATCTGACATAGGACCAACTACAGCCACCGATTGTACGTTTTGCAAAGGCAGAACACCATCGTTTTTAAGCAATACTGCACTCTCAGCAGCAGTTGCACGAGCAGCAGCCAATGCCTCTTCTGTATAGAATGGATTCTCTTGAATCTCTACATATGGATTTTCGAATAAGCCTAAACGGTATTTAAGGCGCAAAATATTACGCACTCTCTCGTCGATTTGCGACTCTTTTACTGCACCACTCTCCACTAGCTCTTTGAGGTGACGGATATATGCAAAACTCATCATATCCACGTCCATACCAGCATCGATAGCTTTTTTAGTAGCATCTTTTAGGTCGGTAGCAAAACCGTGAGGAATCATCTGGTCTGCCGAGCCCCAATCGCTCACCAACACACCATCATAGCCCCACTCTTCGCGTAGGATATCAATATTTAAGTGTTTGTTACCAGTAGAGGGCACACCGTTGATATCGTTGAATGAACACATAAATGTTGCACAACCTGCATCTGCTGCCGCTTGGAAAGGAGGGAGATATACATCACGCAATTGCACCTCTGGTATCCAAGTAGTGTTATAATCTTTACCACCCTCTGACGCGCCATAGCAAGCAAAGTGTTTTGCACAAGCAGCAAGAGCTGTAGGGTCAGATAAATCGTCTGTTTGATAACCTTTTATCATAGCCACACCCATCACTGTATTGAGGTATGTATCTTCGCCAAACGACTCAGCCATACGTCCCCAACGAGCATCGCGAGAGATGTCAATCATAGGCGAGAAAGTCCAACGGATACCCGCAGCTGTAGCCTCCTCGGCAGCGATACGAGCACCACGTTCGATAAGGTCTAAATCCCAAGAGGCAGCCTGTCCGAGTGGAATTGGAAAAATAGTTTTATAACCGTGTATTACGTCGCGCGCAAAAACGAGAGGAATACCAAGGCGGCTCTCCTCTACTGCCACACGTTGCATATCGTTGATAACCACTGGGTCGATACAGTTGAGGAACGAACCCACTTGTCCGCTCTTTATCTGTCCGTGAATATCTTGAGTAAGTCCGCCCATATCATTGAGTTGATTGAGCTGTCCGATTTTCTCTTCTAGCGTCATTTGCGATAACAACGCCTCTACTTTCTGTTCTACTGGATCGTTTGATTTAGTACCAGTGCAAGCCATTAATCCAAGTGCAGCAACGGCACAAATAAGTGTCTGTTTAATTTTCATGTTATTGTATATATTGTATTTTGTTATT
This sequence comes from bacterium, assembly GCA_044433285.1. GTDB lineage: Bacteria > Bacteroidota > Bacteroidia > Bacteroidales > Paludibacteraceae > Aphodosoma. The sequence goes on along the minus strand of JAWXTU010000007.1, from coordinate 27,896 downwards.
TCTAGTTTTATTGGTTTCGGGCTTTATTTAAATCTAAACCAGTTGAAAGCCATATTTCCATTATTCAATTTTAGCCTCACTGTGTGCTCACCTGGTTCAATTGATATTTCGCTTTCAGCTGTGCCCCAAGTGTATGTATCACCACCTGTACGAGGCAAATCTATTGTGCCTACTGTTTCGTCATCTACTATAATATCCATCGTTGCATCTATAAATGTTGCGTATCTAATCTTCATTGTGGTAGTGGCAGTATCAAAGTTGATATTATACTCAAGCCAATGATCTGTGTACATATCTGCAATCTCTAAAATATCATCTTGGTCAGTACCTACTCTCAATCGAGGAGCTGAAATATAGCTCAAATCTAGGCAATCTGATGTTGATAAATTACTATATGCTTGTGCCAAAATAAAATCTTCTGCACTGTGCGACACTGGATTTTGCAAACTCGGTAATCCCGCAAATACTCTACCTAAATCGCTCAACTCATATGGTTCTAACTTGGTGAGCAGCTGCATATATGGATAAGAATCTAACGATGATGAAGCTCGAGGAATAAACCACGCATAACGCTCCATAATTGGGTCTAACTCAAAATAGTTAATCACATCGCACATATAGCTCATCTGCTCGCTTATACTACCAATCCACGACTCCCACGCACAAAACTCTGTCATCCAAATCGGTTTATCATATATACGAAATCTATCTACATATGATTTAAGGGCAGACGGACTACCCATATAACAGTGAATTGCAATTACATCCACATCATCAATCGGCACCATTGTAAAAAATTCATCGAGCCATACAATCGGGTCAAAATAATCTTCAAGCGTACCGTAATTCATAGCAGGGGCAACCACTTTCATATCAAGCTCATTAGCCAATGCCATAAAATCATCCCAGAGTGCAGCAACTTCAGTCGGTGTCATATTTGCTTGGTCTGTAAGGTTTGGCTCGTTAAATGCCAAAAGATATTCGCAATTTGGATTTTCCGCTTTGTACTGACGAATTTTGTCGCTATCGTATGTACTACCCCAAGCCATTGGGCAAAAGTCCATATCGTACTGGTCAAAAAGCGGCTGAATATCATCTGGAACGTTTGGTCCCCAATTGTATGACCACGACACCGATGGTGCAAGTAGTGCAACATCCTCTGTCAAGTCAAATTTAAATGATACCCCACGTTTTTCGCTGCGATTGGTAGTTGGCAGTTGAGCGGCATTGATACCACACACTAATACCACACAAGCAGCAGATTTACCGTTTACAGTCACCTTAATTATCGCCTCGCCAGAAGAGAGAGCTGTAACCAACCCCGACTCTGAAACAGTAGCTACTAATGTATCTGAACTAGACCACACCGCTGTGTGCCCTGTAATATCTTCATTTATATTTAACTGATACGTCTCCTCTTGATACATATTTTGCAATGCGATATCAAGCGAAATCGAATCAACTGTTGAAACTTGTTCATTATCGCACGCCACAAAAAGCAGCGATAATATGGTTAATTTAATAATCTTTGTAATTGTCATCCTCTTCCGAAATTCAGTTCACCTGTCGGCTCTAGCAAACTAAAAGTAGAGCCAACAGATAAACCTCACACTAACTATATTAAATAAAAACAAATTTCCTAAATTATAGGGGAGTTTTTAGAAACTCTCACCCTCTCTTTGATATACACGTACATAATCAACTTTCATCATCACATCTTCATCAAAGATGCTATCGTCGATTGTACCACCCATAGAGCCACCAAGTGCAATATTAAATATTATAAATTGGTCGGCTTGGTAGGGCCAGTAAGATGTATCGTCCATAGTTGAATATGCCTCAGTAGAACGAGCATACTCTACACCATCGAATAAAAATGCGATATAGTCGCGACCATTATAGCCCTCTTTTACCCATTCGACAGCATATGTGTGGAAATTACCCTCTATATCATCGCAATAGGTATTACTACTCCAGTTAAGACCATTAGAGCCATTAGCTGCATATGTGTGAAGAGCGCAAATAACTTTAGTTGGTTGAGAGCCTACATGCTCCATAATATCAATTTCGCCACATCTGGGCCAGCCGATACCTGAAGTTGCATAATTTTCACCAAGAGTCCAGAATGCGGGCCAAGTACCTTGTCCTTGTGGTAATGAGATGCGAGCCTCGATTTTACCATAAGTAAAGAATTTATTAGCCATTGAGTTAATACGAGCAGAGGTATACGAGCAAGTTTTATTGTCGCTACCTGTATATGTCTCTTTAAATGCTTGAATAACAAGGTTACCATCTTCTACACGCAAATTCTCTTCACGAGCTGTGTAGTATTGAGATTCGTTGTTACCGCCGCCATTACCATTCACCTCTATATTCCAAGTGTCTGTATCTAGTGAAGTGCCATCAAACTCATCGCTCCATACCATTACATACTCGCCATAGCTAGGTGTTACAGCCACAAAGCAGGTAACAGACTCTGCGCCACTACTTAGAGTGATAGTAGAGTTACCACCACTAACGGCAGTAAGCACACCTTCGCCATCTACGGTTACAGCCTCTTCGTTGCTTGAAGTCCAAGTAAGCGGAAGACCGTATACGTTAGAGTATTCTAGCTGTTGAGTATCACCTATTTCAAGATATACAGTTGAAGATTTGATAGCTAAAGTTGAGCCATCTGAGCCAGTAACATATACAAGACATTGAGCAGAAGCGTTTGATGTAGATGCAGTAATTGTAGCGTTACCCACACCAACAGCAGTAACACCGCCATACATAACAGTTGCCACACTCTCATCGCTCGATGTCCACTCTACCGTTGTACCTGTTGGGGTAACTGTAGCGGTTAACATCTCCATATCGCCCTCAGTCATATTTAACATAACTTGATCTAGCTCAATAGTCGTAGGTGTAGTATCTTCGGCTGGCACCTCTGTACAAGATGAAAACGAACATAATACCGTCATCACCATCATTAAAAAACTCATAATCTTCATAGTATTTTTTTTATTATATTTATTGTTTATTTGGTTCCTACAGGAGCGGTCAAGCTCCTATAGGATTTTTTTGTCGGTAGATATTACCTTAAAATTACCGACTAATTAATTTTATAGAGCTACCTTTTGCTCAATATAAAACTAACACTAGAAATCTATATTATTTTCTATAGATAAATGCAGCATCAAGATTTAAAGCTGCACCAGATGTACCTTCAGTAAGAACTACTAATGCATTGATACCAGAACCATCTGAAACAGAAGTAAATCCGTCTAAATTAAGCTCAGATAGACAAATTTCCATCTCTTGCCATTCACCATCACGAGTAAAATCTGTAAAAATTGGAGCATCGTAAACAGAAGTTGGTCCAATACCAATTTTTGCATCAGCATCACCACAACCAAGAATATAAAAACAGTGAGAATAACTGTCTGTAGATTTCATCGCAAGGTGAAGGTAATACTCTTCTGGAGCTGCTTGAATACTATTCCAAAGAGCTTCAGCTTCTGCTCCATCAACAACGTAACCTGCACCTGACCATCCTGAAGTACCAACATAAAGTCCTGTATAACCACCATCATTACCATAGAAGTTTAGACCTGAAGTTGTTGCTGCAGAATAAGTGTCGTCCCAGATGTAAAGGAATCTGTCTGTATCATTTGGACGGAAGTCATAAACGATAAGGTCTGCAATCTCTTCTGCAGTATAAGAGTCCAAAATAAATGGATAATACTCAGTACCTTCTAGTGATGGATACTCTTTAGTTGAAGCATCTTCTTGAACTGCAACAACGCAGTTAGCTACTTGACCACCAGCAGTTGCATATACAAACGCACTACCAATAGCAACACCAGTAACAACACCATCTTGGTCTACTGTTACATACTCTTCGTTAGAAGAAGTCCATACTACTTCAGTACCTTCTGGAGATACAGTTGCAACGATAGTTGCAGTTTCACCCTCTAAAAGGGTTAATGATGATTGGTCTAATGTGATTGTTACATCACCATCATCTGTTGTACCGCTTGTGCCTGTTTCATCTTCGCAAGCTGCAAACATTAAAGCTGTAGCTACGAACAACATTGAAAAAAATTTTGTTTTCATAATTTAGTTAATTTTTTTAGTTAATAAAATTTAGTTAATAAAATATTTGATATTTTTTTTATTTCTCTTAATTAAAACTCTTCTATGATTAATATCCAGGGTTTTGCTCAAGTGCATAGTTAAGGTCCATCTCTTCACTTGGGATTGGGAACAATTCGTGTTTACCCTCAATAAAAGAGCTCAAATGACCTTGATACTCAGTAGTCTCAGTTAGCTGATATGCAATCATATGCGCACCTAAACCACCCCAACGACAAAGATCAAACCAACGGTGCCCTTCCATACCTAGCTCCACACGACGTTCGTGGCGAATTGCCTCTTCTAGTGTTGGGCTTGTAATTTCCTCGCCATTAATAAAGAATGTATATCCAGGGTATGCATCTAAACCTACACGATTGCGAACTTCATTAAGATAGATAGTGGCTGTTCCCTCATCGCCTGCTCCTAAACAAGCCTCTGCATACATCAATAGTACATCGGCATAGCGGATAACTGTGTTATTGAGTGGTCCGCGAGTAGCGTGAGCCAATGAGTAGTATGTATTATCATCATAATACAAACCAGTTTTACGATTTACATAGCGAGTGCCAAGATATATCTCTTCGGTTGGGTTATCTATCTCATCATCAGTTGGATTAAGGATTGTAGTGAACAGACGGATACTATCTGCTGCTTCAAACTCATCGTAAAGGTTTTGTGATGGTTTGTTGAAACCCCAACCGCTACCAAGATTCGGAGAACGAGAGCGAGTAAGTGTTTGTGTGAAATTACCACGAGTGAAACCAGAACCCTCACCATAGTCAGATGTAGACTCTTCTATATATTGTATCTCAAATACAGACTCATCGCCATTCTCACCCTCGAGGGTAAAGTTTTCTGCATAATCTGCTAATAAACCATATTCACTACCAGAGATAATTGAGTCGCCCCACGCTTTTGCAGCTGTATAATACTCCGCTTGCGAAAGTGTACGATTTGCAGCATTACCCTCACTTGCTAAATAGAGATTTACTTTAAGTAGCATTGCTTGTGCAGCTCCTTTTGTAGCACGCCCCATATCTGTTGCATCATACTCGCTCTTCTCCCAAAGATATTGTTGAGCATCCTCTAAATCTGTAAGAATAAAGTTGTATGTCTCGGCAGCTGTAGCACGAGCTTGAAACCACAAAGAGCTAGCATCTACGATATAGTCTACAAGTGGCACACCACCAAAGATACGCACTAAACGGAAATAGTACATCGCACGCAAAAATTTAGCCTCTGCTAGTACTCTATCTTTTGTAACCTGCGGAAAATCCTCATCATCAACTTCTACATCAGGCACATATGTAAGAACTAAGTTACAACGAGCAACACCTTGATAATTGAATTGATACATATCAAGTAAAATATCATTACTACTAATAGTTTGCCAGTTCTCCATATTATATACTGTACCCATATCGTTGGTATCTTGTCCGCCTTTAACGGCATCGTCACTCATCACATCACCAATCCACCACTCGCAAGAGTAGGTATTGTTGTACTCCCACATTAGGGGTACGTAACACGCATTTACATTTTGTATAGCTGCTTGACCTGAGATATAAAAATCTTCAAGCAGAGTTACACCAGGTTGAGCCTCTGTCAACCACTCTGTACCGCAACTAGTTAACATAACCGTTGCACTTACAAATATTGATAAAATTAATTTTTTCATTTTTATTTTTGATTTAAACGGTTAGCAATTACAAGTTTACATTAAATCCAAAAGTGAATGTACGGCTTTGTGGATAGTTACCATAATCTACACCAGTAGAGATTTCTGGGTCGTAACCTGAATAGTTAGTGAATGTAAGCAAGTTATTTGCACTAATATAGAAACGACACTTCTCGATTTTAGCTTTTTGTGTAAGTCTTTTTGGAAGAGTATAACCGATTTGGATATTTTTCAAACGTAGGTATGCTCCACTCTCAATCAAACGGCTACTGGTCTCTGAGTTCATTGGCGAACCATTAGGGTTAGGAATTGTACCATCGAGATTTTCAAGTGTAGTATAGTTAACCCCTGCATTCATCATTGCAGTTTGAACTGTTTGAGAATAACCTACCCAAACGTCTGACATAGTAGAAGATAGAGTTGCTTCTGAACCTGTACCTTCTGTACGTTCACGAAGTGCATTGTAAATCTCGTTACCATATACACCTTGGAAGAAGATTTGAACATCAAAACCTTTCCACTCAGCACCAACATTGAAACCGTATGTAAGCCATGGGAATGGGTTACCAATATCTGTTTTATCGTTATCATCGATAATACCATCATCATTTAAGTCAGAATATTTAGCATCACCAGCACCTACGCTAATAGTCTCTGATGTATAACCATCTAGGTGTTCAAGAGCCTCATCATCTGTTTGATATATACCCTCATAAACATAGCCCCAAAATGTGTTGATAGCATAACCCTCTTGAGTGATTGTGCGGTCGCCATATAGAGGGAAACCGCCGTTACTTTCGGTAAGCTCGTTGCGAAGGAAAGAGACGTTACCACCAAGAGAATAAGATACTTCACCTATTTTATTTGAGTGGTCTAGTTGAATTTCTATACCCTCGTTGCGGATAACACCTACATTAGATACCATAGAGTAGCGGTTACCCACTTGTGCAGGAGCATTAATATATAAAAGAGCATCTTTAGTATCACGACGATAAACATCTACGCTACCATAAAGAAGACCATTCCAGAAACCAAAATCGATACCAGCACTCCACTGTTCGTTAGTCTCCCACTTACCATCTGTATCGCAATAAGTTAGCACAGTGGAACCTGTAACAAGCTCATCGCCAAACGAATAACCAGTAAGGCTATACTGATCAGAATACATATTAAGCATAAATGCTGTAGTAGATACATCATCATTACCTACACGACCCCAACCCAAACGAAGTTTAAGGTTATCTATATTTCTAAGACCGCTCATAAACGACTCTTGGTTAATACGCCAAGCCAAAGCTGTAGATGGGAAATAACCCCAAGGGTTGTTTGTGAACTTGCTACTACCGTCGGCACGGAAGTTGGCTGTAATCATATATTTATCATTGTAAGAGTAGTGAACACGGCTAATGAAAGATAGACGACGCACTTGAGATACTGCATCACCAGCAGTTGATTGATCTTCTGTTGCTTGGTTAAGATACCAGTTAGTCTCTACAGGATTGAGAATAGTTGAGCCAGAACCACCAATACCATAAGAGCTATACTCCTCAGCTGTTTGACCAATCATTGCAGAGATGCTATGTTTGCCAAAATCTTTTGCATATGTAAGAGTAGACTCTTCCATCAATGTCTGATATCTATATATAGAGCTAGAGATGAAGTTAGTAAGACAGAAGTCATAAGAAGAGTATTCATACTCATCTTTGTATAGTTTATACTCGTTGATTGAATAATCCACACTAACAGAGGTGCGCCATGTAAGATCTTTAATAGGATTAACTACCACATATAAATCACCAACAAAACGATTCCAATTATTTTGTGTATAACTGTTTTCAACCATAGATAATGGATTGACAGTATTTTTGAAGTTAGTTGCCGCTGCAATTTGTCCGCTAATATCTTCGCCTGACGAGTTGACAGTACCCTCTGGGTAACGAGTTGGATCCCAAGGTGCCATTGCAATAGCTGCTGAGATAATTGATGCACCAGGACTACTGCTATTATTCATCGCTGTGGTAGAAGCTGAGTTGATAATAGATACGTGCTCACCAAACTTAAACCATTTAGATATTGTGCTTTCTGAATTAAAACGAAGAGTAAGACGATCATAATCAGATCCCATAATAGTACCCTCTTGTTGGAAGTAACTTGTACTGAACGAGTATACTGTAGTTTCTGAACCACCATCCACTGAGATGTTGTAGTTTTGCATTAAAGCGTTAGCATTAAACAGCTCATCTTGCCAATCTGTATCGATTGAAGCGTAGTCTAATCCATTAGGTGTGGCAGCTGTTTTAGCTACTGCATAATAAGAGGCAGAGCCTAAATTATATGATTGCATCCATTCATTGAAGCCATTTTGTTGGTAATAAGCAATTTCAGAAGCACCATTAGACATTGCATTTATACGCAATTTAGTATCTGCCATCTCTTCGCTACCCATTAAATCAAGTTTTTTCCATCTGTTTTGGATACCCCAATATGCATCGAACGATACACGAGTTTTGCCTTTTTGACCCATACGAGTAGTAACGATGATAACACCATTAGCACCACGAGAACCATAAATAGCAGTAGCAGAAGCATCTTTAAGAACCTCTGTACTAACGATATCATTAGGATTTAAGAATGAAATATTATCTAGGATAATTCCATCAACTACATAGATAGGGTCTGAACTACCAACGGCACTACCGATACCACGTATGCGGACTGTAGCTGCCTCACCAGGTTGACCACTATTAGCATTAACAGTTACACCTGCTGCACGACCTTGAAGAGCTTGGTCGAGACTAGATACTGGAGTTGCTTTGAGTTTTTCGCCACTTACTGAAGATACTGCACCTGTTAAATCACTCTTTTTTACTGTACCGTAACCAATTGCCACAACCTCATCTAGCATTGTATTGTCTGGCTCAAGTAAAAAATCGATTGGACCAGCTTTAGTTACTTTAATTTCTTGAGAAGCATAACCAAGATAAGATACTTGGATAATACTACCCACACTTGCTTGAATTGAGAAATTACCATCAAAATCTGTGATGGTTCCCACTTTTGTACCTTTTATAAGTACATTTGCACCAACGATTGGATAATCATCATCGGTAGCATTTACTACGCCTGTAATTGTCATTTGCTGCGCAAATCCCAACTGGCATAAAAACAATACTGCAATCAGCATGTAAACTTTTCTCATGATTGATATTAGTTTTTGGTTATTATTTATTATAATTATTTTTATAGATTTTCTTATAGAATCTTTTCGCTTTGATTATCCTCTGTTAGATTATCTTCGCTTAGATTATCTTTTGTCGTTATAGTAGGCTGTCTATTTTTACTACTATAAATATAGGTCTTTTTGCCTATTTTTTTGTGGTTTTTTTCATTACGCCTCTTTTGGCGAATTTTTACATTGCAAAGTAAATGATTTTTTTTCATTTTTCACATTAAAATAATTACTCATAATTACTTCACATTAAAATTTATACAATTATTTAATACTACAATATAGATAAAACTAACTACTATTCAGGATTTTAAGATATAAATTTATTACGCAAATTTATTACAATATCATTACAAATAGAAACTGTTAAAATGTAATAGTGAAGTAACCAAAACAATTTTTAACGGAAAAAAGATTAAAATACAACAAATAAAAACTGAAATAATTACCAAAATATTAACTTCTATTCAATACCAATATAAGAAAAAAGATTATAATATAGAAGTAATTATTGTTAATCTTCGTTAACTATCAATATGTATAGATTGGAAGATTGATTCTAGGTCTTCATTCCTATTTAACTCCATTTTTTTTCGCATTCTGTAGCGCAGCATCTCCACACCACGCACTGTAAGTCCTAATAATGGGGCAATCTCTTTGGTATACATACCCATACGGATATATACGCATAACTTACGTTCGTTTTTATTCATCCACGGATATTTTTCTTTAAGTTTAGCTATAAACTTATCGTTTACTATATCGAAATTCTCCTCAAACTGTTTCCAATCAATATTCTGCTCAATATTGCGGGTTAATTTGCCTTGCAAATTAGATATGCGACGTTTTGCAACGTCAATATTTTTATTCTTCACATCATCTTCTATCTTACTCACATCTTGTTTGATATTCTCAACCAACTCTTTACGATTGACAATATTCAAAAGTGCATTAGCCAACTCTTGACTCTTGTTTTTTAGTTCAAACTCTGTGTGTTCGTGTTCCAAGCGCAATATCTCCTTCTCGCGCTGATAGCTCTCTTTTTCAAATTGCATCTCACGCATTTTTACGGTCTCATCATTCTCTAGTCGCAATACTCGTTTTGACTCATTAATCCTATACCGTATATATATATATATCAAGAATATAATTAAAATAAAGAGTAATGTATATAGTGTGTACGCCCACCATGTGCGATATTTAGGAGGGTTGATAATAAATGATATAGAATCTGTGGCTATCACATCTGAGTCAACCTCTCTAACACGCACTTCAAACTGATATTCGCCCTCTTTTAACATTGAATAATTTCGGCGATATCTACTATCCCACTGCGTAAATTCCGTTTCAATAGGTAAAAGTCGCGCGCTATATAACTTTGCTTTATTAAAATTAATAGAGGTGGTGTATTCAAAATTAACTGAGTTATTTTCATACTTAAGAAAAATATCTTGCTCTCTCAGTGGGTAAGAGGCTCCATATACTACAGAATCAACACTTGAATTTTCTACCGACATACTTCGTATTATAAGTGATATCGAGTTGTCTTCTGCTGCATAATTGATATTGTCGAGATTTATAACACTAAAACCTGCTAACGCTCCTATTATTACTCTACCATCAATGAGTTGGTTGAGATGTGTAAATCCTGGGATAAAATAGTGATTTTTATTAATAATATTTATAGGTTTTGCTTCATACGAGAGGGTTTCGTGATTATATCTAACTACACTAAATTCATCACGAGAGATAAACCATAGATTTCTCTCTGGGTCCTCATGTATATAAGAGTAAATACGAATGCCACCCATCAATGAAAAAAAATGTGTATCTTCCTCTATCTGACCTATTTCGTTGACTATCCTACAGTAATTATCGTTAGAAATAATCACTCTCCCATCAACTTTACTGATAGAAATATAGTCGCTATTATCAATAGACTGGCGTATGATTTCGCGTTGGGCGGTAAGGTTTTCTAGGTCTACTGTGAGTAATTCAACACCGCGACTGGTAATAATCCATACGTTGTTATTAATATCTATCTCAAAATTACGCGAGGTCTCATTGAAATTCTTCACTTTTCCTACCAGTTCTATTTTACCATTTACCTGTTTAAGGAGATAAAGTCCTGAATAAGAGCCAGCAAAGGCATATGAAGGATTTTGGGGCAATACTCTTAATTGCCAAAACCCATCTACATTTGAAATTGGTTTGAAGTTATCATCCACATAAAATAGTCCTCTATGGTGAGAACACAGCAACTTATCGCCCCATTTGTCGAGACTCCACACCTGACCGATACTCTCCCACACGAGAGTAAGTGGATGGTCTGACGAATAGTTGAAAAAATCTTCATTGGAGATATAAAGTCCTTGATTAGTACCGAGATATGTTCTGTTTTTGAACTGTGCTGAGGTGTAACCCGAGCCATAATATTGATTTTTACTATACAACGAGAGAAAGGGTGAATCTAATATAATATGGTCAATACCCTGATCGAGTCCTATCCATAAATTGTCATCTGCATCGAATTGAAGGCTGAGGATTGTGTTTATCTGCAATCCACTACTTGCGTTGATATATCTCGCATTGTTACCGCTTTTATCTGTAACTACTAATCCATCTGATATTGTGCCATATGCTATATATTTTTCACCTACAGCAAATTTATATAGGCGATATTTGCGTATATAATCATCTGCCTCTGAAACAAATGGAACAATCTCATTACCGTTGTAGAGAAAGAGTCCGCGAGTGTCGGTACCTATCAACATACCTGTTTTGCCATACGACTGCATATTGCATATTTCAGAGCCCTTAAGGAGTTGTGAACCCTGAAGTCTATTGAGACGGTTACCAACAATAAGATGTATTCCATCGTCGGTAGCTACATACAATCCACCTCTATATTCTTCTATTGTATAGATACGCGAACCTGGTTCAACCACTTCATAAGTATCATTCTCTGAGCGGATTAAGAGATAATCACGCCCCTGCACATATAGTTTATCATTGAAAACGTGAATGCTCCACACCTCACCAAAATTTTTGTATTCCTCTGGTACGTTAGTTGAGAGAATCTCATAATCCAATTTACCGATGCTATTTGAGACAAATCGACCAAACTCGTTACCTCCACCAACATAGATTGCTCCACTATCATCTATATCGAGAGAACGGACAGGTGTACCATTTTTTAATCCATACAGCTGCCAATGAAGACCGTCGAACTCCAAAAGTCCATAGTTGTTGGCAACGTATATCCAACTGTTCTTTTGTTGTCTGATACTCCAGTTTTGAGTACCTGCGTCGTAATCTTGTATGCTAAAATTGGTAATTGGTGGCTGCCAAGCTGCGTGAAGTAATAGCGATAAATGGAGTATCCCTATTAGTAGAAATGATTTTTTCATGGTATGTTTGATATTTAGGTATTTACAATTAATTTGACGTAATGAATACGTATTAATTTACGCCTGCAAAGTTAATAAAAATTTTTTAATGGAAAAAGTTTTTTGGGGAATTTTAGGATAAACTTCTCAAAACGCTTGTTAAATAGAAAAAATAATCTTACCTTTGCATTATCAAACAATGGGATCAATGTAATGAAATTTATGATATAGGAGATACAATTATGGTAACGCCAAAGAAAAAGAAATTATCAAACAAGGAAATGGCTGCAAAATTCAAAAAACAATTTGAAGAAGATGGTATAAAAAGACTATCTAAATTTGGAGAATACTTTATTAGTGGGGATTATGTGGAGTGTGAAATATTAGATATGAAGGCGGTACTAAAGTAAGATCCAGAGCAAGTTAGGTTATAAAACAGATTAAAATATTATAAAACAGATACAAAATATTAAAACAAAAAACTTAAAAAAATAGGAGATACAATTATGGCAACGCCAAAGAAAAAAAAATTATCAAACAAAGAATTAGCTGCAAAATTCAAAAAACAATTTGAAGAGGCTGGACTAACTAAACTATCAAAATTTGGAGAATATTTAGTTAGTGGGGATTATATAGAGGGTGAAATATTAGATATGAAGGCGGTACTTAAATGAGATATTACTTAGATACAAACAATCAGGGTGATACAAATATTCAGAGATAAAACATAAAGCTAGGGCACAAAAAAAACTCAATCAAAATTGATTGAGTTTTTTTTGTGGGCGTTGACGGATTCGAACCGCCGACCCTCTGCTTGTAAGGCAGATGCTCTGAACCAGCTGAGCTAAACGCCCGATTTTTATTGTTTATCGGAAAACAATGCCAATTATGTAATTACAATGCTAATTATATAAATAAGCGTTGATAATCGGTGTGGGCGTTGACGGATTCGAACCGCCGACCCTCTGCTTGTAAGGCAGATGCTCTGAACCAGCTGAGCTAAACGCCCGATTTTTCTTTCTTTACTTTTATCGCTTTTCCTCTCTCAGAAAAGTGATGCAAAGGTAATGCAAAAATCTGAAACCACCAAATAATTAGACAACTTTTTTACATTTTATTTTGCAACGCCTCAGCAACTGTAAAATTGCTACCCCCTACAAATATCAAATCACGCTCAGATGCTACTTCGTGCGCCGCTTTAAGAGCCTTATTTACAGAACTGTAACACTCTCCGTTAAGACCAGCCTCTTTGGCTTTGGCAAATAACACTTGCTCGTCGAGCGTGCGTGGTATTGCAAGTCTAGCGAAGTAATAATGCGCCTCTTTTGGCAGCATTTGTAATATTTTATCTATCTTTTTATCACTAACAACCCCCATTACAATGTGTAAATCGTCATATTCTTGCTGCAAAAGCTGCTGAACCACCATTTCGATGCCCGCCTCGTTGTGCCCAGTATCACAAATTACAGTGGGCAAATCACCTATTTTTTGCCACCTACCCATCAATCCTGTAATATCACACACGTTAGCAAATCCATCAATTATGTGCTGTTCTGATATTTTCAACTCGCCTGACTGCTGCAAAATGCGTAATGTTTGAATTACCGTAGCTCTGTTTTTATCTTGACAAAAACCCTTTAATTGCGAATCGGGCAAATCCGCCACATCCACTAATTGATCGGCAAAATAGATGTCAGCACCAACATTAGCGGCTCTATCCATAAATATCTGGGCTGAGTAGGGTTGAGTTTCGCCAATAACCACTGGCACCCCACTCTTTATCACACCGGCTTTTTCGGCAGCAATCTCCTCTATCGTTGCCCCCAACAGATCGGTGTGGTCAATACTAATATTAGTTATCACACTCACAACAGGCGAGATTATATTAGTGCAATCTAACCGACCACCTAATCCTACTTCAATAACAGCCACATCAACCTGCTGTTTCTCAAAATAGCGAAAAGCCATTGCAGTGGTAACCTCAAAAAATGAGGGTGAGTATTTGGCAATCAGCGGTTGAGATAACTCTACAAACTCAATAACCTCTTGTTCGGCTATCATTTCGCCATTAACACGGATACGTTCGCGAAAATCTACCAAGTGCGGAGAATTATATAGTCCGACCTTATAACCTGCCTTTTGAAGCACGGCAGCAAGCAAATTTGAACAACTTCCTTTGCCGTTTGTGCCCGCAATATGAATAGTAATATAAGATTTATGCGGAGAATTAAATATTTTATCTAATTCTAATGTGGTATCAAGTCCTGTTTTATAGGCTCTAGCACCCTGCATCTGAAACATAGGTGCCTGATTATAAAGCGTTTCTATTGCCTCTTTATAGTTCATTTATAATTTAATTTGATGTAAATAAAAAATCTGACAAATATAGTGCTTTTTTTGTGAATTATCGTTATATTTGCAGTGGAAAATAAAAGGGTCATCTAAAACTCCCAAAACATAAAAATTTAACAAATATAACATTATGCTAAACATTCAAAAAAAGATGAGCAATAGTTTCTATGCTCTTTTAAGTATGCCATCTACAGCTATGGGGTTTGCCTTGTCGGTGCAAATCTCGGTATTAAGCTGGATTTTATCAACAAAGTACGGACTTGATATACACGAAATTGGTATCGTTTGGGCTGCTGGTCCTGTAGCCGGTATTATCGCACAACCAATCGTTGGGTTGATAAGCGACAAGATGTGGTTCTTAGGCGGTCGTCGTCGTCCGTGGATTGTATTGGGCGGTATCTTATCGGCATTTATGATGCTGGCATTGCCTAATTTAGAGATTGTACAACAGATATTTGTTGGTGGAGATGACCCAATGGCTGGACTGCTGGCAATTGCAGTAATTGTGGCGCTAACTTTTGATATATCAATCAACGTAAGTTTGAACCCAACACGCTCTATCGTAGCCGATTGTACAACTATGGAAAATCGCGCTAAGGGGTACACTTGGATGCAAACTGTATCTGGTAGTTTTGGGGTACTTGCCTATTTAATTGGTGGTATATTTGGTAATATGGCTCTGCTATATGTAGGTATTTTCATCACACTATTTGGTACACTTATCCCTCCGTTCTTTATCGAGGAGCCTCGTCATCTTGAGGCAGCAGAGGAGGGTGAGACTGGAGTAAAATCGAAAACTACATTCAAAGACATAGCAATCTCGCTTATTCCATTGAGTGGTCTTTTGATATATGGTATCTACGTTATCTGCATTAAATTAACTGGTGTTACCCTACCAAATATGGTGGAATTTGGTATTGTGCATCTAAATATTGTTGAGATTATCTGTATCTTGTTGGTCGTGGTAAGTGCTTTTATAGTAGTATTTAACCTCACAAAGAGTGATGAGAACGGACACGAGTTTCAAAAAATTCTCTACGCTCACTCGTTCTCGTGGATTGGGGTGCAAACTATGTTTATTTACGCTCTCTTCTATATCAACAACAATTTGAGTGATTTGACAATTTTTGGTTTTGATGGTCTTGACTCGGGTCAAGTAAATTCATACGCATTCTTTATCTTGTCGCTAGTGAGTACTATTTTACCTGTGTTTGTGCTTAATCGCGCGTCAAAACGCTACGGTATGGTGGCAGTGCACACCGTATGTATTTTCCTAATGGCTTTAGGTTATGGACTTATCTACATAATCCCTAACACGGTATTAACCTATTTCTTATTAATTGGAGTGTGCGGTATTGGTTGGTCGTCAATCATTTCGCTTGTGTTTGCAATTATGAGCGAGCGTGTAGATCAAAGCAAGATGGGGCTATATATGGGGATTTTTAATCTTTCTGTAGTACTACCTCAATTGGTGGCTAGTTTTAAAATGGGTGAGATCATCAACGCATCACCAGACGATAACAAAGCTATAATTTTCAGCATCTGTGCTATATGCCTCGCTCTATCTGGCATCTTCTGGTTGGCGGTAAAGAATCACAAGTAATAGCGGTGTGGGGAGGTACCCCACTCACGGTCATAAGGGAGCATTAAAATCTCCCGAAATATAAGCAAATCGCCTTTGAACAGTTAGTCGTTCAAAGGCGATTTAAGTATAAATATATCCTCTCGTCTATATTCTATCCTCATATTCTTCCTATCTCCTCACGCGTTCAAGACGTGTTGTATCTAGTTTTAGGAAGATAAATAGTAGAATCGTAAAGCTCAATAGCGACGAACCACCATAACTAAAAAATGGCAGCGGAATACCAATAACTGGGGCTAGACCAAGCACCATACCCACATTGATAATGAGGTGAAAGGCAAAAATACCCACCACGCAATAGCCATAAACACGATTAAATACGTAGTCTTGTCGTTCGGCTAAATATATCAATCGAACTAAAAATAAGAGGTATAGCAACAACACAGCGACGCTGCCTGCAAAACCCCACTCCTCGCCAACTGTACAGAAGATAAAATCTGTGTCTTGCTCTGGCACATATTTCAATTTAGTTTGCGTGCCCTGCAAATATCCCTTGCCCCAGAAGCCTCCAGAGCCGATGGCAATACGGGCTTGATTGGTGTTGTAACTCACCCCTGTTGGATCATCAGCCATACCCAACACCACCTTGATACGCATCTGCTGATGGGGTTGCAATACATCTTCGAAAAGATAATCGGCAGAATAACAATAGCCACCAGAAACTAACAATACCAACGCTATATATAAATAACTTCTCCGCCACTTCATCACCCACATTACAAGCATTGCAACAAAAGCTAGTGCAAAAATAACCATAGTGAGATATAGGTAATTAATTGGCATCAAAAATAGATGAATTGGCACTGAAATTAGATATATACCTAATGGAATAAGGGAAAATAGTGGGAACATTAATCGCTCTTTTTGGTGCATTTTTAGGAGCACTAAAAAGATGATATAGACAATAATAAGCGCAATAAATAGCCCCAATGGCACCCCCTCCATACCAAACAGTGGCATTAAACTCATTCTGATAACCACAATGAATAGTATCACAGCCATCAACCCTATCATAGGTATTGTACCTGGCATTCCTTGACGATAGAGCATAAAGAGAAATGATACATACACCAGAGCAGAACCTGTCTCTTTTTGACCAATGATAATAACCATCGGCAGGAAAATAAGAGTGAGAATCTTTGCATAGTTCCATTTGGTATTGAGACGAAACTGTGGCTGACTCATCACCTTGGCTAATGCAAGAGCGGTGATAAACTTCGAGAACTCAGCAGGTTGTATACTAAACGGCCCGAGCGGCAACCACGAGCGTGAGCCCTTAATATCGGGCGCAACAAATACCGTGACGATAAGCACCAGAATAATCAGCGCATATAAAAAATATGGTATTATATTGAAAATATTGCTATTAAGGAACAGTATTACTAACGCTGCTGTAAAGCTAACACCAATCCACAATAGTTGCATACCAGAACGATAGCTAATATCAAAAATCGATGTTTGCGCTTCGGTAACACTCGCACCGTAGATGTTCATCACACCAAATGCAATCATCATTAGGTAGAGGAACAGTGTCAATTTATCGATAGCAGATAAAACATTAAAATTTCTTAACATCTGGATTTAATACTGTATTTTTTATACGCTCGAATAGTTCGGTGCGCGTTATTTCTCCATTAATATATTGTTCTACACAAAGCGAGGCAATCGGTGCTGCCCACTGCGAGCCAAATCCTGCATTTTCAACCACAACGGCAATAGCTATTTGAGGATTCTCACGTGGAGCAAAACAGAAGAACATCGAGTGAGGCTTACTGCCTGTACTATTGTCAGTTGTACCAGTTTTACCGCACATATTCAGCTCTGGCACATTATACGTTTTGCCATTGCACACGCGCCACATACCCTCAAAAATAGGATCGAAATATCTATCGTCGATATCAACCTTATGTTTGCGGCGCAACATAGAATCGCTACGATTGATATGCGGTGTGATATAATACCCCCTATTGGCAATGACCGCCACAGAGTTAGCCAATTGCAATGGAGTAACCTCCACCTCGCCTTGTCCGATAGCGTTTGAACGAATTGTGAGTGCACGCCATCCTCTTTTGCCGTACCATTTAGTGTATGTATTGATTGTTGGTATCCCACCGTGACTCTGTTCTAATATATCTGTGTCCGCTAGTTTTGGTCCGAAACCAAACTGAAGCATATAATTTCGCCACTCGTCGTATGTTGTTTTAAATGTCTCATTCCCTTCACCATAGCCATCACGCTCTAATGTATTTTTGTATACACTCCAGAAATAGGGGTTACAACTCTCTTTTATAGCATTCTCTAGTGTAACTGGCGACCCATGAGAGTGAGTACACTTGATAGGTGTAGAATTTTTACCGTTGCAACCGAACATATCGGTAGTTTTTATACCCTTCATCTGCAAAGCCACTAGTGCTTGAATAATTTTAAATGTAGAACCTGGAGAATATGTACCCTGCGTTGCCCTATTCAAAAAAGGCTTTGTTTTATCTTGGGATATTATCGGGTAATAGGTTCTTCTAGCTCGTCCCACCAATAACTCAGGATTCCATGTAGGATTAGATGCCATAGCTAATATCTCACCCGTAGAGGGTTCTATTGCCACAATACTACCAATTTTACCCTGCAACAGCTCCTCCGCAATCGCCTGTAATTCAATATCAAGCGTAGTAGTCATATCGTGCCCTGCCTCTGGTGATATATCACCCTCTCCTCCTTGATATTTGCCTTGTATTCTACCACGAGCATCACGCAGCAATATTTCCACTCCATTTTTCCCTCTCAACTGCTCTTCATAAGCACGTTCAAAACCCACTACACCAATATAATCGCCCATCGTATATGATGGATCTTTATCTAGTGTGGCACGCCCCACCTCACCTATTTGCCCTAAAGCGTGAGCTGCATATGGATATTTGTAGTTGCGCATTGTGCGACTCTGCACAGAAAAACCGGGATATTTGCGCAGTTGCTCCTGCAAAAGAGCATATTCGGCAGAAGATAATTGTGTAATAAATCGTTGTGGAGTGAGGGGTGAGTAACCGTAGTTTTTATTCCTATTTTTGATATACTCCATTCGTTCCAAAAAATATTCTGGAGTGATATCCAACAGGGCACAAAGTTGTAGAGTATCAATTGGTTCGCCTTTGCGACTTGCAGCGTTGAGCTCATTCATCGTAACCATCAAGTCATATGTAGGCTGATTGTAAACAAGTAATTTGCCGTTTCTATCATATACCAAACCACGCTGCGCATAGACTATTTTGCGATAAAACGCGTTATTATCAGCCACATCGCTATAATCTTCAACCAATTGCAACTGCGCCAATCGACCGATGAATAACAATATAAAGCATGCGATTACGATGCCTATAATGAATGATCTATCTTTATATTTATCATTAATCATAAATGACTAATTTCTAATTTTTTCGAACACATAGACTATCAAGAGAGATAAAATTGTGCTTATAATAGATTTGGCTAACACGAACCAGAACGTTTGAAAAGAGAATGCCTCTACAAAAAAGAGTAAGGTGTGGTGAATAAAAAAGATGATAGCGGCTAATTTCCAGAAATTTCGTCCCATAGAGCGCGCACTAAGTGTTACACGATCCTGCTCGTCGGAGCCTATTATCATTAAAATAAGTGAAGGGCGCAAATATGTAATAAATGTGGTTACAAGTGCATGAATACCCCACGTATTAGAAAACATATCAATTAATAAGCCGAGGGTAAAACCTATAAATAGCATAGGCACTCTACCCACATTTACAGGCATAATTAAAATAATGTATAGATAGACAAAAGGATTTATTAAACCTAAAACGTGGAATTTGCTGAGCAGAAGTACCTGAAACAGCACCAATGCAAAAGAGATTAATATTAAACTTAGAGAACTATTTTTCATCTGCATCTAGACTTTTTTGTTGTTCTAATAACTCTTTTTTACTACTGAAATTGGTTACCATAACATAATCAATAGAGTTGAAATCTACTGCTAAATCTACTGTTATATGGCAAAATTGTTCGCTCTTATCTGCAAAGGCTTCATTTACATAACCTACAATCATACCCTCAGGAAAAATCAGTGAGTAACCACTTGTAACAATAGTATCACCAGCAACAGGATTGACATGTAGAGGCACCTCTTCCATCTGTATGCGACTGGCAGATACACCGTTCCACACGATAGAGCCCAATTGGTTATTTCTCTTAATCTTAGCACTAATGCGCTGTGATGTATTTAGCAGTGAGATAATTACTGAATAATTTTCGCTAGTACGCAAAACCACTCCAACCACACCACGAGATGATATTACACCCATATCAGCCTCAACGCCATCTTTACTACCCCTATCAATGATAATATAATTTTGCTGATTGTTGAGTGAATTATAAACCACTCGCGCACCGATGTAGTAGTTGTCTGGATTAAGTATCTCTGGAACAGCAATTAGGCTATCTGCATATAGTTTATCTAATTTCTCTTCGGCTAAAGATAATCTATTGCGCAGCTCTGTATTTTCAGCTGCCAAGTCTTCATTTACTTTGTATAGACCAAAATAGTTATCTACTTTAGATGTGGTATCGTAAATCTTTGCAACAAAATTTGTTATACGACGAGACAGAACACTCTGTTGAAAATCATTTTTATTTATCATTATGACAAAAGAAACAACTTCTAACAGAATAAACAAAAAGAATACTCGATTTTTTTTAAAGAATTCTAATATTTTATCCATCTATACCTCTATGATAGCTCGTGAAAAGTGGCAGGAAAACCACCCTCTTATCTCAATAGGAACTTAAATTTATCTATATTTTTCAGCGCAATACCAGTACCACGCACAACCGAACTAAGAGGGTCTTCTGCCACGTGGAATGTAATTTTGATTTTATCTGTAAGACGTTTTGCTAATCCTTTAAGCAAAGCACCGCCACCAGCGAGATAGATACCATTTTTCACTAAATCGGCATATAATTCTGGGGGAGTCTCTTGCAACGCTTTAAGAATTGAAGCCTCTATTTTAGAAATAGATTTATCTAAACAGTGAGCAATCTCTTGATATGACACAGGCACCTCCATTGGCAAACCAGTAATACGGTTTGGACCTCGCACAACATACTCAGCAGGAGCCTCATCGCCTAAATCCATAAGAGCCGAACCAACATTTTTCTTAATATTTTCAGCAGTAGTTTCACCCACTTTCATATTGTGTTGGTTGTTCATATACTGCAAAATGTCTTGTGTAAATTCATCTCCAGCCACACGGATAGATTCATCAGCAACTAGACCACCCAAAGAGATAACAGCAATTTCTGTTGTACCACCACCGATATCAACCACCATATTTCCTTCTGGTGCCTCTACATCAAGTCCGATACCTAAAGCAGCTGCCATAGGCTCATAAATCATATATACATCACGACCGCCAGCGTGCTCAGCCGAGTCGCGCACCGCACGAATCTCAACCTCTGTACTACCAGACGGAATACCAATCACCATACGCAACGATGGCGAGAAGAGGCGACTTTGACTTGGCATCATTTTTATCAACCCTCTAATCAACAACTCTGCCGCATGGAAATCGGCAATTACACCATCACGCAAAGGGCGCACTGTCATAATATGTGGATTAACTTTACCCTGCATTAAAAAGGCTTTTTTACCTATCGCCTCTAATTTTGCAGTGCGTGTATCTAGCGCCACAATAGAGGGCTCATTTACCACAATTTTATCATCGTATATGATAAGAGTATTTGCTGTACCTAAATCTACAGCAATTTCTTTTGTCATAGAAAACATTCCCATAATTATACTTTCTTATATTCTTTTAATAATCAAACAAATAGCAATAGAGACGCTGCTACTATCGCAACCATACAAAAGTAACTATTTTTATTCTAAAAAACAAAAATTTTATATCTTTTTTTTTATTTTTTTTTGCGAGGTAAAATTTCGCTTAACGGAAGGTCGTTTTTGATGGTGTATGCGACAAATATTAACAGGATAAATGCACGATAAATCATACGCAACCACATATTTTCGATGGTTACAAATTCAGCCGCACCCCAACAAATTGCAGTTAATAAAACATAGCCAAAAATAGATTTTAGAGGGTAGTCGATCTTGTAATATTTTTGACCAATAAAATAGCTGAGCAATACCATTACTACATAGCTCACCAACGAGGCATATGCACTAGCCCAATAGCTATATTTTGGAACAAATAGCACGTTGATAATAAGCGTGATAACAAAACCAACGAATGAGAATATTGCGCCATAGTATGTTTTATCTAAGAGTTTGTACCAGAGCGAGATATTATAGACAACACCCTGTATAAGGTAGGTGATAAGGACGATAGGAATTATGGCAAGTCCTGCACGATATTCTGGACCTAAAACATACTGAAATATCTCCATATAAAAGACCATACCAAGGAAGATAAATAGTGCTGCGATGATATAGAATTTCATAGCATCGGCGTAACTCTCTTTGCAATTTGCCGACCCATGTTTTGCAAAGACAAATGGCTCATACGCAAACCTAAATGCATAGGTAAACATCATCATTATCATTGCAATTTTAAAGCTCGCACCATACACTCCAAGTTCCTGCATACCAAGCACTTCATCGGGGTATATAATAGGGAAAATTATCTTATCGATAGTTTGATTCATTATACCCGCAATACCCAACCAAAGCAACGGAATGCTATATTTTAGCATCTGTTTGAGCAGCGACCAATCGAATGTAAATTTGCCAATAAATATATGAGGTATCAACAACAAACTCACTGATACTGTAGATATTACATTTGATACAAATATATAACCTACTCCATAATTCGGGTTGTAAAACCAATCTATAAGATGTGGATTAGAGGCTGCTATCTTCGGACATAGCACCAAGAAAAATATATTAAAGGCGATATTGATAAATATCATTATCAACTTTAATGTTGCAAATGTAACAGCCTTATTTTTGTAGCGTAAATAACTAAACGGTATAGAGTCGAAAGCATCTAAAGCCACTGACAACCCGAGCATTGCGATAAATTCTGGGTGGTCGCCATATCCCATTGCAGTGGATATGGGCACTTGAAATACCGTACATAAAACAATGAAAACTGCCGATGTAGTTGCAAGCGAAGTGAGCGTTGTGGAGTATACCCTATTGGTACTTTTTTCGTCGTCTGGATTTTTATTGATAAACCTAAAAAAACCAGTCTCCATACCGTAGGTGAGTATAATCATTATCGTTGCAGTCCAAGCATACAGATTGGTAACGATACCGTACTCGCCAGAATCGGCTAATACATAACTATATAGCGGCACTAAGCACCAATTCAGGAATTTACCCAATATGCTACTTACACCATAAATGGCAGTCTCGTGTGCCAATTTTTTCAATCCCGACATAATTTTTTATATTATTTGCAATGAGAGCAGCAATCTATTACAGATAAGCTGTACCCCCCTCTAAACAAAACAATTAAAGGGGACTTATAAAAAAATTCCCCAAAGAAAAATTAAAAATATCAATCAAAAAGCGACTCTTGTTTACTCTCTCTTCGCTTGCCCAGATGCTCATAAGCCAGTGGCGTTACCTCTCGTCCGCGAGGGGTTCGTTTCATAAATCCCTCTTTTATCAAAAATGGCTCATACACCTCTTCGATTGTGCCTGCATCTTCGCTCATGGCAGTAGCAATGGTAGACAATCCGACTGGTCCGCCACCAAATTTTTCTATCATCGTAAGGAGGATTTTATTATCTATCTCATCGAGACCATACTTGTCAATATTCAGAGCTTCAAGCGCATAGCAAGCAATAGTTTTGTCGATACGACCGCTACCCTTTACCTGTGCAAAATCACGCACACGGCGCAAAAGTGCATTTGCAATACGTGGTGTGCCTCGACTGCGGAGAGCTATTTCCACAGCTGCCTCGTGCACAATTGGGACTTGTAAAATATCTGCCGAACGGTTGATAATCCCCACAAGCACAGTATCATCGTAATACTCAAAATGACAATTGATACCAAATCTGGCACGCAGAGGAGCTGTGAGCAGACCACTGCGAGTAGTAGCCCCAACGAGAGTAAACGGCTCTAGATCAATCTGAATTGAACGTGCGCTTGGTCCTTTATCAATCATTATATCTATTCTGAAATCCTCCATTGCAGAGTACAGATACTCCTCCACCACCGAACTCAAACGATGTATCTCGTCGATAAACAACACATCATTTGCCTCGAGCGAGGTGAGAATACCAGCCAAATCGCCAGGTTTATCGAGCACTGGACCTGAGGTGAGTTTGATGCCAACGCCTAACTCATTGGCGATGATATTACTAAGTGTGGTTTTACCCAATCCGGGAGGTCCGTGCAGAAGTGTATGATCTAAGCTCTCGCCACGCAATTTGGCAGCCTGCACAAATATGCTAAGATTCTCTACCGCTTTATCTTGTCCCGCAAAATCTGAGAACGATAAGGGGCGTAGAGCTTTATCTATATCATTTGTCTCTCTTTGAGTATTTCGTATATCAAATTCGTTATCCATAGTCTGTTATTTTTCTGGGAGCTTTTAGATGTCCATTTGCGGGGTTTTAAAAACTCTTTTATTAGGAAAATCTAAAGAATTTCCCTCTTTAATTGGTAACTTTATAAAAAAGTTGTTCTACCGAGCCGTGCTGCTCTTTTAGCTCCACTTTTGAGCCAGAAAACACAATACTGCCCTTGCTCAAAATTATAATATCATCGCAAAGCAGATCTACCTCTTGCATAATATGAGTGGAGAATATAACTAGATGCTCCGCACCGAGTTTGGCTATAAGTTCCCTAATTTCAATAAGTTGATTAGGATCGAGACCAGTGGTTGGCTCATCTAGTATTAGTATTTTTGGACGATGAATGATAGCAGCAGCGATGCCGACACGCTGTCTGTACCCTTTTGAGAGTTGTCCCAACCGTTTAGTTTGCTCTTTAGCAAGCCCTGTTTCTTGGATAACACGCTCCACCGCCTCACGTTGCGCAGCCGCTTTTATGCCATATGCAGCCGCCACATATTCAAGATATTCACGCACATACATTTCGAGGTATAGCGGATTATGCTCAGGCAGATAACCTACATATTTTTTGGTAACTACGCTATCAACTTCCACCCTATCACCCAACACCATCACCTCACCATTATCTGGTGATATATAGCCTGTTACAATCTTCATCAAGGTAGATTTACCTGCTCCATTCGGACCAATCAAACCCACCACACCCGACGTTTGAAAATTATAATCTATCCCACACAGCACTCTCTGACTGCCATATGACTTTTCTATGTTTTTTATCTCTAATATCATTTATGTTTTTTATCTCAAATATCCCTTGACAATATATCTCGCAAATAACACGCAAAGTTACAATTTTTTTTGCAGAAAATGACATCTTACACTCAAAAAAAGCTAATTAATTTTTCGCTTTGGCTTTTTTACTATTTTTAACGATGTAAAGATACAAAAATCCACCACATATTTGTATCTTTGCAAAATAAAAATTTATAGGGGCATTCTAAAAACTCCCCGAATAAAAAATCATTTAATATCGTACGACCCAAAACAGTTCTTTAGAAAACCGTTTTTAGAAATCCCTTGAGGAGTATGAACAAGAAAAATATCATAATAATCATTGCAGCGATAATTCTAACAGCCTGCAACACAAGTAATCGCAAAGCCGACCTGAGAGGAATAGATTTTGACGTAAATATAATGCGCTTTGACAGTGCATTCTGGGCTTTGGATACAACAAATTTGCCCCTCGCTTTTGAACGATTAGAGGCGGAATATCCAAATATCACCTACGACTATTTAACACGAGTGGTAAATTTTGGAGAGCCAAATAATCCAGTTACACACGAAACTTATTTGCATTTTGTAAACGATACAAACGTTCAAAGGCTATACAACGATGCATTGGAATATTACAAAAGTATAGATATCCACGAACAAGATTTGACGATGGCATTTCGCCGTGCAAAATACTATTTTCCTAATATAGAGATACCTAAAATATACACCCACGTATCTGGATTTAACCAAAATATCATAATTGGATATGATTTTATCTCACTTAGCATCGACAATTATCTAGGTAGCGATTATGATATTTACCAAAAGATTGGTATATATGAATATCAAAAGGCAAATATGTGCGAAGAAAAAATCGTACCAGATTATCTTGCTGCTTGGCTAACAGCTGAATTTCCTCTATATAGTCTGGATAAAAACCTACTTGCAGACATTATATATAGAGGTAAGATACACTATGTAATTTCTCAACTGCTACCAAATACGCCCAAAGAGGTGATTATGGGCTACACGCAGGAGCAGTGGGAGTGGGTTAAGAAAAATGAAAAAAATATGTGGGAGATGCTTATGGCTACTAAAAATCTATATGCAACAGACCTAATTACGCGCGGACGATATACAAATGACGGACCATTTACACTCCCATTTACTCAAGAGTCGCCATCGCGTGCAGGGATATATCTCGGGTGGCAAATTGTGGATAGTTATATGCGCAACAACCCGAGCATAAGCGTTATGCAACTAATGCAACAACCTAATGCTCAAATCATTTTAACAGAATCAAAATATCGCCCATAAATCATATGCAACAATCCATCACGCAGCTAAACAAATATATCGAAAAACACAAATTACGCCATAGTACAGAGCGAGTTAAAGTGCTTGAGGAGATTATTGCAATGAATAGCAGGTTCACTACTCTAAGTTTGTACGAAAGCATCAACACGCACTACCCTATTTCCAAAGCTGCCGTATACAATATTATTAATTTTTTGCTAGATGCCTCAATCATTATCCGTCACCCACTACCAGGTAGAGATGTTCAGTATGAAGCAACTACACGAGCAGTAACTCATCACATTCGTATCTGCAATAAATGCGGTATGGTAAAGGAATTTACTGATCAGAAAATATCTCGCACAACAAAAATGCGTAAATTCACAACATTTCATACCCAATTTCATATGGTATATCTATATGGTATTTGCAAAAAATGTATGACTCCAAAAGAGAGAAAACAGTTAATTAGTAAGTAATAACTCGAAAGGGTGTAGATAACCTATTTTCGGGGATAGAAAACGCTCATAATATTTTTTTATAGCCACAATAAGTTGTACCTTTGCACTCAGATAAAATGCAATACATAATATCTATTTTAAGGGGGATTTAGAAAAATTTCCTCAACAAGAAAAAAGCTAGAAATGAGTGATATAAAAGAAAATCCGATGATTTATGGAGGTGTTACAAAATCACTAATAACATTCACAATCCCTATACTATTTGCCCTACTTCTGCAAGTGATGTATGGAGCTATAGATATGTTTATCGTAGGCAATTTTGCACAGATAAATGATGTTTCGGGGGTTTCTACTGGTAGTCAATTAATAAACTTTTTGACATCGG